>NZ_KV813812.1:0-113155 GCF_001813725.1 Rothia sp. HMSC072B04 | reverse complement strand
GGCGCGGAGGAAATATGCGGCGCCCCGCCCTTCCCAGGTTGAGAGGAACGAGGACGAGCACCGTCCCGCGAGTCGTCTCCGTCCTACCTGCAAAATAGGGGAGCAAAACCGGGCGCGTAACCATTGACGACACGCCCGGGATTCCCGTACACTATTAATCGCGTGTACCAACGTACGGGTTTTCTATGCTCTTTTTCTCCTTAAGTTCTCCTTAAGAAAACGGGGAGAAAACGGGCACGGACTGCTCGTGCACCCTGCTGAGAGCATCTGCTTCCGGTGGGTGGTACACATTGTAAGTATCCGTCAGCTCGACGTTTCCTCACCCCGTTCAAAGGCGTTATCGGCCCTATGCCGTGCGCGCCGGGGTGAAAAAGTGAGCCGGTCGGCGCCTCCACCCGGGGGTGTTGAGCGGTGAACCGGTAGCGTCGACCTATTAGAAATCCAATTGGAGCCCTCACTACATGAGCACCAACATCCCTCAGGTCGCAATCAACGACATCGGCGACGAGCAGGCATTCCTCGAGGCAGTCGAGAAGACCATCAAGGTCTTCAACGACGGCGATCTCGTCTCCGGCCAGGTCGTTAAGATCGACCACGATGAGGTTCTGCTCGACATCGGTTACAAGACCGAAGGCGTCATCCCCTCCCGCGAGCTGTCCATCAAGCACGACATCGACCCCTCTGAGGTTGTCGAGCTCGGCTCCGAGGTTGAGGCACTCGTCCTCACCAAGGAGGACAAGGAAGGTCGCCTGATCCTCTCCAAGAAGCGCGCACAGTACGAGCGTGCATGGGGCGACATCGAGAAGGTCAAGGAAAACGACGGCGTCGTTACCGGTACCGTTATCGAGGTTGTCAAGGGTGGCCTTATCCTCGACATCGGTCTGCGTGGCTTCCTGCCCGCATCCCTCGTTGAGATGCGCCGCGTCCGCGACCTCGCACCTTACATCGGTCAGCAGATCGAAGCTAAGATCATCGAGCTGGACAAGAACCGCAACAACGTTGTTCTGTCCCGCCGTGCATACCTGGAAGAGACTCAGTCCGCTGTTCGCTCCTCCTTCCTCAACGAGCTGGAGAAGGGTCAGGTCCGCGAGGGCGTTGTCTCCTCCATCGTCAACTTCGGTGCATTCGTGGACCTGGGTGGCGTGGACGGTCTGGTTCACGTTTCCGAGCTGTCCTGGAAGCACATCGACCACCCGTCCGAGGTTGTCGAGGTTGGCCAGCCCGTTACCGTCGAGGTTCTCGAGGTGGACCTGGACCGCGAGCGCGTGTCCCTGTCCCTCAAGGCAACCCAGGAAGATCCGTGGCAGGCATTTGCTCGCACCCACGCTCTGGGTCAGATTGTTCCCGGCAAGGTCACCAAGCTCGTTCCCTTCGGTGCATTCGTGCGCGTTGAGGACGGCATCGAGGGCCTCGTCCACATCTCCGAGCTGGCAACCCGCCACGTTGACCTGGCTGAGCAGGTCGTCTCCGTTGGTGAAGAGGTCTTCGTTAAGATCATCGACATCGACATGGACCGCCGCCGCATCTCCCTGTCCCTCAAGCAGGCAAACGAGGGCGTTGACCCCAACGCTACCGAGTTTGACCCCGCTCTGTACGGCATGGCTGCAGAGTACGACGAGGCTGGCAACTACAAGTACCCCGAGGGCTTCGACCCCGAGGCTAACGAGTGGCTGGAAGGCTTCGACGCACAGCGCGAGGCTTGGGAAGCACAGTACGCAGAGGCACAGGCTCGCTTCGAGGCTCACAAGGTTCAGGTTGCTAAGGCTCTCGAGGCTGACGCAGAGGCTGCAGCAGCAGCTCCCGCAGCAGCTGAGCCCGCACCGACCTCCTACTCCTCCGAGGAGCCCGCTTCCGCAGGTACCCTCGCATCGGATGAGGCACTGGCTGAGCTCCGCAAGAAGCTGACCGGCAACTAATCTGCCGCTCAGATGAGCACTCATCAGGCGTAATAGCCGATAGGTAACCCCCGCGTGGGGTGCCTAGAGCAGAGGAACCCCCTCACCTCCCGTTTGGGAGGTGAGGGGGTTCTTTGCGTTATTGGGGGCCGGGTGAGTCGGGGTTGGGGGACGTTGGGAGCCGGGGTACGTGCCCGGTGTTGCTGTGCTCTGTATTGCTGCGCCCCGTGTTGCTGGGGAGGATTTTAGGCGGCGGTCATCTGCTCCCAGACGGCGCGCACCTGCTCGGCGGTTTCCTCCAGCGAGCCGCCATTATCGATAATCCAGGTTGCGACCGCCTCACGCTGCTCGTCGGTTGCCTGCGCGGCGATGCGGGCGCGCGCATCCTCCTCACTCATGCCGCGTGAAGATACGAGGCGCTGCAGGCGAGTCGCCAGGGGAGTGCGCACCACGACCACGCCCTCAAAAGCGGACGGGTCGCCGGTCTCCACGAGCAGAGGAATATCCTCCAGCACCACGCCGCTAAAACCGGGTTCGGACTGCGCCTGCTCCACCAGCTGTGCGGCACGCTCACGAATGGCCGGATGCACGATTGAGTTCAGGCGCAGGCGCGCCTGCTCATCATTGAACACGATACGCGCCAGGGCGGGGCGGTTGAGGCGGCCGTCCTCATCGAGCAGATGCTCACCGAACTCCGCGACCGTGCGGGCGAGCACCGCCTCGCCGGGCTCCATGAGGGAGCGGGAGATAGCGTCCGCATCCACCAGGAATGCGCCCTGCTCCACGAAAAGGGAGGCGATGGTGCTCTTACCGCTACCGATACCGCCAGTGAGAGCGTAACGGCGCAGGGCAGTAGGCGCGGGGGAAGAAGACTGGGACATGGACGGTGCTCCTGACGGGCTGTGCCACAATAGATAGGTACTGATTAGAGGAGGACACATGCAGGAAGAAACCCGCGCCAACCGCTACCTTGTGCCGCGCGGCGATGAGCCCTATGAGAGCCTCCTCGAAATTAAGCGTAGCGAATTTATTGGCCACATCAAGCGCGTGAGCACCGTCGAGGAGGCGCGCGCCTACATTGAGTCGGTGCGCAAGACCTACCACGATGCCCGCCACGTGTGTTCGGCGTTCATTATTGGTGCTGACCGCGATATTCAGCGTTCCTCCGATGATGGTGAGCCCGCCGGTACCGCCGGTGTGCCGATGATGCAGGCGTTGCTGGCGCGTCAGACCCGCGAGGACGGCACCACTGACCTGTCGGATGTGGTTGCGGTGGTCGTGCGCTATTTCGGTGGCATTAAGCTCGGCGCGGGCGGTCTGGTGCGTGCCTACACTGATTCGGTGGTGCAGACCCTGGATGGCGCGCTATTCGATTCGCGTGAGCGTCTGCGCGTGGGTAAGGTGCCCAGTTCGCATGCGGATGCTGGCCGCCTGGAGAATGAGATTCGTGCCGCCGGTCTGAACGTTCTGGGTACTGAGTATGGTGCGGAGGGGGCCACGATTTCCCTGGGTGTGTTTGACCGCCCGGAGGAGCTGGCGCGTGCCGAGGAGCTGGTGGTGAGCTTGAGTTCCGGTGCGGCGAGCGTGACCTGGGGGGACACGCAGTGGGTGGATTTGCCGGTCTAGGTTACCGGCCTCTAGATTCCCGGTCTTAGATTTCTGGGCTAGATTTCCAGTCCTAGATTTCGGGGCTAAAGCGCCTGCGTAAAGCCCTCAAAACCCAAAAGGTAGTCCAACCTTAGTTAATAGTTACTCTAGCCCTAGTAATTGCCTGCTAAAGCTGATAGCCTAAAAAGCGTTGCGGAACGCACACGCCCCTCCACGGCACGGGCAACGGGTTCGTCACCAGCGGTAACCCAGTCCGGCGCCTCCACGAGGGAACGCATGCGCCCGCACTGACGGGCAGGGCTCAACGCTGACATCTCAGTGCTGAGAACTGGGTACTATCTCAGCGCTGAGGTCCTGATGCTGACGTCTTGAAGCTATAGCTTAGTTGCTCAAGGAACGAGGCACAGCTGTATGCCGGTACTATACGATTCGGCAGACGGTCGAGTGTGTGCACGAACCATCTGCCGGTAGGCGCTGAGCCCCGCCCGTCACCTTACGAAGAATCAGCTAACGAACGCTCTGAAGAGCGCAAGGTCGTGAAAACGTGACGCAGTCGGGAACCTACTATCAACAAGTAGACGAACAAGCAGGCAAAAACTCATCAGAGCAGTCCGCGGGCAGCCGCGGCACCACCGCAACCCTCAACCGGCAGGGAGCGCGCCTCCCCAAGATGGGCACTGCCGAGCAGCTTGAACCCGCCACCGTCGCCCAGCTACTCAACGCCTACCGCCAGCAGAACCTCGGCACCCTCCTGGGCGTGCTCACGCAGCGTCCGGCGGAGTTTGCCCGTCAGCTCGGCAGACTCTGCCGCGTCTTCCCCGAACACGTTCACGCTATCGCTCAGGCGTTCGGCGCCGTGGGCCGCGCCCTGCCCATTGACGAGCTGGTGCGCCTGCACAACCGCTACTCCAACGCCGCCCGCGGAGTTGGCGAACACCTCAGCCTGGACAACTCCGGTGTGGCGCACCTGGTGCAGAGCCCCGCGCTCAGCCGCGAAGGCGCGGGTCACCTGCTCATGGCGATTGAACTCTGCCTCGCAGGCAGGATGCGCGGGCTCACCATCGCCATGCCCTCCACCGAGGCGTTCACCCCGGCTGATCAGGCGCCGAGCCTCGGATCCTGCAACCCCGCCCTGGACGGTGCACTCAACGCTTTCGAACCGGCTGGCTGGGAGCCGTTCTCCCTGGACGGCAGCGAGGTGCTACTCGCGACCGGTGTGCGTGATGTACCCGATGGCTACGAGCTATCCCTCTGGCTGCTCGACGACGACTATCAGTGCCGCGCCCGCATTGAGCGCGGCGCCCCGCAGGTGTGCGTGGCAAGCTTCTACGATGAAGAAGTCATCACCCGCACTGTGGAAGAAACCGGGTCGGGCGAAGCCGGTCTGGTCGAGAACTACCGTGTGGAGGAGTACGCGGAACTGGACTTCCTCAACGCCATGGACCGGCAGGTACGCTACGTGGCGGTCACCGCCGCGGTGGGGGAGCCGCTGCTGTCTGTGCTGAACGAGAAGAGCGCGGTACCGAATAGTATTCCCGACCCTGCCGCTTTTGCGAACGGTGCGGGCGCCTCCCGGTTCGTGAGGAGTGCCCGCCCGGATATCCGTACCGCTGCCGTGGTCGGTAAGGGTCTGCGCACCATCAATCACCGCGGCATGTTGCCGGTGTTGGGTGTGCCGAACCGCACCGTGTGCGCGGTGATTGACCTGTATAAGCAGCGCATCTGCGTGCCGGGTGTGGGTATTCCGCGCGGGCTGAGCGTGGAGGATGAAGAGCGCACCATGCAGCTGATTTTGAGCGCCCTGAACGGGTACCTTCCGCTGACGAACCGGGCGCTGATGAGCCTCGCCGGAGCGACCGTGGAGGTGCGCTAAATTCTTATCGACGAGGTGCCCCACTGGCGCGTAGCCACCGGTGGGCTGAGGGTATTGCGAGCGCATTGCGCGTGATTATATTGCGCCAGCAGAAAAGGGCGACCAATCCTGGGGCGTATTGGGCGGCTTTCCCCTAGGATGGATACATGAGCTACGCACCCGAAATTAACCGCATCGTCGCCCCCTTTGAAGTGGTCAGCCCCTTCCAGCCTGCCGGTGACCAGCCAAAGGCTATCGCCGAGCTCACCGAGCGTGTGCAGAACGGTGAGAAGGACATCGTGCTGATGGGCGCTACCGGTACCGGTAAGTCCGCGACCGCAGCCTGGCTGATTGAGGCGGTGCAGCGTCCGACTCTGGTGCTCGTGCAGAATAAGACTCTGGCGGCGCAGCTGGCGAATGAGCTGCGCGAGCTGCTGCCGAATAATGCGGTGGAGTATTTCGTCTCCTACTACGACTACTACCAGCCTGAGGCGTACGTGCCGCAGACCGATACGTTCATTGAGAAGGACTCCTCCATCAACGAGGAGGTGGAGCGTCTGCGCCACTCGGCGACGAACTCCCTGCTGACTCGCCGAGACGTGGTGGTGGTTGCGACCGTGTCCTGCATTTACGGTCTGGGCACGCCCGAGGAGTACATTAAGCAGATGGTGACTCTGCGTCGCGGTGAGGAGATTGACCGCGACGAGCTGCTGCGCCAGTTCGTGGCGATGCAGTACGCGCGTAACGACATGGACTTTCACCGCGGCACGTTCCGTGTGCGCGGCGATACCGTCGAAATCATCCCCATGTACGAGGAGAACGCGATCCGCGTTGAGTTCTTCGGTGATGAGATTGAGGCGATTTACACCCTGCACCCGCTGACCGGCGAGGTAATTCGCGAGGAAGAAGAAATGTATGTCTTCCCCGCAAGCCACTACGTTGCTGGCCCGGAGCGCATGGCGAAGGCTATTACCTCCATCGAGGATGAGCTGCGCGAGCGCCTGCAGACCCTCGAATCCCAGGGCAAGCTGCTGGAGGCGCAGCGTCTGCGCATGCGCACCACCTACGACCTGGAAATGATGGAGCAGATGGGCTTCTGCAATGGCATTGAGAACTACTCGCGCCATATTGACGGTCGTGCCGCCGGTAGCGCCCCGAACTGTCTGCTGGATTATTTCCCGGATGATTTCCTGCTGATTATTGACGAGTCGCACGTGACGGTCCCGCAGATTGGTGCCATGTATGAGGGCGATATGTCCCGTAAGCGCACCCTCGTGGAGCACGGTTTCCGTCTGCCGTCGGCGATGGATAACCGCCCGCTGAAGTGGGAGGAGTTCCTGGAGCGTATCGGTCAGACGATTTACCTCTCGGCGACCCCCGGCAAGTATGAGCTATCGCAGGCTGATGGTTATGTGGAGCAGATCATTCGACCCACCGGCCTGATTGACCCGGAAATCGTGGTCAAGCCGACCAAGGGGCAGATTGATGACCTGCTCGAGGAGATTCGCGTGCGCGTGGAGCGCGACGAGCGCGTGCTGGTCACGACCCTCACCAAGCGCATGGCGGAGGATTTAACCGAATACCTGTTGCAGCACGGAGTGAAGGTGCAGTACCTGCACTCTGACGTGGACACCCTGCGCCGTGTGGAGCTTCTGCGTGAGCTGCGCCTGGGCACCTTTGACGTGCTGGTCGGTATTAACCTGCTGCGTGAGGGCCTTGACCTGCCCGAAGTGTCCCTGGTTGCGATTCTGGATGCCGATAAGGAAGGCTTCCTGCGTTCGACCACTTCGCTGATTCAGACCATTGGTCGTGCGGCGCGTAACGTGTCCGGTCAGGTGCACATGTACGCCGATAAGATTACGGATTCTATGCGCGTGGCGATTGATGAGACGAACCGCCGCCGCGAGATTCAGCAGGCGTACAACCACGAGCACGGCATTGACCCGCAGCCGCTGCGTAAGAAGATTGCCGATATTACGGATGTTCTTGCCCGCGAGGAAGAGGATACCCGCGAGCTTCTGCAGCAGCGTAAGAGCGGTAAGAAGGGTGCCCGCACGGTGAGTGCGGGGGCGAAGACCGGTTCTGCGACCTCGTCGAAGATTGCCACGAGCACCCCGGAGTCGGAGGAGCTTCTCGCCCGTGCGGAGGCGCGCGTTCGTGCCGACGGTCTGGCGGCGGCACCCGCCGAGGACCTGCTGGATTTGATTGAGCAGATGAACGAGCAGATGCGCGTGGCGGCGGAGAACCTGCAATTTGAGTTGGCGGCGCGTCTGCGTGATGAGCTTGCCGATTTGAAGAAGGAGCTACGCCTGATGAAGGAGGCGGGTCACGCCTAAACCCGGTGTTCTAAGCCCGGCGTTTAGGGGCCGACGTGGGTTTTTCGCCATGAGGTAACTCATTGTTCATGAAGTTCTACTGAGTGCAGATACATGCTGTACACTATCAAGGTGTTTTACGTGTCAAATAAAACCTTGATGCTTCCGAACGATAAAGAAAAATCTGTGACTATTTCTCATAACTCTTCAGACGAACACACTACGGGAGCTCGTTCCGTTACCCGCCGCAACCTCACCCGCGGCGCGCTCTGGGCTGTGCCCGCTATTGCCGCCTCTACGGCGGTGCCCGCATTCGCAGCCTCGGCTGATGATTGCAAGACGGTTAAGGGCCCGGACTTCACCCAGGTCGGCGGCTGGATGATCACCAACCCCGCCAGCGGCGCCCTGCAGTCGCGCACCAAGAACAAGCCCGTGACTGCGCCGGTGACCGGTCAGGCGTGGTGGTCCATGGAGAATGCAACCTCCCCGAACCCCGCAACGATCCGCCTCATGTCCGTGTACGAGGCGACTCACGGCCCCGAGGGCGACCTCAACCTGAACTGCGGTGAGTTCGTGATGACCTACAACGTCTCCGCGGTGGAGGCGACGGCCGGCACCACGCACCTGCACCCGTCCATGGACATTTATCTCTTCTCGCCCGAGGGTGAAATCATTGACCGTCAGGTCTTCACGACTGACCCGACCGGCGTGGCAACCGTCATGACCCGCAACGGTAAGACTCAGACCGTTCAGGGTCAGGTCATCCCGTTTGCGTCGAGCGTGAACGATCAGGCGACCGGTGTCTCTGCGCGTTTTGCGTTGCGTGGCAATACGCTCATGGAAGGCATGTACCAGTTCGAGGTGGTTATTACCGTCCCGACGATTCAGGAGAACGGCACGCTTGATACGAACAAGCAGGTGAACGCGATTGCTTTCACCCCGCCGACCTTCAACATGGTTTCCTAACTGAATATCCTCATTGAATGAAATATAAAAGTAGCCCTCCCCGTAATAGTTCACGGGGAGGGCTACTGCTTTATCTGGAGGTTGTTCAGAGTGCCTTTTTTACGCGTCGCCGCTCTCTAGTGCGGCGGCGTCGTAGCGCTCGCGGGATTCGAGTACCGCCTGCATATTGTCCTGCGCCCAGTGACGCAGGGCGGTCATCGGCTCAATGAGGGTCGTACCGAGCGCGGTCAGTTCGTAGTCCACACGCGGCGGAATGGACGCGGTGACCCGGCGTTCCACCAGGCCGTCGCGTTCCATAGAGCGCAGGGTCTGGGTCAGGACCTTGGGGGAGACGCCCTGAATCATCGCCTTGAGCTCACCGAAGCGGGCGACGGGCTGCTCGGAGAGCGCCGCAACAATGAGCGGGGTCCACCGGTCGGTGAGGTGGCGCATCACGGTGCGGGAGGGGCAGGCGCTGGCGAGAATATTGGCGGGCAGGTCGTCCTGCGGGGTGCGGGCGGCTTCTATGGTTTCTCGTGTGTCTGTGGTTTCTCGTGTGGGGGAGGTGAGCGTGGTGGTCATAGCTGCTGTCTTTTCAATCTGCTGAGGGGCTGTTATGGGGCGGTGAGGGGTGCGAAAAATATTTTTAAATATTTTCGATACACCCCAAATAGTTACCTTGAGGTACCCAGTTTCTAATAGATACTATAAAACCATCACGCGGAACACCGCAAGAAAAACTACAGAAGACCTACCCGAAAGAAAATCCTCATGAACATCGCAATCATTGGCGCAACCGGCATGGTCGGCGCACGCACCGCAGCAGAAGCAATCTCCCGCGGCCACCAGGTCGACGCCTACACCCGCTCCGGCAAGGCACCCGAAGGCGCTACCGCCCACAGCATCGACCTTGCAGACACCGCAGCACTGGTCGACATCGTCAACAACCACGACGTCACCATTGTTGCCGTCCCGGGCGGTCGCGGCACCTCCGCGCAGCCGATCATTGACGCACACCGCGCACTGATCGTGGCGGCGCCCACCGGTCGCCTGCTGGTCGTTGGTGGCGCTGGCTCCCTCGAGGACGGTAACGGCAACCGCTTTGTTGATGGCGAAGGCTTCCCGGAAGATTACAAGCCCGAGGCGAAGGCATTCGCCCAGATTCTCGACGAGTACCGCGCATCCGAGGGCCTGAACTGGACCATGCTCTCGCCGGCGTTCGAAATCGCACCGGGTGAGCGCACCGGCAAGTACAACACCGCGCTGGACACCCCCGCAGGCGAGTTCGTTAGCGCCGAGGACTTTGCGGTCGCCCTGATTGATGAGGCAGAAGAGCCCAAGCACGCGGGCCGCCGCTTCACCGTTGCCAACTAGACAGTGCTAACTAGACAGCGCCAACTCATAGCGGTGCCAGCTAGACAGCACTAGCTGGCAAGCGCGTATTCATCACGCAGAAACGCCGCATCCGATGGGATAACCCCGCCGGATGCGGCGTTTCGGCGTGCTTCGCTCTTGAAAAATCCTCCGGAGGGGCTCCTGTGCGAAAACCTCAACCTGCTGTATAATCGTTCACCGAGCAAGGGAGTATCCCACCAATCGACTCATCGTCAGCACGTTAGCCGAAGGCGCCTAACCGGTGAATCGAGCCGACCTCCATTCAGGTCGGCGGGAGAGACTTGTGGTCCTGTACGCACACCACAAGAAAGGCTCCCCATGGAAGTTACCGGGTTGCAATGGTTGGTTACTATTCTCATCATCGCGGGTCTGTTGGCCTTCGACTTCGTGTTCCACGTTCGTAAGGCGCACGAACCCTCTGTCAAGGAAGCGGCCATCTGGTCGAGTATCTACATCGGCATCGCGATGCTGTTTGGTCTGTATATTTTCGTGACGAACGGCCCCTCCGCTGCCACCGAATTCTATGCAGGCTACATCACCGAAGAAGCTCTCTCGGTCGATAACCTCTTCGTCTTCATGATTATTATGGGCACCTTCCGTGTCGCCCGTGAGAATCAGCAGAAGGTCCTGCTCTTCGGTATCGTCTTCGCGATCCTTGCGCGCGGCTCCTTCATCTTCGCCGGCGCAGCAATCATCAACTCCTTCGCCTGGGTGTTCTACATCTTCGGCCTGGTCCTGCTCATGACCGCAGGTAACCTGCTCAAGGACGAAATCACCGAGGGCGATGGCGACGACGAAGCAGACAACATCATGGTCCGCCTCGCCAAGAAGTACCTGAAGACCAGCGACCACTTCGATGGCGACAAGCTCTTCACCATCGAAAACGGCAAGCGCGTCATGACCCCCATGATGCTCGTCATGGTCGCTATCGCCGGTTCCGACCTGCTCTTCGCGCTCGACTCGATCCCCGCGATCTTCGGCCTCACCCAGTCCGTCTACATTGTGTTCACCGCGACCGCGTTCTCCCTCATGGGTCTGCGCCAGCTGTACTTCCTCATTGACGGCCTGCTGGACCGCCTCGTCTACCTCTCCTACGGCCTGGCGACCATCCTCGCATTCATTGGTGTGAAGCTCATCCTGCACGCAATGCACGAGAACAACCTGCCGTTCATCAACCACGGCGAGCCCGTGCACGTGGTCGAAATCAGCACCGAAATGTCGCTGATGGTCATCGTGGGCGTTCTGATTATTACCGTGCTTGCCTCGCTGCTCAGCCCCAAGGGCCGCGCACTGCAGACCATTCAGCGTGTTCAGGCGCTCTCCGAGAAGTACCTGGCACTGCCCGAGGATGCACCCGCCGCCGAGCGTGCGGACATCACCGCCCGCTGGCAGCAGGAAACCGAGAAGCTCAAGACTATTCCGCATAAGCTGCGTGACGAGCTGATCGAGAAGGAAGACGAATACCACGCCCTCGTGATGCGTGCCCGCACCGCACAGGATGCGCACGCTTCCTCCTCGAAGTAGTTTGAGCTACTGAGCTTGTAGCCTCACCAGGCTGGTGCTAACACTAAGCCCCTCACACCGGATCAACCGGGGTGAGGGGCTTTAGCTATATCAAAATATATTCGGGGATGCACCCGGGGCAGAATGACTACCCGGCGAAGAATTACTGGTTGTGAACCTCAGCCAGCATGTTCTTCAGGTGACCCAGAATGGTCAGCGAGTCAGAACCGAAACCGTCGTGGTGGTGGGTCTTCGAAGTCCACACGTGGGTGTTACCGACCCAGCGAGCGGTCTCCATGGAGTGCTCAAAGTCCACGTACACGTCCGGGTTGTACGCCGCAGCCACCACGGGAACCTCGTTCTTGTGCAGCTGTGCGTGGTCGTACAGGCGACCCCAGTCCTTCTTCTCAGCCAGCAGGTTCGCAACCTCAGCCAGCGGACGCAGCGAGGGATCCTCCTCGTAGTACCAGGGGAAGATGTGCTCGCCGGTGAAGAGCAGACGGTCCGCATCCGGTGCGAACTCGGGGCGGGAAGCCGCCACGCGAGCAGCAGACCAGTTGGTCGGCGCGGGGGAGGGGGACAGCTCGTAGCCGGGGATGCCGGGCAGAACGCCGTCAGCGGGGCCGTCAGCGTAAATGGTCTCGTGCATCAGGGCGTACAGCGGGTTCGCCTGGAAGGTCACCTCGGCACCCATAGCGGTCAGGAACTGATCGGACAGGTGGTCGTTACCCTCAGCGAAAGCGGTCTCCAGGAAGTAGTGCAGACCGCGCTCGCGCCAGCGGCCACCCAGGAAATGGCCGGCCATCTGGAAGCGGTGATCGGTCAGACGCTCACCGGTGGGCAGGTACTCCTTGTGGGTGCGCAGGTGCTCAGCAATGCGGGTAGCGAGCTCAGCGTCCTCGGGGAACCAGCTGTAGTACTCCTCAACACGTTCCTTCATGCGGTCGAAGGTGTGCTGGTAGACGTTGTCCACGGAGGTGCGAATCGGCGCCAGGCCCGCGGTGATGCGGCAGTCACGCAGCGACTGCGGTGCGAACGACAGGTAGGACAGGGTCAGGAAGCCACCGAAGGACTGACCAATGGTGGACCAGCGCTTGTCGGCACGGTCAGCCAGCAGCACCTCGCGGACAGCCTCCGCGTCAGCGATGATGGAGTCCGCACGGAACAGCTCAGTGTACTCAGCCTGAACCTGCGCGTCACCCACAGCGGTGATGGTGCGAGCAGACAGCGGGGAAGACATACCGGTACCGCGCTGATCCAGAAGAATCACGCGGTGAGTCTTCGCCAGCTCAGCAATCCAGCCGCCAATGGAGCCGGTCTTCGGCGAACCGAAACCGGGGCCGCCCTGCAGGTACACAATGTAAGGACGCTTATCAGCCGAAACGGTCAGAGTCTCGTTGGTGCTCACAACCTCGCGGGCGAACACGGTGATGGTCTGGTCCGCGAAACGGGAGGAGAGAGCGGCATCCTTGCCCTTGGAGAAAATCAGACCGTGGGTCAGGGGAACCTGGAACCAGTGGTCGGTAATCTCGTAGCCGTCGTGCTTGACGACCGAACCCTTGCGGTACTCAACCTTGGGAAGCGAAGAAACGGTCAACGGTGAACCTTCTTTCATTCAAATAGATAGATACTCTGTATTCTAGCCCACTATGGGCAACATCGTGGCAGAGCCTCGGGCGGAGTCTCAATCGGAGTCTTAGAACTCGCCCACGCTCAGAATCTTCAGCACCGGGTAACCCGCCTCATCGGATGCCGCCAAATCAACCTCGGCACGAATACCGAAGTCGAAGTTGTCTTCGGGGTCGGCGAAGCTCTGCTGAACCTTCCACACGCCAGGATGCGCGGCGGTGTCCTCATCCATGCTGACCAGGCGAGGCGAGCGCGCGTCGGCGTCCGTGTAGATGTCGTCGTAGGTGTCGAAGTAGTCGTCCATGGCGTCCGCCCAGCGGTCGGCATCCCAGCCGCACCACTCGTCCAGGGCGCCCAGGGCGCGGTCACGCTCGTCAGCGAAGAGCTCCACACGGCGGAAGAGGGCGTTGCGCACCATCACGCGGAAAGCGCGCAGGTTCTTCGTCACGGCGGGAGGCTCTTCCTCCTCGATGGAGGCGTGCTCGGCCGCAATGGTTGCGGTGTCTTCGCCGGCAGCCAGCTTCTCCCATTCGTCCACCAGGGAGGAGTCGGTCTGGCGTACCAGCTCGCCGAGCCACTCGATGATGTCGTCGAGCTCGTCAGTCACGGCAGAATCGGGGATGGTGTGTCGCAGTGCCTTGTACGCGTCGGAAAGGTAGCGCAGAAGCACGCCCTCGGCGCGTTCCAGCGAGTAGAACTGCACGAAGTCGTTGAAGCCCATTGCGCGTTCGTACATGTCACGCACAATCGACTTGGGGCGCGGTTCAAAACGAGCCACCCAGGGTGCGGACTGCTTGTAGGTCGTGTACGCCTGATCGATGAGCTCCGCCAGGGGCTGCGGGTAGGTGACCTTGTCCAGCTCGTTCATGCGTTCGGTGTAGTCCACACCGTCCGCCTTCAGCTGTGCCGACAGTTCGTTCTTCGCCTTGCGTTCCTGCGCGTACAGCACCTGGTTCGGCGAATCCAGGGTCGCCTCAATGAGGGAGAGCGCGTCCAGTGCGTAGCTGGGGGATTCGGGGTCGAGCAGTTCCAGCGCGGCGACCGCAAAAGCGGACAGTGGCTGGTTCAGGGCAAAGTTATCCTGCAGGTCCTCGGTCAGGCGCAGGTAGGAGCCGTGCTCGTCCGGGGTGTTGGTTCGCTCAATCACGCCGCCGGTCAGCAGCTCCTTGTAGATGCCGATTGCCTTGCGCAGCAGCTCGCGGCGGCGCGCGGGGCTCTCGTGGTTCTCCTGAATGATGCGGTACGCGGCAATGACCGGGTTCTCCGGGCGGTGCATCAGGTTCAGTAGCATCGAATGGGTGATGTCGAAGGAGGAGGTCAGCGGCTCCGGGGCGGCTTCTACCAGTTGCTTGAAGGTCTTCTCGGACCAGCCAACGAACCCTTCCGGCGCCTTCTTACGCTTGGAGGACAGCGACTGGTTAATGCGCTTGGTGTCGTCACCGAACTTCGCCTGAGCCTTAGCCAGCAGGCGAGCGTTCTCAATATCGTGCTCGGGTGCCTGAACCACCACGGTGCCGGCGGTATCAAAACCGGCGCGGCCGGCGCGTCCAGCGATCTGGTGGAACTCGCGGGCACGCAGACGGCGGCTACGGGCACCGTCAAACTTCGACAGCGCCGTAATCAGCACGGTACGGATCGGCACGTTAATACCCACACCCAGGGTGTCGGTACCGCAAATCACCTTGAGCAGACCCTCCTGAGCCAGCTGCTCCACGAGGCGGCGGTACTTGGGCAGCATACCCGCGTGGTGAATACCGATACCGGCACGCACCAGCTTATTCAGCGCCTTACCGAAGCCCGGACCGAAACGGAACTTCGCAATCAGCTCCGCGATGCGTTCCTTATCTTCCTTCGAAGCAATAGCCACCGACAGCAGCGCGTTCGCCTGCTCCAGCGCCGCCTTCTGCGAGAAGTGCACAATGTAGACCGGAGTCTGCTTGGTCTGCACGAGCTCCTGCACCGTCTCCTGAACCGGGGTGGTGGAGTAGTAGAAATGCAGCGGAATGGGACGCTCAGAATGCGCCACCAGGTCGCTCTCACGACCGGTCAGCGCCGTCATCTCCTCCTGGAAGCGAGTCGTATCGCCCAGGGTTGCGCTCATCAGCAGGAACTGCGCCTGCGGAAGCTCCAGCAGGGGAAGCTGCCACGCCCAGCCGCGCTGCGGGTCAGAGTAGAAGTGGAACTCGTCCATGATGACCTGGCACAGGTCCGCATCCTTACCCTCGCGCAGGGCAATATTGGCGAGAATTTCCGCGGTGCAGCAGATAATGGGCGCCTCCGTATTAATGGCGGAGTCGCCGGTAATCATGCCCACGTTCTCGGCGCCAAAAATATTGATTAGGTCAAAGAACTTCTCAGATACCAGCGCCTTAATGGGGGCGGTGTAGTAGGAGCGCTGACCGGTCGCCAGGCCCGTAAAATGCGCGGCAACAGCCACCGTGGACTTACCGGAACCGGTCGGGGTTGCCAGCACCACGTTATGTCCGGCGGCAATGCTCAGAACGGCCTCGTCCTGGGCGGGGTACAGGGTCATACCGCGGGTCGAAATCCACTCGGTGAACGCCTCATAGATTTCTTCGGCGGTGAGGGGGTTGCTCTTAAAATCGCGTCGATTGTAGTCGCCGGGATTCTCACCCAGCGAGGGAGAAAGAAAATTCAAAATACTCATGAGGATTCCAGTCTATCGGGAATAGCGCGGGCGCGGGGGCGTTATCGTTACGAGGGAACAAACGGGTACTCACGGAGTGTTTGCGGGGTGTTCGCTGTATCTTTGCGGGGTGGTTCGCGGTTCCTTCGCGGGGCGTATATAGGGCGTTCGGGAGGCGCGGTGCCGCGCTAACGCGGGAATTCCCCAAATTCGTGTAGTGTAGAACAAAGCACTAAAAGTGCAGTGGTGCAAAAACCTGGTGCTCAGAAGGTCGAAAACGTAGGCCTCCAAGCCGCATAGATTACCGCGTAGATGCAGAATCCGCCGATTGATGTCGGTGTATGTTGAGCGGCTGATACACACCCCAAAATACGTTGCATAAATGACGACACGCCCATCTATTGCGTAAATAGTGTTGCGTGCCACATTGATAAAGGAATAGGGTAAGAGAAAGGAGAGACGTTGAATGACTGAATACAACGCTGACAAGGCACAAGAAAACGCCGCGCGTGAAGAAGCTACGCATGAAGAATCCATGCATAACAAAACCACGCAGGAAAAAGCCGCTCAGAAGAAAACTGCGCAGAAAAAAGCTGCACAGGAAGTAACCGGTAGCGAACAGCGCAAGGCAGAAGAGGAAGCCCTCAAAAAGCGCCTCGCCCTGCGCGTCACCGCACCCGGATACAAATACCCCTGGCACCGCTGGGCAATCCCCGTCCTGGGTGAAACCACCGCGGGTACCGGTGCGATTCTTATCCCCGTCATGGTGGGTCAATTCATCAACCAGCACATCGCCGGCAAAGCCCCCGACGCCTGGCCCATGTTCTGGGTAGTCGTCGCAGCCATCACCTTCATCGTGATCAACGAGTTCTTCGGCTGGGGCACCTCCATGACCCTCAGCGCGGAACTTGGCCGCGACTGGCGCATCTACATCAACCGGCTCATGGGGCGCACCCGCGCTGGCGTAGACTCCGGCGAAGCGGTCACCGTCATGAACAAAGACGTACGCCGCATTACGGACGTCTACTTCTCACTGCCGCTATTCGTCAACGCCATGATCATCGCGACCCTCGGTGCCGTGCAGCTCTGGCTCATCAACCCCGTCACCGCGATCGTGACCCTCATCGGCACGATTATCGTGGTCGGCGTGATCGCCTGGTACTCGACCTTCCTCGAATCGAAGATTGGCGAATACCGCGAAAAGGACGGTGAAGCCTCCTCACGCGCCTCCGATATCGCCACCGGCCTGCGCACCATCGCCGGCCTCGGTGCCGAAGAGCAGATGCGTGAACGCTACCACCGCGGTACCGACGAAGTTTTCGACAGCTACATGCGCTACGAAAAGACGCACCGCTGGATGTACCTCATCCGCGCGCTGCTCGGTGGCGCCGTGACCCTGCTCGGCATCGGCTTCGCCCTCACCGGCCACGTCGAAAACGGCCGCTGGGTATCCGACACGCCTGCCGCGTCCCTGGTGACCGTCGCCTCCATTATCGCGATGATGGGCGGCCCCATCTGGATTACCCAGAACTTCCTCACCGCATGGCGATACGCCAAGATTGCGCTCGCCAAGGTCGCCCGCCTCGAAGGTCACGCGGGCGTACGCCAGGGCGTGCTGAAGAGCCCGCGCACCGACGAGGAAATGGCGCAGCTGGCACGCGCCGAACAGGCAGTCGAGGCGAGCACCCTCGAGGTGCCCGTCCCCGTCGCCCCCGCCGGTGCAAGCAACCCGCGCATCGTGTACGTCAACCCGCGCGACTACAACCTCACCGCGCAAGACTACGCCGAGGCGCTCGCCCGCACCCTGCGACGCGGGGGAGAGGACCTCAAGGACGCCTCCGGCCGCCGCGTGCTGCTGAGCGAACCCAACCCCATGATTTTCGCCGGAACCCTGCAGGAGCACCTGCGCCTGGGCACCGTGCCGAACCCCGACGAGGAGCTGGCACAGGCGAAGGATGAGGAACTGCTGAAGATTACCGACTCCCGCGAAATCGCCTACCGACTGGGCGGACGCAACCCCGAAGACTACTTCGCCGCCCGCATCACCAGCGAAGGCGCGAACCTCTCCGGTGGTCAGCGTCAGCGTCTGGCACTCGCCCGCGCACTCGCACAGGATGCGCAGGTGCTCATCCTGACCGAGCCGCTGAACTCCGTGGACGAACCCAGCCAGCGCTACATCTACGATGCGATGGAAACCCAGATCGGTAGCGACCGCCTGCCCGTCGGCTACCCCGGCCTGCTGCAGGATTTGGAGCAGGTCTACGTTGTCTCCACGACCGCGGAGACGACTCGCCGCATGGAACGCGACGGCTACCCCGTCGCTCAGGCAGAAGCCCCCGCAACCACTCAGAATCAGGAGGTGAACTAGCATGGCAAAGCAACTCCCCATCGAAACCCCCGCCTACGTGGCACGCCGCATGTGGAACTACCTCGCGGCACATAAGGGGCGAGCCCTCTACACCTTCGTCATCTACATGGTCAGCACCCTCATGGGTGCGGTGGTGCCCCTGCAGATTGGTGCCACCGTGGACGACGTGGTGGCGGGTAAGTTCGCCAGCTACCCGTGGCAGCCGATTCTGATTATTCTGGCGGCGTTCATTGTGCAGGCGATAACCCTCATGGTCTCCTCGTACAGTGCGGCGCGACTGGGTGCGCTCGTCACCCGTGACGCCAACCAGGACACCCTCGACGGCACCCTCGACCTGGACGCACGCACCGTGGAAGAAGCCGGTAGCGGTGACCTGCTCACCCGCGTGACCGACGACCTCTCCTCGGCAGCAAAATCCGTCAGTGAGGACCTGCTCGGCGCGATTTACGTGCTGCTGTACTTCATTATCTCCACGCTCTCCCTGGCGTTCGTGAGCCCGGCAATGGGTCTGATTATGCTACCCATGATTGCCGGTCTTGCCCTCATCATGTCGAAGATGCTGCCGCTTATGGCGGCACGCAACCAGACCGCCCAGGAGCGCGTGAGCGACCTCAACAGCGTGCTGACCGAGAACATTCGCGGCACCTCCACAATCCGTGAGCTGGGCATTCATACCGCCCGTGAAGACGCCTTCGCCGGCGAGAACAAGCGCCAGTTCGCCGCGCAGCTGGGCATGGTGCGCATCCGCCAGCTGTACTTCACCGTGGACGCTATCAACGCCTGGATCCCCACGGTTCTGTGCATGCTCTGGGGTGCCGCCTGCGTGGCTCTCGGCTGGGCAAGCTGGGGCGCCGTAGCGACCGCCTCGGTCATGGTTTTCAGCCTGCGAACCCTCGCCGACATGCTGAACCACCACGTCAGCAGCCTGCGTATCATGCTCGTGAACATGGGCCGCGTGTTCGGTGTGGTCTCCCTGGCGAAGAAGCAGCGTGAGGCGCGTGCACAGCACCGCGCCGAAGCGTTCGCCGCCGTGTCTGATGAAGCCGTGAAGAACCCGGAGTACGCCATTGACTGCACCGACGTCTCCTACGGCTACTCGCCGGACGCCCTCGTTCTGGAAGGCATCAACCTGAAGATTCGCCGCGGTGAGGCGCTTGCCCTGGTGGGTCGTTCCGGTTCGGGTAAGACCACCCTGGCTCGTCTGATTGGTGGTTCGCTGACCGCCCTGGACGGCACCATCACCGTGATGGGTCGCCCGGTCGGTCACGGCGACTTCCCGACCGATGCCGCCGCCGACGGCCGCCCGCGCCTGCTGGTCTGCACCCAGGAAGCGCACGTCTTCTTCGGTACTCTCGCCGATAACTTTACGGTGGTCGTGCCGGATGCAACCGTCGAGCAGATGCGCGAGGCGCTGGACGCTATCGGTGCCCGCTGGTGGCGCGACCTGCCGCAGGGCATGGATACTGTCGTGAGCGGCGCGGATTCGCCGCTGACTCGCGATCAGATTCAGCAGCTGGCACTGGCACGTATTGTGCTTGCTGACCCGCACGCCGTGATTCTGGACGAGTCCACCACCCAGCTGGAGCTCGCGGACGCAACCGAGTCCCTGAGCGCCGTGCTGGCGAACCGTGCGGTGCTGATCATTTCGCACGATGCGCGTATCGCCTCGCTGGCTGACCGTGCGGTCCTGCTGCACGAGGGTAGGATCATTGCGGAGGGTTCACCGGCAGAGATTTTCGCCCTGACCTAAGCTCTGAGGATAAGCCCGGCTGATAGTGCCCGGCACTGCGTGAAGCGGTGCCGGGCACTACTCGTTTAACGGGTGGTTTCCGCACAAGGGTGCGCTGAAATCGGCGGCGGGGAGCCCTCGCCGCAACGCAAGACTTAAACGAAAATTTCGGAGAGATTCACTTGTCACCCGCAAAACTTTCAGTTACTAAGAATCATTGTGATAACCTGGCAGAGCGATATGGGGTGCCTTGAGACGCCCGCGACCCGCTAACCCGCCCAACGAAGGGCTACGGCACAGCGAAGAGCTACAGCACAGCGGGCGCACGAAACGGCGTAAGAACACTCAAGGCTGAGAGAATCACCCATTGAACCTGCTCTAGTTCGAACTAGCGAAGGGATTATCGATGATGGCAGAGCAGCCTACTGCGCCCGCGTGCGCACCCACCAACCCCTCCAACCCTGTACCCGGCGTGAGCGCCTCCGGAAACCCCCGGGCACCCCAGACAGCTCGGGTACCGAGGGTTCTCTCCATTGCGGGAACCGACCCCTCCGGCGGTGCGGGTATTCAGGCGGACCTCAAGTCCATTGCCGCATCCGGCGGTTACGGCATGTGCGTGACCACCTCACTGGTCGCCCAAAACACGTGCGGGGTTCGTGAAGTATTCACCCCGCCCCTGGAATTTTTGACCGCGCAGCTTGCCGCCGTTTTTGATGACGTCACGGTTGACGCCGTGAAAATCGGCATGCTCGGCGACGCAGACACGATCCGCACCGTCCGCACCTGGCTGAGCGAGCACCCCGTGCCCGTGGTCGTGCTCGACCCGGTCATGATTGCTTCTAGCGGTGACCGCCTGCTGCAGGCGGAAGCGGAGCAGGCGCTGCGCGATCTCGTGCCGCTCGTGAATGTGATTACCCCGAACATTCCGGAGCTCGCCGTGCTCTGTGAGAAGGAACCCGCCCAGACTTTCGATGAGGCGCACGAGCAGGCAGCGAACCTTGCGGCGGCGACCGGAACTACCGTGATTGTGAAGGGCGGCCACCTGTGCGGTCAGGACGCCGGTAACACCGCGGTCTTCCCGGACGGCACCTGCGCGCACGTGCGTACCCCGCGTCTGGACAGCCGCAATACGCACGGCACCGGATGCTCCCTGTCCTCCTCGCTGGCAACCCGCCTGGGTGTGGAGCTGCTCCAGCACACCGAAGCCGCAGAACACACTGAAGCCGCAGAACAGAGCGTTCTGACCAGCGAAGACACCCACCGCGCCCTGCAGTGGAGCACCCGCTGGCTCCACGAATCCATTGCCGCAGGTGCCGGTCTGCAGGTCGGCTCCGGTGAGGGCCACGGCCCGGTGGATCACGCCGCCCGTGCCCGCCGTCTGGAGGCTGCCGCCTCCGCGTACCCGTGGCATCACCTGCTCGCCACCACCGACTCTGAGGGCAATACTCTGGACGGCACCAGCCCAGAGCGCCTGCTACCGGTCAGCCCCGTGCCCGCCGGTGAAGCCGTCGTAAAGCCCGCCGGTCCCTGGACCGCCGCCCTCTGGGCAGCCGGTGGCGAAACCTGGCACCAGATCCTGGACCTGCCCTTCGTGCGTGCCCTCGGTGACGGAACCCTCGACGAGGACCTGTTCGCCTTCTACCTGGACCAGGACGCCCTTTACCTGCGCGACTATTCGCGTGCGCTCGCGACTCTCTCGGCACGTGCTGATGCCGCTGAGGCGCAGGTGCACTGGGCCGCCGGTGCGCATGAGGCGATTGCCGCCGAATCGCAGCTGCACGAGGGCTGGCTGGCGAACCGTGCGCGTCTGGGTGGGCCCTCGCCGATTACGATGGGGTACACGAATTTCCTGCGTGCCTCCGCCGCTGGTGATGATTACGTGGTCGGTGCCGCCGCTATCTTGCCCTGCTACTGGCTGTACGAAGAGGTGGGCGCTGTGCTCTCCTCGCAGAATCATGCGGACCACCCGTACGCGGAGTGGCTGAGTATGTACGGTGGCGAAGAGTTCGCCGCCGACGTGGCGCGTAGCCTCGCGGAGGTGGAGCGTGCGTTTGAGGCGGCTTCACCGGCTCAGCGTGTGCGTGCGGCGCGGGCGTACCTGTCGGCGTGCGTGTACGAGCGTGAGTTCTTTGACCAGGCACACCGAGCATTGCGTTAGTTCGTCGGGCGCTGCGCTAGAGGCTCGCGCGGGGTTTGGGACGCCGGTGCTTTAGGTGCCGATTTTGGGGCTGAATACCGCCCCGGCATGGCGTGAGATGGGTGATTGATGCTTCACTCAACCTGCCGCCGGTTCGGGTGCCTTGCCGGTTATGCTTAAGGCGTCGGTGAAAACCGTTAGCGGCAGGATTCCGGCCCTCACCCAACTGGCTGATGTACCTGCCGCGCCCGCACCTCTACGGCGTGTAACCGACCAGTTTGGCCCGTCGCAACCACCTCATCCAACCCCCGCGGCGGGCCAAACGCCTTCCTTCCCAGTTTTCGGGGCTTCGTTTGAAAGCGTGTGGCGTGTAAATCCCGCATAGAAATATCCCGTGCAGATACTCTCATCTGCACGGGATATTTTGCTGTTCTGTTTTCTGCTCTGCCCTCGTCTATAGCCGCAGATTGGGTGAATCTTATGCGCCCTGGTTCTCACGAACCTCTTTCTTTTCCGCCTGGTAGCCGAAGCAGAACGCAGCGCCCGCGATCAGCGCCGCCAACCAGATGGAAAATACGCCAAACCATCGGGTGACAAGCGCCATGAGAATCACGCCAGCTATGAAAGAGGCGACTACGAGAGAGTAATCAATGGCTTTGAGCAGAGCCGTACGGCGCTGTGCCTTCGCCTCATTTTTTGTGTCTCCGTCGGGGGTTTTCCGCGTGAGGTACAGCGAACCGGCGGTGTACCAGGCACTGAGCATTTTGCGCCAGTTGCCGCTGGTCATGAAGAGCGAAAAGGGGTTTTCGCCAATGCGTGTATCCGCGAGGGCGTGAATCATCAGACCGACGGTGAACGCCAGCGCGCCCACCTGAAAGCTATTGCTCAGAGTTCTATCCATGAAGGGTACCGCGAAGCAGACCAGAAGGAACGGCAGGAGTGTGCCGATGCGCCAGTGTCTCATCCGGGCACGTTGACCGAGTAGATCATGAATGAAATGCCCTGCCAGATACCCGAAGCTGAAAAGAATAACGGAGAGCCAGCGCAGGTGCACCACATGCGGTGCGTCACGGTGCAGATCGGCGATGAGCAGAATAAAGTTACCGGTCTGCGTGGCAACGAGCGCTTCATAGTGGATGTGCGAGAAGACGTCCACTGCGCCGCCCAGGGAGGCGAGGAGCAGAGCCATGACGCGCCCGTAGCGTCGAGGTGCTGGGATGCGGTGTAGCATCTCGCGGAGGTGGTGTAGCATGCGCCTTCTCTCACGGTGGGTGGGTCTGTGCGTAGCAGTAATGCCGCTGGTTCCATGCTACGGCATAAGTCAGCAGGGTACCGGAGAGGATAAGCACCCCGCCGGGTAACCCCTGTTAAAGCGAAGGCCCCGAGCAGGTGTCTGCTCGGGGCCTGCATACTATTCGGTTTTTAGCTCGGGGAGAGTAGCTTACTTGCTCTCGCCCTTGAGTGCACCCACGAGCGGACCAATCACGTCCATGGGCAGCGGGAAGACCACGGTCGAGTTCTGGTCGGCACCCAGCTCCAGCAGGGTCTGCAGGTAACGCAGCTGCAGGGAGGCGGGGGACTGGCTCAGAATGTCGGATGCTTCCTTCAGCTCGCTGGAGGCCTCCAGCTCACCGCGTGCCGAAATGATCTTTGCGCGGCGCTCACGCTCAGCCTCAGCCTCGCGAGCCATGGCGCGCTGCATAGCCTCGGGAATCTCAACGTCCTTAATTTCGACGAGCTCCACCTGAATACCCCACGGCTCGGTGCGGGAACCGATGATGGAACGCAGGTCCTCGTTCAGGTCCTCGCGGTGTGCGAGCAGGGTGTCCAGGTCAACGCGGCCGAGCAGGGAACGCAGGGTGGTCTGCGCAATCTGGCTGGTGGCAATCGGGTAGTTCTCAACCTCAAGCACGGCGTTCTTGGCGTTGGTCACGCGGAAGAGGACCACGGCGTTCACGCGGGCGGGAACGTTGTCCTTGGTGATGACTTCCTGCGGGGGAATGGTCAGGGTGATAACACGCATATCAACGCGCTGCAGGGAGTCAACGAGGGGGAAGACGACGTTCAGGCCGGGCTTCAGCTCCGAACGCAGGTGACCGAAGCGGAAAGAGATGCCACGCTCGTATTCGGGGATGACGCGGAACATACGAATCAGAATAAAAAGAACAATGACGGCAACTGGGATGAGGATAGTTGCCAAAGTGACGGGATCCATGGTTTTCCTTCACAAATATTGGGGGAGGACGGTATGTGTGCCCACCTGCCCGCGCCTCGTACGGTGCAGGTAGTAGGGGGTGCCCGGTAACCGGGCTGTGTGTGGGGGAGTCTTGGGAGGGGAATTTTCCGTCCCGGCGTACCTCGCGGCGGTCGGTGCTTTAGCGGCACCCCGCATGGAAAACTCAAAAGAGGAATAAAAGAGAATTCCATGCAGGGTGGCCGCCGAAGCTAACAGACGGAACCAATCGACCGGTCAGCCGCCGGAACGGAAAAACTTGTGCAGCGCTACTTCTTCGCCATCTGCTCTGCCAGCTTTTCAGCAGCCTCAACCTCAGCCAGGTTCTGCTCCTGCAGGACCTCGTTCGTGGTCTTGTGCAGTCGCTTAACCGAGGTGCCGGTGCCGCTCCATGCGGGGCGGTCCGGGTCGAGGGCAGAGGTACGAACCGGCAGGGTTGCCTCCGCAATCATCTGCTTGCGGGTCTGCTCGGTACGGCGCTTACGCTCATTCGACACGCCACCCCACTTCGCCGCGAAACGGTCCATCTTCACGTTCACCGATTCATCAGCGGTGGATGCGTGAATATGCTTCGGATCGTTCTCGAAGTTCGCGGGGGAACGCATGAGCTTCACAGCCAGCGGGTAGGTCAGCGACAGGCAGACCACCGCGGCGGCACCCTCCACCAGAAGCTCCAGCGGGGAGTGCCAGACGATGGCGGCACCAATCAGGATGACCACACCCAGCAGCGACACGGCAACCGCGAGCCCGCGGTGGAAACGACCCGACTCGGAGTAGGGCCATTCATCCACTTCGCGGGTGAGCTCGCGGCCGTTCGCCGAGACGGTGCAGCTGTCCTTAATCGGGCAGGTGTTGCACACGCTGGGCTTGGCGCGGTAACGCATCACTCGGTTGTCCGAGTCGAATGCGGTCGCCCACAGCCACTGGTCTTCGGGGCAGAGCCACGCGTCGCTCTCTTCGTGGTAGGTGAACCCGAAGGTTCGCGCCGCCACCATGCGCTGGCTGGTGCGCTTGGCGAGAATATCGAAGCCCCAACCCACGGCGACCAGGCCGAGCGCGTACACGCAGGCCAGCCACACGAGGAAAGAAACTCCAGCAATCTGCTCAGGCATGGTTAGCCTCGACGATCGCTACGGTAGGGGCTGGTCTGCTCGGGCAGCTCCTCGGCAGCCTTAGCGCCGGCGAACTCTGCGATGCGAGCGTCCTCAACCACCTCGTACAGCGGCGGTTCGGGCAGCTCCAGGACGGTTTCCTTAGCGTTCTTGGAGAAGATCTCCTTGATACCCAGCAGCGCCAGCTTAATCAGCGGGATAATGCCGACCAGGAAGATCACGTCACCGGGCATACGCATCCAACCCATCACAGCGGAAGCACCGTCGTGAATGAACGCGAAGGAACGAGCCTCGTAGTAGCCTTCACCCACGGACTTGTACAGCTGAGCAATACCCAGCGGCAGCAGCGAGATGAAGGACATCCACAGCAGACCAATATTCAGGGTCCAGAAGGAGAACTTCAGACCCTTCTCAGGCCACTTGTCCTCAGGGATCAGGTAGCGCAGACCAAACACCGCGAACGCGATTGCGAGCATACCGTACACACCCATCATGGATGCGTGTGCGTGGTTTGCGGTCAGTGCCGTACCAATCTCGAAGTAGGACACGATCGGCAGGTTAATCAGGAAGCCGAACACACCTGCGCCGAGGAAGTTCCAGAAGCCCACAGCAATCAGGAACATAACAGCCCAACGGTGCGGGAAAGGCTTGGTGCGGTTGGAGTACTGGCGAGCACCCAGCTGCATGAAGCCCCACGCCTCAACGGTCAGGAAGGTCAGCGGGATAACCTCAGCAGCCGAGAAGAACGCACCGAATGCCATCTGCTCGGAGGGGGTACCGACGAAGTAGGTGTGGTGCAGAGTACCGATCACACCACCGACGGAGTAGAGCACGGCGTCCATCATGATGATGGAGATTGCGATGCGCTCGCGGACCACACCGAGCAGCACGAAGATGTACGCCACCATGACGGTGGTGAACAGTTCGAGGAAGTCCTCCACCCAGAGGTGAACCACCCAGAATCGCCAGAACTCGGCGACGGTCACGTGAGTACGCTGACCTGCGAGCAGGCCGACCGCGTAGAACATGGGGATGGCGAGGCCGGAGAAGAGGAATAGCCACGGCAGGGAGGTCTTCTTCGAGCCCTTCAGGCGAGCGGAGAGGGTACGCCAGACGATGACAATCCAGATGAACATACCCGCGGTGAGCAGGATCTGGAAGAATCGCGGCAGGTCCAGGAACTCCCACTGCTGCGAGAAGAAGCCGGTGAATTCCTTGGGGATGAGGCCCTTCTGAGAGAACCATTCGTTCAGCAGCGAGCCGAGGACCACGAAGACCACGGCGCCGATGAGAACATAGGTGAGCAGACCCTGCTTCTTGGGTTCGCGGCGGGTAATCAGCGGGGCGATGAAGATACCGCCCGCCAGGAACGCGCCTGCGGTCCAGAAGAGGGAGAGCTGAAGGTGCCAGGTTCGGGATACCGTGTAGGGCAGCAACTGGCCCATGTCGATACCGAAGAATCCGGTGAGTTCTTCACGGTAGTGCTCGGTGAGCGCACCCACCAGAGCCTGCAGCAGGAACAGCACCAGGATCGTTGCGAAGAGCAGGCAGGCTGCCTTCTGCGAGGGGGTCAGGCGAACTTCGTCGGGCTGACGGAAGTCGAGGACGGGTGCCTCTTCCGCGTGCCAGCCGATAGCGCGGGACCAGCGGCCGTAGATAGCGAACATCAGACCGGTACCACCGATGAGGGCAATCAGGGAGAGTGCCGACCAGACCATCAGATCCGCGGTGGGCTTGTTGTCCACGTTGGGTTCGGAGGGCCAGTTGTTGGTGTAGGAGTAGGGCTGGTCGGGGCGGTCTGCCGCCGATGCCCATGCGGTCCAGCCGAAGAATGCGACGATGTCGTGCAGTTCTTCGTCGTTCTTAATGGCGTTGGGGAACAGGCCCTGCGAGGTGTCACCCTTCATCAGGGTTTCGCGGTAGTGCTTGAGCATGAGCTGGTAGCCCTTGGTCTCACCAGCGGACCAGGTGATGGTCTTAGTCTGCTCGTCGTACTTGTTCTCCTTGCGCCACTCGTTCTTGACGAGTTCGCGGGGGTCCTGCTTGCCCTGTTCACGGTACTCCTTGACGGCAGCATCGGTGGTCAGGCGCAGGTATTCTGCAGTGTAGTCGGGGCCGAGGTAGGCACCGTGGCCGAGGACGGATCCGTACTGCTGCAGGCCGCGTCCCTGGAACAGTTCCTGACCGTGCAGGATCTGTTCTTGGGTTGCGATAGTTTTGCCGTCGTTGCCGACGATTTTATCGGGGAGCGGCATGGAGAGTGCGTAGGTGCGCATTGCAAGGACTGCCATGATGGTGAAGCCCAGGAGCATCACAAACGCAACAGCCTGTACCCAGCCTTTTCCGGCATAGGCACCGACCGTGTCTGAGCGGCGGGCAATCTTTGCTGCCTGCGCACGCGAGACGGGTTTTGTAGCCATAGTGTATGTCTCCAGTGTGCGTGGAATTTGTAGGTGGAGTGGTCCCGACGCACATCCGCTGGAGGGGCGGCTCACTATGTTCAGGGTGAATCGTCCTTGAGGGAGGTGCGACAGCCCACCCTTGTTTCATTTTTGCATATTAAATGCGTATTTATAAAACTTTGCTGACGTAGCGTCATAATGTGACACGGCTATTTGACGGGGAAATCAGTAATCATAAGGCGGAAAACCTGAAATATTACGTTGAGGTTGAATCCTTAGCTTCCGTGGCTACTTACCCGCCTGCAACGGGGAAGGAGGCGGTGGGGCGAAAGTCATGCAGGCTCCCCCAGCTGGAGCTTCTACTCGGGCTCTTGCCGGGCCTCTCGCTGGAATTGTTGGCGGGAGGCGCATCCCAGCATGTGGAAGGGGAGCGCGGCACCTTCCACGTACCTACACTCGTGTGTGGAATAATAAAACCCGACGCTACTAAACACAGTACAAATTTTTGCGGTACAGATTATTGCAGTACAGATTTTGTGCTCTTTGGCGGCGTATATTCAGAAGGGGTCACTCACCCCGCATCCACGGCGGGTCGCCGCCACAGCCCGCAATCTATCGGCACCTCAGGAGAGTTCACGTGCTTCTCTACAAATCCACCCAGAAAGCAATCACCGGAATCCTGCGCACCGTCTTCCGCGCCCGCGTGACCGGACTCGAAAACTTCCCCGCCAACGGCCCGGTGATTGTCGCCTCCAACCACCTGTCCTTCCTGGACTCCATCATTATTTCCGCCATGATGCCGCGCCGCGTGGCGTTCCTCGCCAAGGCTGAGTACGTGAACACCCCCGGCCCGCGCGGCAAGATGATGAAGGCATTCTTCGAAGCCGTGGATATTATTCCCGTGAACCGCTCCGACCGTTCCGAATCGCTCAAGGCGCTCGACATTGCCCTGGAGAAGCTACAGGAGGGTAAGGTCTTCGGCATTTACCCCGAGGGCACCCGCTCCCGCGACGGCTACCTGTACCGCGGCAAGATTGGTGTGGCGTGGCTGGCGCACATGACCGGCGCGCCCGTGGTTCCGGTTGGTCTGATTGGCACCGACCGCCTGCAGAAGCCCGGCTCGAACATGATTTACCCGCGCCGCTTCACGATTCGTGTGGGCAAGCCGCTTTACTTTGAGAAGACCGGTGAGAAGATGACCGGCAAGCAGCGCCGCGTCACCACCGACACGATCATGGATGAGATTGCTCAGCTGTCCGGTCAGGCGCGAAAGCATGAGTACAACGTTTCGCCCTCAGCCGCACGTGACGCAGGCTAGGGCACTCGCCGCCTATACCGCGTAGACTTAAACCGCGCATTCACGCACCGACCCCCGCGTTATGGGGGAGATGGGTGTAGGATGCGCGGTTTGTCGTATGCGCGAGCCTGGGATGACCCCGGTAGCCCAGCAGTGGCAACCCCGCACCGACCCCCGTAGAGAAGCACCGTCAAGCCCAGTAGAGCGAGGAGAAAGTACCCATGGCAGAGCCTTCCAGCTACCGCCCCGCCCCCGGCGAAATCCCCACCGACCCGGGCGTTTACCGTTTCCGCGATGCCGACGGCCGCGTCATCTACGTGGGCAAGGCGAAGAACCTGCGCAACCGCCTCAACAGCTATTTTGCGTCCCCGCAGACGCTGAGCCCGAAGACCTACGCGATGGTGCATACAGCGGCGAGCGTGGAGTGGACCGTGGTGGCGAGCGAGATGGAATCGCTGCAGCTTGAATACACCTGGATTAAGGAGTTTTCGCCGCGCTTCAACATTGCGTTCCGCGACGATAAGTCGTACCCGTACCTGGCGATTACCGTCAATGACGTGTACCCGCGCGCGATGGTCACTCGCGGCGAGCGCCGTAAGGGCGTGCGCTATTTTGGCCCGTATTCGCAGGCGTGGGCGATTCGTGAAACCCTGGATGCGCTGCTGCGCGTGTTCCCGGTGCGCACCTGCACGAACGGCGTGTTTAACCGCGCGAAGAATAGCGGCCGCCCGTGCCTGCTCGGTTATATCGATAAGTGCGCGGCGCCGTGCGTGGGCAAGATTAGCGCCGAGGAGCACCGCGAGTTGGCGCGCGGGCTGACCCGGTTTATGGGTGGTGGCGCTGAGAAGCATATCGCCCAGTTGACCGCGGAAATGAAGGCCGCCGCAGCTGATATGGACTTTGAGCGTGCCGCGATTCTTCGTGACGATATTGCCGCGCTGACTAAGGCGTTTGAGCGTAACGCCGTGGTGCTTGGCGCGACCGTGGATGCCGACCTGTTCGCCTATGCTGAGGACGATCTGGAGGCATCCGTTCAGGTGTTCTTCGTGCGCGGCGGCAGGATCCGCGGCCAGCGCGGCTGGATCGTGGAGAAGGTCAACGACAGCACCGATGCGCAGCTCATTGAGCAGCTGATCGCGCAGGTGTACAGCGATATTGCGGCGAGCCTCGCCTCCCAGAAGGACGCCGAGAAGAGCCTGAACAGCTACGATATTCCGCGTTCCGTGCTCGTGCCGGTGGAGCCCGAGAATAAGGAGCAGCTGGCGTCCTGGCTGGCGGAGGTGCGCGGCGGGCCCGTGGAGATTAGCGTCCCGCAGCGCGGCGACAAGGCAGAACTCATGAAGACGGTCGCCGAGAATGCGCGCCAGTCGCTGACCCTGCACAAGAGCCGCCGTGCCGGTGATTTGACCACCCGTAGCGCTTCCCTCGTGGAGCTGCAGGAGGCGCTGGAGCTACCGGACCCGCTGCTGCGCATCGAGTGCTACGACATTTCGCATGTGCAGGGCACGAACGTGGTTGCGTCCATGGTCGTCTTTGAGGACGGCATGCCCGCGAAGAACGCCTACCGCACCTACAGCATTACCGGCGACGCCGCGCGTGACGATACCGCCAGCATGTACGACGTCATTACGCGCCGCTTCAAGAGGCACCTGGCGCAGCAGGCGGAACGCGAAGCCGCGCCCGTGCACTCCGGCGAGATTGACGCCTCCACGCCCGAGCCTGCGAAGTTCGCCTACCCGCCGAACCTGGTGCTCGTGGACGGCGGCCCGCCGCAGGTGGCTGCCGCATCCGCCGCGCTGAGCGACCTGGGCATTACGGACGTGTACGTCGCCGGCATCGCTAAGCGCCTGGAGGAACTGTGGCTGCCGGACGACGACTACCCGGTCGTGCTGCCGCGCACCTCGCAGGCGCTGTACCTGGTGCAGCGCATCCGCGATGAGGCGCACCGTTTCGCTATCACCTTCCACCGTTCCAAGCGTGGTAAGGCGATGGTTGCCTCCGCCCTGGATGAGGTGCCCGGTCTGGGCGAGGTGAAGCGTTCCGCGTTGATTAAGCATTTCGGGTCGGTGGCTCAGATTAAGCAGGCGAGCGCCGAGGAGCTGACGGCGGTGCCGGGTATTGGTCCGGCGTTGGCCCAGAAGATTCTGGCGGCGCTGACCTAATCCTCTGGCTGGTGCTGGCCTAAGTGCCTGCTGGCGCTGACCTAATCCTCTGGCTGGCGCTGGGTGAAGGCCCGCCCGGGGTGTGAACGTAGCACCCCGCCTCGTAATGGCGCTTAACAAACGTGTCATAATTGAAGGAAACCGTCATCATTACGAGCGCGCTATCTTCGCGCGCCCTCAACCAGTAGAGTGGAAACCGTGAGTAATAACCATCTGCGCCTATTCACCAGCGAGTCGGTGACTGAAGGCCACCCCGATAAGATTTGTGACCAGATTTCTGACGCCATCCTTGACGGCATCATCGCCCAGGATCCCGCAGCGAACGTTGCTGTGGAGACCATGGTGACCACCGGGCAGGTGCACGTTGCGGGTGAGGTGACCACCTCCAGCTACGTCGAAATCCCCTCCATCGTGCGCGAGACCATTCTGGGCATCGGCTACGATTCCTCCACCCGCGGCTTCGACGGCGAGTTCTGCGGCGTGTCCGTGTCCATTGGCGAGCAGTCCCCGGACATTAACGCCGGCGTGTACGAGTCCCTCGAGGTTCGTCAGGGTATTGCTGCTGACGAGTACGACCGCCAGGGTGCGGGCGACCAGGGCATCATGTTCGGTTACGCATCCAACGAGACCAACGTGCTGATGCCCGCCCCGATTTGGCTGGCGCACCGCCTCTCTGAGCGTCTGACCAAGGTCCGTAAGGACGGCCTGCTGACCGAGCTGCGCCCCGACGGCAAGACTCAGGTGACCCTCGGCTACGATTCGAACAACAACCCCGTCTCCGTGGACACCGTGGTTGTTTCGAGCCAGCACACCGCAAGCTACGACCTGGCTGACCTGCGTGCAGACATTGAGAAGCACGTTATTGCACCGGTTCTGGGTAGCGTCGACCTGGATTCCTCCAACGCTAAGTTCATTGTGAACCCCGCTGGCCGCTTCGTTCAGGGTGGCCCCGTGGGTGATGCGGGCCTGACCGGCCGCAAGATTATTGTGGACACCTACGGCGGTTCGGCTCGTCACGGTGGTGGCGCGTTCTCCGGTAAGGACCCGTCGAAGGTGGACCGTTCCGCAGCGTACGCAATGCGTTGGGTTGCGAAGAACATTGTGGGTGCCGGTCTTGCCGACCGCGCCGAGGTTCAGGTTGCGTACGCTATCGGCCAGGCAGCGCCGGTCGGTCTGTACGTTGAAACCTTCGGTACCGAGAAGGTCGACCCGATCAAGATTGAGAAGGCTGTGCGTGAGGTCTTCGACCTGCGCCCGCTGGCAATCATTAACGAACTGGATCTGCGCCGCCCGATTTACAAGAAGACCGCAGCTCACGGCCACTTCGGTCGTACCGAGCCGGAATTCACCTGGGAGCGTCTGAACCGCGTGGATGCACTGCGTTCGGCAGTGTCCTCCTCCTAATATCTGTCAGGGTAGAGGAGCACGCTGATTCGGGTGACTCAGAGCAGTTCTGAATCGAACTCTTCGGCACCGTTGGGTGCTCAGCAGGAATCCCTGCAACAGCTTGACCTGTTGCAGGGATTTCCTGCTCTTCGTGATGCCCTGATTCCGGCTACCCCGGAGCCGGTAAACGTTGCCGCCGAGTTGGAGGCGAGCGGCGTGCCGAACCCTGTGGCGCGTGTGCGCGTGGACAGCACCCTGCCGCAGGTGGACCGCACGTTTGATTACCGCGTGCCCGCCGAGCTGAGTGAGGATGCGGTGCCCGGCGCCCGCGTGCGCGTGCTGTTCAACGGCCACGAGCTGACCGGTTACATTGAGGAGCGCGCCGCCACGACTGATTGGACGCGCACCTCGCTGCTGCCGCTCAAGTCGGTGCTGTCGCGTGTGCCCTCTGTTGCGCCCGAAATTTTTGCGCTTGCCGAGGCGCTTGCTGACCGTTACGCCTCCACGGTGGCGAACGTGCTACGCCTGGCGGTGCCGCCGCGCATTGCCGCGCTGGATAAGAAGTACGCGCCTCTTCTGCCGGGGTACGAGTCGGCGTATTTGGGTGATTCTGCCCCGGTAAGCACTTCCGATGCTCCCGAGAACGCGGCTCCGGAGCACGCGGAATCTGAGCCTTCTACCGCCGCCGCTGCCTCCAGTGCCGCTGTCTCCAGCGCTACCGACCCGTACGCGTGGCTTGCCACCCCCGGCGCGCCCGCACCCTTCGTGCTGGACCCGCCGGCGCTGAACCCGGACGCGCCGGATGCCGCCTCCGTCTTCTCTGATTACGAGAACGGCGCGGAGTTCATTGAAGATGTTGCTGCCGGTGCTGCGACTCGCGCCGTGATGACGGTTCTTCCCGGCCACCTGGAGCACACGTGGGCGGATGTTTTGGCGACCGCACTCGCGGCTGCTGCTACCAGTGGTCGCGGCGCTATTGCGGTGGTTCCGACCGCTAAGAACCTGGATCTTCTGGAGGCGGCGCTCGCCGAGCGTCTACCGGCTGACGCGTTTGTGCGTTTGAGTTCTGATTCGACTCCGCATACTCGCTATCACGGTTTTGTGAAGGCGCGTTTGGGTCGGGTGCCGGTGGTGATTGGTACCCGCGCGGCGGCATACGCGCCGGTGGCGAACCTGGGCCTGGTGGTGTGCTGGGATGACGGCGATTCTTCGCTGGTGGAGCAGCGCGCCCCGTATTGTCATGCCCGTGATGTGTTGCTTCTGCGTGCTTCTGCTGAGAATACTGCGGCGCTGTTTGCCGGGTTCAGCATGAGTAGTGAGGCGGCGCGTCTGGTGCGTACCCGTTGGGCGTCTCATGTGCGTGCGCCGCGTGCGTTGGTGCGTGATTATTCGCCGCGTATTTTTTCGACGGGTTCGGAGTTTGAGTTGGCGCGTGACCCGTTAGCGGCGATGGCGCGTATTCCGCACCTGGCGTTTGAGCATGCTCGTCGGGCGTTGGCGCGTGGTCCTGTGTTGGTGCAGGTGGCGCGTAGCGGTTATATTCCGTCGTTTTCGTGTGAGCGTTGCCGCATGCCGGCGCGTTGTGGCGAGTGTAGTGGGCCTTTGTCGGTGGCTTCGGGTTCGTCGGTTCCGTCGTGTTCGTGGTGCGGTCATTTGGCGCAGCAGTGGCGTTGTTCTGAGTGTGGTTTTACGCATTGGCGTTATTCGGCGGCGGGTGCGACTCGTACTGCTGAGGAGTTGGGCCGTGCGTTCCCGAATGTTCCGGTGATTTCTTCGGCGGGTGACCATGTGCGCGCGTCGGTTGGTCCTGAGCCTGCGTTGGTGGTGGCGACTCCGGGTGCTGAGCCGGTGGCTTTTGGCGGCTATGCGGCGGCGCTTCTTCTGGATGCCGATAAGATGCTTCGTTTTGATTCGTTGCGTGCTCCGGAGGCGGCGTTGCGTCGCTGGCTGAATGCGGCGGCGTTGGTTCGTCCGGCGGCTCTTGAGGGTACGGTGGTGACGACTGCTTCGCCGTCGCCGGTGGAGCAGGCGCTGGTGCGTTGGGATCCGGCGTGGTTTGCACGTGAGGAGCTGGAGGAGCGCGCTCAGACGGGTCTGCCTCCGGCGGTTCGTACGGCTGCGGTGACCGGCGCGGAGGCGGATGTTCGCGCCTTCATGGAGGAGTTCTTGGGCTCTTCTGCGCTGCCGGAGCGGGTGCGTGAGCAGTTGCGTATTGTGGGTCCGGTTCCTCTGGATCAGGGGTATTTTGCCTGGTCGGAGTCTCTTGAGGAGGATTCTGAGGAGGCGCCGGTTCAGGGCGATTGGCGTACCCTGATGTTTTTCTCGTATGGCATTGCTCAGCAGGTGACTCGTGAGTTGCGTGCTACGCGTGCAACGATTGCGGCGTTGAAGAAGAACGTGGGGGAGCGCCCGGTTCAGATTCGCTGTGACGGCCTGGACGTGCTGTGATTTTCTAGTCGTGCTGTAGTGTTCTAGTGAGGGGCAGGTTTGTCCCGGGTTGGGCGTTGGCACGCGGGTTTGCGGGTGCGCTGTGCGCAGAGGCGAGGAGGTGAGAGGCATGTCGAAGGTGCCTCATCTGCTGAAGGGTAGTGCGCTGTCTGATGGTGAGCAGCAACGGCTGGCTGAGTATGCTTCTGCGCATCCGAGAGTGCCCTGCACCGCAAGGGCCAGCACCATGATGCGGCGGTGCTGCTGGTTCACGGTATCGGCTACCAGAATCACGGCGAGACGCTCGCGTATTTTGGCAAGCCGGTGGCGCATAGTGTGCAGACTCTGCTGGCGCTGAACACGGATTCTGTCGCCGCCTCCGAAGAGAACCCTGCTGCAGAGGCTTCTGCGCGGGTTCGTGTTGAGGTGATTCCTGACGGTGATACCCTCCCGCCTGCCGCTGAGGTGAACCCGCTGAGCCACCACAGCGAGTTGACGTATTCGTTGACGATTGAGCGCACGGAGTACCCTGCCGACCCCGCTGACTCGGTTGAGGAAAGCCCGCAGGTTGAAGAGAACTCCGCGCAGAAAGAACCCGCCGAAGCCTCCGAGCCCAAAGAATCTACAAAAATCAGTCTGCCGAAAATTGAACTTCCGAAGGTTGAGTTGCCCAAAGTGGAGTTACCCAAGGTGGAGCTCCCTAAGATTGAGCTGCCGAAAATTGAGCTTCCCAAGGTAGAGCTCCCGAACATCGAACTCCCGAACATCGAGCTGCCTAATCTTGAGCTTCCGCGCCTGCCTCAGCCGAAGCCGCGCCCGGTTCGCACGGTCACTCGCCGCAGCCTCCTTTTTCAGGAGGGCTTCTGGCGGCCCAGACATTACCGCCCGTTGAAGGAGCATTTGCCCTGGTTGGCGTCGGTTTTGCCGCTGTTTTTGATGTTCTGCTTCTACTATGAGCGCCCCGGCGCGACCTGGCGTGAGCGTGCCGGGCACCTGCTGCGTTCTACGGCGCGGTTCGTGAACGTGGCACTGTGGCTGGTGCTGGCGGCTATGGCGCTCATGACGTTCCGTGATGCTTTTGTGGCGTCTCTGGGTACTCCGCAGGGTGCATTTACGGGTCTGGCGGCGGCACTCGGCCTGGGTATTGTGGGCTGGGTTTTGGCTCGTCGTGCCCGTGAGCTGTGGGCGCTGATGAAGGCTATTCCGACGCAGCTGATTCAGACGGCAACCAGCCCGGAGTCGCGCGATTTGGAGCGTATTTATGCGCGTCTGGATCGTCAGCTGGACGATTTGAGTTCCCGTAGCGATGCAGTGGGCATTATTGCCCATTCGCAGGGCGGCTATTTGAGCTATGAGCTTCTGCGTCGTCGTGCGGCGGCGGGTAAGAAGCCAATCCGTTTCTTCTACGGCCTGGGTAGTGGCGTGGTCCCGATTAGCATTATCGCTAGTGACCGTAACGACATTCCGGGGCCCCTGGATGTTGCAGGCAGCTACCGTAACCGCGCCATGCTGCTGTGGGTGAGCGCGGTCGCGGCGTTCTCCTGGCTGGTGGAGGCATCCCTGCTGTTTGGTCCGTACCGTTCACTGCTGCACTATACGATGCTGGCGCCCCTAGCGTTGAGCGTGGTGCCGCTGGTTGTGAGTGTGCCGGGTACCTTCAAGGGTAGGGCGCGTATTGGCCGCAAGAGTGCCCGGGACAGCGCCTCCGAAACTCCCTCCGCAACTCCTTCCGCGAAGAGCCCGGCGGATGTGCGCCTGGTCAACCCGTACGGCACGCGCGCCTACGTGAAGTGGCTGATCCCGCTGCTCTTCGTGCACGGCGTTTTCATGCTGTACGCGGTGTTCATGCTACTGCTGGCGCAGTTGCGTGTTGAGGGCGCGGTCCCTGAGCTAACGCCCGCCTCCGTGGCGTTTTGGGGAGCGCTGATCCTGGTACTCATGATGTCGGTGCGTAGCGCCTGCCACCTGTATGTGCGCGCCTACGCGCCGATGTTGCAGGATCTTGATGTGGCTGACCGGTGCGAGATTTCCGCTCGTGGTGACAGCATTGGCAGGTCGAATATTACTCAGCCCGCTGATGTGGACGTCAGCTTTGTGACTCTGCCGGGCCCGTCGGTGAATAGTCACATGCAGTATTTTGATGCGTGCTCGCCGGTGCCGTTGATGCTTGCGCACCGCCTGGTGCCGCACATGATGCCGGAGGGTGAGCAGACGCAGAAGGCGGCGGCTTTCACCGATATTGGTGCGGAACTGAACTGCGGTTTTGCGCGCGTGAAGAAGCTGATGCGCACCATGCATTACGGGCTGTATGCGGTGCTTCTGCTGATGCTGTCGGTGCTGCTGAATGTGGCGTCGCCGGTGAGCCTGTCCGCGTTGACGGGGCTTGATACCTCGCGCCTGCATTCGGAGGGATTTGACCGTCTGGTGGCGGATGCTCAGCAGCTGCGCGAGCAGGCGGGTTCTTCGGATCTGCTGCTGTGGATTCTGGTCAGCATTTTTGTGGTGGAGGCGCTGCTGATGATGGTGCTTTCGCCGTGGACTCAGCGGCGTTTGCAGCGTGCGTTCATGATGCGCAAGGTGGACCGTACGGGTCAGCTGAGCGAGTTCAATCCTTTGCCGATGGTGACTGCTCTTCTGGGTCTTGACGGTGAGGATGAAGACGCTGAGGATGCAGAGGAACATAACCCCGCAGGGGAGAAAAAGCAGGAGAATAAAGCAGGGCAGAGCGCTGTAGTTTAGGGTGCTTAGGTGGTGCCGCTGGAAGGGCACCCCAGAATTTTTATGCATTCGTGTGCACCTAAGATTTGCTGGGGTTTGGGTGATTCTAATTGGCGTAGTCTCCGTATCCACGGTAATATATTCAGCACTGCGGATACTATTTCGGCGCTTGTCGAGGTGGTATTGGCGGTATCTATCACTCAACTCCGCGTGCGCTTCACAACCGCACGCACCTAAGAAAGATAAATACTGATGACTCAGACTCTCATCACCCCCGCCTACGAAAAAGCAGGCGGAGGTTCTGTTGTTGCACGCGCTAACCGCATTAGCCACCCCAATGTTGAACTACTCGCGGACATGACCGTGGCTCAGCGTAATGCAGTGTTCCGTTACCTGGCGCGTTTCCCCGACCTGGATGACGCCCAGATTTTCTACGCGTACGGTCACGCTTACGAGCTGGCTCGTAAGGACGCTGAACGCGGTCTCTACGCAACTATGGCGTAGCATGCATAATTAGCTTTGGAAATGCTGCTGCACTCTGTGTGAGTGCGGCAGCATTTCTGCTTTTCAGGCTGGCTTTCGGGTGGGTTTTAGCTCGGTGGTGAACTCGGCGGTCGCATGCCGCTATGATGCCCCTGATTTCTTCCTGACAACCGGGAACGTGTCCACTATGGGGGCGTTCCCTGATGGTTCTTGAACATTGATTAGCTCTTGGGTAGTTTAGAGGTATCACAACCACTACTGCGAAGAGACTTCCGATGATCTCCGTAGGTTCTTTTCGCGGTGTTGCCTCCGGTAGCGTCTGCATTGTTGCGGTGCTGCCCTAAGAAACGCCCTAAGGAAAGGTTCTCGCCGATGAGCTTCACCAATATTGCCTATGATTACGAGCCGGAATTTGGCGATTCGGCACCGAGCCGCGACAACGGCATTACTCACCCGGACCCTGTTCTGCTGTCCTCGATGACGAAGGCTCAGCGTGGCGCGGTGTGCCGTTACCTGGCTCGTTTTGCTGAGCTGGATGACGCGAAGATTTTCTACGCGTACGGTCACGCGGATGAGCTGGCCGCGAAGGAAGCGGCTCGTACCGGTAGCTTTGCTACGGTCTAAGGATTCCTGCTCCGGTGTGATGCGGTGAGGCTGCACCTTCCGGATGCGCCCTCAGGGTGCCCGAGCTCTGCGAGGGCAGGTTCCCTGCGTAGGCGCGGAGGAAGTGTGTAGCGAACCGCCGCTGTACATCGTTGCTGTAAGCTACCCTCGCATACCGCCGCTACGCAGAATGCGTGCCGCATACGCCACCCTGCGCCCACGAATTGAATATGAGAATGCCGCCGCACCCTCCCGAGTTTCGGGGGAGTGCGGCGGCATTTCTGTTTGTGTTGCAGTGGCAGAGCTGGTTCTTTTCGGTCTTTAAACGTGTGTTGATAAGGGGCTATGCTCTTGTATGAATATAATAAGTGAGGCTGACCATAGGAGGTCGGTGCCATTGTATGACGACGTACGTACATCTAGTTTCAAGGAGGAAGACTATGGCAGAAGAGTTGTCACAGGATTCATCAAGGCCCCAGGAGACATCGAAAGAATCCGGTGTTAGTTCTGAGGAGCAATTGTCTAGCCCGACAGGGGAAAATACTATAGCGCAGAACAATCAAAAATCTCAAGCGGTAACTAAACAAAACAATCAGAATAATAAAAAATATGATTTAGGCGTCCTTTTCGTGCATGGAATAGGAGACCAACAAAAAGGGGATACATTCAAAGCGATGTATGAACCAATTAAGAAAGAACTTGAGGAAAATAAAGAAATTTTATTTGTTGAATTAAATAAAACTATTGCAGAGGCCAGATGTCCAGTTGTAGAAATGGGGCACTCAAAGAAAAATAAGAGAGCTGATGTTATATTTCGTGAATCCCACTGGAATAATCTAATTGGCAAAGTTAATTTAAAAAATCATATAAGTAATGTGTCTTCTTTATGTGGCTTTGCAGTCAGTCTTTTAATTGGTTCTCTAAGAGCACTCAATTATCTTCTAATATCCCTACTGGCCGCCTGTGTTTCACATATAAAGCTCCTCACTGTATTTATTTCACTCTTTGTTATAATTTCTTATATATATAAGGGAAAATTTTCACAAGATGGGGTAGATGCACTAATTGGTGCAGTAATCACAGTGATTGTAGCACTAATTATTATTTACCTTTACTGGTTGTATAAAAAAGGGTTCAAAAAAGGGCTCAGAAATTCTTTCTTGATGTTAATAAAAATCCTTAGGAAAATTATAGATATTTTTATTGTTCTATGTGATGTAAAATCTTGGATGCGTCTGTTTATAAAGATTAAGTCTATTGCAATCTTGTTGATTTGGCTTTATGTGCAGATTGATGAAATATCCAATGGAAAAACTAATCGAAATAATCCTGTCATCATTGTTCGAAACGATATTCAGAAATTATATAATAGCTGTAGTTCAGTTATTGTTATCGCCCATTCCATGGGAGCTTATCTTTCGGTTATGGCGATTCATCACATGCAAAATCTCGGAAGGGATAAGATTAATCTAATTACTTTTGGTAGCGGATTTGCCCCGGTGAGTTTATTGCGGGATTTGAATGGCAGTCGTTACCGTAAGATTAGGTTCTTTGTGAAGAATTTATTGATTTTTTTCACATTGATGGGAAGCATGTATTCCTTTATTTTCTTTACTGTTCTAGCGTACCAAGGGATGCCATTAGGAAAATCTTATGGGCTTTTAACTTTATTCTATGCTGCTACTTTCTATATTCTCTATAAAAATTCTATAAATGAATTATCTAAATCTCAAGCTGTGGACATAGGAAGCAATATCGTTTGGCAAAACCACTCATTCACATCTGATCTTGTTGGGAATTCTGTATCGCTTTTGCACTCAGGGGGTAGGTCTCGGTTAATTCCTGCATACAATCCTTTTATGCATTCAATTAAATCATATTTTCTGGGTTGGCCTATAATGCGCAAGGTTGTTTCTGAAAGTATTCTAAACTTGCTTAATTTAAATCTGGGGGGCAAGAATACTCCCAAGCATCCAGGGGATTATAAAATTTTTATAATTATTTATGTTTTTTTTGCTATTTTAATGTATTCCGGGATGTTTTTTGGAAAGTTAGGGATTTCTTCTGAGTCACTTCTGTATTTTTTGCTTTTTACTCCCTTTTTATTAGCTTCCATGATGTTTTTTTGGCAATTTAATAATTATGTCTATGGCTACAGTCCTTACTTATATTGGGATAAAAAGGCTGGGGTAAAAATCAATTCTCGCGATTTATATGTTTGTTCATTAATTTTTGGATTATGCGCAGGAATGACTGGTTTCTTTTTCCTGGATTTTGTTTCCCTATTGACATCAACTGGTTAATTCTATCTGTAAGGTTTTGATATATTATAATTTCGGGAATTTAATGCATGTTCGATGTTACTTATTTGCCCATTGGTGTAAGTAGTCGCTTCTAGATATAGATGCTCCATACATAACCTGTGCTGCAACGGCTCTTTCCTGAGTAATGGGATTTATTGAGGTCTCATCTGTGTGAGAGGAAACGACAGTCCTATGAATCATCTAGGAACTGCAAAGCCTATGGTGCACTATTACAGGCTGGAGATTCGATATAGACGTAAAATGCCGCCGCACTCTCCCGAAAAACCGGGGGAGTGCGGTGGCATTTCTGTGTTCGCTGCAGGGAAGGGGCTGATTATTTTTGGCCTTTGAATGTGGGTTGATAAGGTTTTATGACCGTTTTTGCTTCATATTTTTATATAATGAGTGAGACTGATCGCAGGAGGTCAGTGCCATGGTATGACGACACACGTACATCTAGTTTCAAGGAGGAAGACTATGGCAGAAGAGTTGTCACAGGATTCATCAAAGCACCAGGAGGCATCGAAAGATTCCGGTGTTAGTTCTGAGGGGCAATTGTCTAACCCGACAGGGGAAAATACTGTAGAGCAGAACAATCAAAAATCTCAAGCGGTAACTAAACAAAACAATCAGAATAATAAAAAATATGATTTAGGCGTCCTTTTCGTGCATGGAATTGGATTCCAAGAGCGGGGAGATGTATTTAATGAAATATATCCAGCAATTGTGAATGAAATTTCCTCTGATGAATCTGTAGTATTTGAAGAGATTCCTACTTCTTCAGAGAAAGAAAATCAGGTTAGAATAATACGCGACGGAAAAGAGAGTAGTATTTTATTCCGCGAATCGTATTGGCATGGTAGTGAAGAAGATTTAAATCAGACATCAGGGGGTGGGTCGAGCCGATTAATCACTACCCTTCTTTGCCTATCTTGGTGTGTTAGAATCCTGTGTTTGAAGTTTTCGCAAGTTAGGGTTGGGACTCCGATATTTTTTGCAAGTTTTGTAACTGCTATTTCTTTATTATTTGGTGATAATGCGGATATTATTAGAAATTTACTTCAAGCTACAGCAGATAGGCAAATGCCTCGATTAGTAATCGTAGTAGTCATTTTTATGATTGCGATATCCTGTATGTTTCTTGCTTGGTTCATGGATGTTTCTTCTGTAGAAGAAGAGAATGAAAGACTTAATGAAAATCTGAGTCTATATGACCTTCTATTACTTGAAAGACTGACAAAAAAACACGTCATCGTTTTTATTGTATATTTGATACTTTCGATTATCTATATTTTATCTGGCGCAATTCTCGCAATGGTTACGTTCCTTCTGATTATGCTGTTGGTTTCTTTGTATCTATATCCTGCATTTAAGATATTTATTTCTAAAGTTGTTGGTTTATGGACTCAAATTGATACGTGTGCTGATTACATTAGGTCAAATAAAGATTTATTCTATCTCGATCGTGTTGAATCTGATTTGGATGAAATTCTGGAGGAGAGCAGTAAGGTTCTTATTGTTTCTCATTCAATGGGTGAATATTTATCATATAAAGTGTTGACTCAGGATAAATACTTCAATTTATCTAATATCCGCCTTGTTAGCATTGGTGGTGGATTGGGTGCAGTTTCACTTATTGGAAATTCAAGAGTTAGTGATTCCGAAGGCAATTATTCACCTATAAATACCCTTTTAGTTTCTTCATGTGTCGCCTTTGCTTCAATGTTGAATATATTTTTATTTGTATACTCATGGTCGCACCTTTTTGTGGATTTATGGTCGATTTACAAGAATTTCCAGGGTGACCCTTTTAGTGGATTAATTTCCTCTCTGATTGATATACTGGGAATTGTCATATCATTTTTTGTGGGGCGCGATATAATTCGATTTAGTGGAATCGTTGAAAATACCTCAAAATTTAGATTCCATAGGTACACGCATTTTTTTGACCCGGTAGGAAATTTCTCAAACTTTGCATACGGCTTGAATATAATAAAAAATGTAACACCGAAGCTAAGTTTTGGACACGGTGTGAGTACTTATTTCTTTGGGGCAAGTCGCATAGGTCAGCCAGGAAAAATTGATGATATCAAATTTATGAATATGAAATATATGCAATTCCAGTTGGTGAAGCATTTTAATGAGTTTCTCTCCATGGAACCATGTCACGACCATCGGACTGAGAATGCTGATTGCAGGAAATATCGATTTTCTCGAAAATCAATATATTTTTTGATGGGTCTTATTGGAACTGTATTATTTGAATTTTTGGGTATTGCTACTGCGGTTCCTCTTTATAATCTATTGAATCGAACCAGCTATGTCATTGACGACCCTTTTAAATATATAGTTGCATTTGGGATATTTGAGTATTGGGGGTTTAATATATTCTACGTGTTTCTTAATAAAACAATTGATATTCATCGCCCTAAAGATTCTATGAATAGACTCTTTTGGTTTTGGGTATTTTGGCCTTTCTTTAGCTTTTTAATCGGGGTTTTGTTTATGAGTTTATGGTGTGCGGGGTTTGGGATTCTGAAATATGTCTTGTCTGTAAAGACATTATTATAAATTATCTATTTTGAAGGAATCGATATAGGGGTCTAACTGGGGTAATTATTGATTACTAACCTTTCTTTGTGAATTTTGGTTGATGAATTAAATATTAGGATCGAAAGTGTAAGTGTCACTAAAGTATGCTCTATTGTGTCCCATCTTTTGGTGAATTAGATTACTTTGAGTGGATTGGAAATAGAATAAGACAAGAGTCCCCGTGGAAATTGCGCTGTGAGCGATGTACTGCGAACAATCTGCCCCAGCTGTTGAATAAGAATTGAATACGAGAATGCCGCCGCACCCTCCCGAGCTTCGGGGGAGTGCGGCGGCATTACCGTGTCTAGCGCCGTAATTTAGCGCCGCGCTGTATACGCCGCGCACGCTTTAGAGCCCGCGCACGCTTTAGAGCCCGCGCACGACCTCCAGCAGTTTGAGTGCCGAGTCGCGCCAGGAGTAGCGGCGCACATCCGACAGGCCGTCAATAATCACGCGCTCGCGAACGGCGGTGTCCTCCAGGGAGCGGATAGCCTTGACCCAGTCGGCGGCGTGTGCCTCCGGGGCACCGTCAACCGGCGCGAACACGGCGTGCGGCGCAATCTCACGGAAAATCGGGATGTCACTAATCACCGCGGGGCAACCGGCAGCCTGAGCCTCAACCACGGGCAGGCCGTAACCCTCCTCGCGGGAAGCAGTCACCAGGGCGTGCGCCTGGCGGAGCAGCTGCTGGTACTCCTCGTCGCTCACGCCGTTGTGCACCTCCACGTTCTCACCGATGAGGCGCTCGTCGGTGAGCTGCACCAGGCGCTGCGGCGGCATCTTCGACAGCAGATGCAGGCGGTAATCAGGCAGGGAACGCATCGCCAGCAGCAGGGTTTCTACGTTCTTGTACGGCATGAACGAACCCATGTACACCAGGTGCTTGACGGGCTGCTCTTCGCGGGTGGTGGCGCGTTCCAGCGCGGTCTGGCGGGAGACGACGCTACCGGGCTGCGGGGCGTTGGGCACCACGAACAGCGGCTTGGTGGTCAGCTCATGCTCACGAATCAGCGAGGCGGTCGACTCGGAAACCGTCACGACCGCGTCGCCGTGGTTGAGCAGAAAACGCTGCGGGGTGTAGGTCTTGTGGAAGAGTCGCCAGCCCACGCGCACCGGTGCGGGCAGGAACCCGGGCGGGGTCGGGTGCGAGTAGTAGATCAGGTCGTGCAGGGTGAGAATCAGCTTGAATTTGCGTCCGGTGGAGCCGATAGTCTGCATGGGGGAGAACACCACGTCCGGCGCGTACTTATTCAGCTGCAGGGCTGCGGTCGGTTCGAGCGGGCCGGTGGGCGAGCAGATCTTCACGTGCGGCAAATCCGGCAGCATCTCCAGCTGACGCTCATCGCTGATGATCATGGTCAGGTCGAGGTCGGCGGCGGCTTCGTCACCGGTGTCGATGAGGGTTTTGAGTGCGCCCAGCAGGGATGCGGTGTAGCGGCTGATGCCGTCGTGGAAGCCGATACGGGTGTATCGGGCGTCAACCATGAGTTTCATGTTGGTTCCTTACTTCTCGTTCCCTGAGTGGTCGGCGGCGAAATCGGCGATGAGTTCCGCGGCGCGGCGAGGGGTTTCGTAGTGGATGAGGTGCCCGACTTCGGGGATCATGTCCAGGCGCTCGCGGGCGCCGGTCGAGGAATCAGGCAGGTCGCGGGAGGTGAGCGTCGCGTACATGGCGCGAGCTGTTTCGGGGGTGCCCAGGTCGTCATCTTCGGCGACGAGCATCTGCACCGGTACTCGGATGGCGGCGGCGTATTCGGCGGCGGTGTGCGTAATGGACGCTTCGTAGGCGCTGAGCACTCCGCGGCGGGAGCCGAAGGAGCCGAAGTAGGCGGCGTGCTGGCCGTTGATGAAGCGGCGCATTGCCTTGTCTTTGGTGCGCATCATGACTTCGCTGGAGGCGCGGGTAATTAGCTGCGAACGTAGCAGCGGGTAGCCGATTTTTTCGGGGAGTGCCGCGCCGGCGCGGTAGTAGAGGGAGGCGAGGCGGGAGGCGACGCGCTGGCTGCCTTCGAGGGCGGGCTCGCTAATCGGGTTGATGAGCGAGAGGAGCGCGAGCGAGTTCGGGTGTGCGGCGGCGAAGGCGCTGGTGACGATGGAGCCGAAGGAGTGGCCGACCAGGTGCAGCGGCAGGGGCTGTGCATCCTCGCGGGCGGGGTTAGTGTGCTTCACAAAGTCGTTTAGCCACGCCACGTACGCGTTGATGTTGTCCTCGCCCTGAGCGCCTTCGTCCTGAGTGCCTTCGGGCAGGTCTGCGGAGCGGCCAAAGCCGGGCAGGTCAGGGCTGATAATGCTGACGTTCGGGATGAGCTTCAACAGGTAGTTCGCGATGATTTCCAGGCCGTGGTGGTCGCCGCGGAAACCGTGCACGAGCAGCACAGGGTAGGAGCCTTCGGGGAAGAGCCCAGCGTTCATGCCTTTGCCGTACTGCCAGTAGCGGGTCATGACCGCCTGCGCGCCGTCACCGATGAGGGCGTCGTGGCGGGTGCCGGGGATGAGCGGGCCGGGCACACCCTCAAGAACTGAGGTGTTGGGGGAGTCCGGGGTAACGGTGGAGGTCATGGGTACCTTTCGCGGGTTGGGTACTGGGACGGCAAAGTCCCGTTCTTAATTCTAGGGGAGAAGCCTGAAAGGGCTCTGAAACCTGACTGTCGCATCGGTGGTTGGCCGGGTGATCGGGCGGGCGGTGCCGTCCATTTGGTAGTCGAGGCGGCCTCAACTCTGGCGCGGTGCGGGTTTCGCGTTACACTTGGAGGGTTAAGTTTTTATCAACCTGTCTTTATTTAAGGAATCGCTGTGTCTGCTCAGGTAGAGACCGAACGCAACGAAAATGCGTACGACTTCCGCGCTATGGAAGCCAAGTGGCGCCCCTACTGGGACGAAACGAAGGTTTTCCAGCCCACCGGTGACGCCCCCAAGGGCCGCAAGTATGTGCTGGATATGTTCCCGTACCCCTCCGGTGACCTTCACATGGGTCACGCGGAGGCATTCGCTATTGGTGATATGAACGCCCGCTACTTCAAGCAGTGCGGCTACGATGTTCTGCACCCGATTGGCTGGGACTCCTTCGGCCTGCCCGCTGAGAACGCAGCCATTAAGAACGACACTCACCCCAAGGAGTGGACGTACAAGAACATTGAGACTCAGGCTGAGTCCTTCAAGCGTTACGCTATTGCCGCTGACTGGAGCCGCCGCTTGCACACCTCGGACCCCGAGTACTACAAGTGGACTCAGTGGCTGTTCGAGCAGTTCTACAAGAAGGGCCTGGCGTACCGTAAGGACTCCATGGTCAACTGGTGTCCCAAGGACCAGACCGTGCTCGCGAACGAGCAGGTTGTGAACGGTGCGTGTGAGCGTTGCGGTACTACCGTGACTAAGAAGTCCCTGAACCAGTGGTACTTCAAGATCACTGATTACGCACAGCAGCTGCTGGATGACATGGAGCAGCTGGAGGGCAAGTGGCCTGAGCGTGTTCTGCTCATGCAGCGCAACTGGATTGGTCGTTCTGAGGGTGCTGAGGTGCGCTTCGAGATTGAGGCGACCGAGGACCAGCCTGCTGAGTCCTTCACCGTGTTCACCACCCGCCCGGACACCCTGTACGGTGCAACCTTCATCGTGGTTGCTGCGGATGCGGCGTTCGCCGAGCAGATTGTGGCACCCGAGCACAAGGCTGCCCTGGAGCAGTACCGCGAAGACATTAAGGCACTGAGCGATATTGACCGCCAGTCCTCCGACCGTGAGAAGACCGGCGTGTTCACCGGCCGCTACGCAATCAACCCGCTGACCGGCGCGAAGCTGCCCGTCTGGGCTTCTGACTACGTGCTCGCTGACTACGGTACCGGCGCGATTATGGCTGTGCCCGCGCACGATCAGCGCGACCTTGAGTTCGCCCTGAAGTTCGACCTGCCCATCGTGAAGGTCCTGGACGTTGAGGGTGCTGAGGACCCGGCTACCAGCGGTGTTGCCGCAGCTGGTGACGGCGTGCTCATCAACTCTGGTGAGCTGACTGGCCTGCCGAAGGCTGAGGCGCTCGCTAAGGCTATTGAGCTGGTTGAGGCTGCCGGCACCGGTGAGGGTAAGGTCATTTACCGTCTGCGTGACTGGCTGCTGTCCCGCCAGCGTTTCTGGGGTACCCCCATCCCCGTGATTCACTGTGAGGATTGTGGCGAGGTTCTGGTTCCTGAGGATCAGCTGCCGGTGCTGCTGCCCGATAACCTGCGCGGTGAGCAGCTGGCTCCTAAGGGCCAGTCGCCTCTTGCCGCTGCTGATGACTGGGCTATCGTGCCCTGCCCGAAGTGTGGCAAGCAGGCTCGCCGTGACTCGGACACCATGGACACCTTCGTGGATTCCTCCTGGTACTTCCTGCGTTACGTTTCCCCGAACTACGACAAGGCTCCTTTCGACCCGCAGGCTATGAGCGAGTGGGGTGCCGTCGACATGTACGTTGGCGGTGTGGAGCACGCTATTCTGCACCTGCTGTACGCACGCTTCTTCACCAAGGTTGTTCGCGACCTCGGCCTGATTAAGCACGATGAGCCGTTCAAGGCGCTCATGAACCAGGGTCAGGTGCTCAACGGCGGCAAGGCAATGTCCAAGTCGCTGGGTAACGGCGTAAACCTGGGCGAGCAGCTCGACAAGTTCGGTGTGGACGCTATCCGCACCACTATGATTTTCGCGTCCCCGCCCGAGGACGACGTGGACTGGGCGGATGTTTCCCCGGCTGGTTCGCAGAAGTTCCTGGCTCGCGCATGGCGTGTGGCTCAGGACATCACCAGCGAACCCGGCGTGGACGCAACCACCGGTGACCTGGAGCTGCAGAAGCTGATTGCTCGCACCGTGCACGAGGTTCAGGGCCTGCTGGATAACGGCAAGTTCAACGTGGTTGTTGCTAAGACCATGGAGCTTGTGAACGCTACCCGTAAGGCTATTGACTCCGGTGCTGGCGCGGCTGACCCGGCTGTCCGCAAGGCTGCTGAGACCATCGCGATTCTGCTGTCTCTGTACGCACCCTACACCGCTGAGGACATGTGGCACGCTCTCGGCCACGACACCCCGGTTCTGACCGCGGGCTTCCCCGAGGTTGACCCGGCTCTGCTGGTGGATGACACCGTCACCGCTATTGTGCAGATTAAGGGCAAGGTCAAGGCTCGCCTGGAGGTTGCGAAGGATATTTCCGAGCAGGAGCTTCAGGAGCTGGCTCTGGCGGATGCCGCTGTTCAGCGTTCGATTGGTGACGCCGAGATCCGCAAGGTGATTGTGCGTGCGCCTAAGCTCGTGAACATCGTGATCTAAGCTTTTTAGATAAAGGAAGTTTCTTAGATAAAGTACAAGCCCCGCTGTGGCTTCGGTTCGTTCTACGGAACGTGCCGGAGGCGCTGCGGGGCTTTGCTGTACTGCGGTAGTGATGAGTGCCATAATGTTCAGGGAACGCTAGGAGAGGGTTCGTCATCGAATCACGCACTGACGAACCGGAAGAAGGGCCGGAATATGGAGCGAGAGAACAAAGCAGAGAACCGCATTGCCGTGGTAACCGATAGCGCCGCCGCCCTCGACCCGGAGCTCGTGCAGCGCCTGAGCGCTCGCGGTAATTTTGTGCTCGTTCCGATGCCGGTGACTATTCGCACGCCCGGTTCACCGGATCGTCAGCTGCAGGATTTGACCGCCGCCGAGGTGGATGAGGCGATTATGCTTGCACACGTGATGGGTCAGACGGTGAGCACTTCCGGGCCCGCGCCGGGCGTGTTTGCTGATGTGTATGACGAGTTGGCGTCGCGAGGTTTTACGCATGTGGTATCGGTGCATCTGTCCGGTGAGCTCTCGGGCACGGTGGAGGCGGCACGCACCGGTGCCCGCCTGAGCCGCCTGGGTTCTAAGGGCGTGAGCGTGGTGGATAGCCGCACGGTCGCCGGTGCCTACGGTCATGCGGTGGTGCGCGCCCTGGAGGTGCTGAACTCTGCTTCCTCTGATTTTGTTCCGAGCCCTGACTACCCGAGCTCTGACTACCCGACTGTGGCGCAGCTGGTGGACTACATTCAGTCCGTCTGCGAGCAGTCCACGCTCTACTTCTATATCCCGACCCTGGATGCGTTGCGCCGCGGTGGCCGTGTTTCCCCGGCGTTGGCGATGGTGGGTCAGATGTTCCAGATTAAGCCGATTGGCACGATCACCGAGGGCAAGCTGGCGTATGTGGAACGCCCCCGCACTGCGGCGCGCGCCCTGGAGCGCCTGGTGGAGGTGACGGTGCAGACTTGCCGTGAGCATCAGCATGCGGCGGCGCTCAGCTCTGCTTCAGTGGGCTCTGCCGCTGCCGACCCCGCTAGTTCTTCGCTTGCCGCATCCCCGCGCGGTGAGGTGGTTGCGGTGCATCATGTGGGCAATGCGGCGCAGGCGGTGCAGCTGTACGAGCAGGTTCAGCAGATGCTGGGGGAGAGCTCCCTAGTTCATGATGCCGCCGCTTCTTCGGCGCCGGAGTTTTTGGTGAGTGCGCTGCCGCCGGTGCTGTCGGCTCATTCGGGGCTGGGTGCTGTGGCACTGGTCGTTTATTAGGATCGTGTACTAGTCGCCTATCCAGCGTGCCCGTGTTGACCCTGCGCTGTGTGCTTGTGCTGTGTGCTTGTGCCGTGTGTCCGCGGATGTGCTCATGCGGTGTTCCTGCGCGGTGTTCCCGTATAATGCGCCGCGGGCGACACGAAACACGACACGAAAACTGTGTGCCGGGAGCGTATTTAACCCGTTTTGAGGCTGTGGTGTGTCTTACGTTGGGCTCGTCTGTTTTCGCGTGAGAAATTGCACTGCGTGCGAGCTCATGGGGCGTCATTGAAACCCATTCGCAGGTGAAAGGGTATTTTTTACCCTCAGATTTTGCCTTGATATGGCGCGGTTTTTAGTAAATGTGTGTTTCATGTGTGTTTATGTTGCCGTGACCGTATCGCAACATTTTCTAAGCATGAACACAACGCAAACCAACAGAAAACAACGGGTTTTTGCTGGTTTTTATGGCGCAACTCACAAAAATTTCTCGATATAACACACCAAAACACACACAAACTAGGGTAGGATTATTACCAACAACGGCGGAACGCACCGGGCAACATAGAGCACGGACAAATCCGACTAAACCAGAGCCCACAAGGCATCGGATTTGTACACCGCCACCAACGCACTGACAAGGAGATACTCCAGTGACTGTACGCGTAGCAATCAACGGCTTCGGCCGCATCGGCCGCACCTTCTTCCGCGCAGCTCAGACCGAGGGCGTCGGCTTCGAGATCGTCGCAATCAACGACCTCACCGATGTTGAGACCCTGGCACACCTGCTCAAGTACGACTCCATCATGGGTCGCTTCAACGCAGAGGTTGAGGTCAAGGAAGGCGCGCTGGTTGTTGACGGCAAGGAAATCAAGATCCTCGCTGAGCGTGACCCCCAGAACCTCCCCTGGAAGGACCTGGGCGTTGACGTAGTCCTCGAGTCCACCGGTTTCTTCACCGAAGGCAGCAAGGCAAAGGCACACATCGAGGCTGGCGCTAAGAAGGTTATCCTCTCCGCTCCCGGTAAGAACATCGACGGCACCTTCGTCATGGGTGTGAACGACGACCAGTACGATGCAGCTAACCACCACATCGTCTCCAACGCATCCTGCACCACCAACTGCCTCGCTCCGATGGCTAAGGTCCTGAACGACGCATTCGGCATCAAGCAGGGTCTGATGACCACCATCCACGCATACACCGCTGACCAGCGTCTGCAGGATGCTCCCCACCGCGACCTGCGCCGTGCACGCGCAGCAGCTGTGAACATGGTCCCCACCTCCACCGGTGCAGCAGCAGCTGTTGGCCTGGTTCTGCCCGAGCTGAAGGGTAAGCTGGACGGCTTCGCAGTCCGCGTTCCCACCATCACCGGCTCCATCACCGACCTGACCTTCACCGCTGAGCGCGAGGTCACCGTTGAGGAAGTCAACGCAGCAGTCAAGGCAGCAGCTGAGGGTCCCCTGAAGGGCATCATCAAGTACAACGAGGATCCCATCGTGTCCAAGGACATTGAGGGTGAGCCCATCTCCACCGTCTTCGACGCACCGCTGACCAAGGTCATCGGCGACCAGGTGAAGGTTATCGCTTGGTACGACAACGAGTACGGCTACGTTGCACGCCTCGTGATGTTCACCAACAAGGTTGTGGCATCCCTCTAAGCCCCCAATAGGCTTACGACGCTCACCGAGTGTAAGCGTCACCCCGCGTAACTAACGCATAGTGAACCCCGGCACCACCGCATCAAGCGGGGGAGTCGGGGTTTGCTGTACCAAGGCCCTATGTAAAGGGTCTTAATAAAACCCCAAAATGTATAAACATACTATTTTCCGTCGCCCTTTTTGGGTCAAAAATACCGTAAGGAAATAGCTGACAGAGAGTGCGAATATCCGCGATATTCTGCGGAAAAACACCATATAAAAGCTATTTACTAGGCTGTCAATCACCCTAATGTTCGGTATGATGGAAACGGTATATAAACCCACCTATCCAGGAGGAATTCCTATGGCTAAGGCACTGTCCGAACTGCTCGAAGAAGGCGTCGCAGGCCGCCACGTTCTCGTCCGTTCCGACCTGAACGTACCCCTGAAGGACGGCGTTGTCACCGACGACGGCCGCGTCCGCGCATCCCTGCCCGTCATTGAGAAGCTTGCCAAGGCTGGCGCACGCGTTATCGTGACCGCACACCTGGGCCGCCCCAAGGGCAAGGTCGACCCCCAGTACTCCATCGCACCGGCAGCTGCACGCCTGGCTGAGCTGGCATCCGTGCCCGTGAAGGTTGCAACCGACCTGGTAGGCGAGGACGCAAAGGCTAAGGCAGCAGCCCTGGCTGACGGCGAAGTTCTGGTTGTTGAGAACGTCCGCTACGACGCACGCGAGACCTCCAAGGACGACGCAGAGCGCGGCGAATTCGCTGACGAGCTGGTCGCACTGACCGGCGAGAACGGCGCATACGTGAACGACGCATTCGGTGCAGTTCACCGCAAGCACGCTTCCGTCTACGACGTTGCTAAGCGTCTGCCCGCATACCTGGGTGACCTGGTGAAGAAGGAAGTTGACGTTCTGGCTAAGACCCTGAACGACCCCGAGCGTCCCTTCGTTGTGGTCATGGGTGGCGCTAAGGTTTCCGACAAGCTCGCCGTGATTGACAACCTGATTGGTAAGGCTGACACCATCCTCATTGGTGGCGGTATGGGCTACACCTTCGCATACGCACAGGGCTACGAGGTTGGCCAGTCGCTGCTGGAGAAGGACCAGGTCGACAACGTTCTGCGTTACCTGAAGGAAGCTCCCGAGAAGGGCACCGAGATCATCACCGCAGTGGACGTTGTCTGGTCTGACGCATTCTCCGCTGACGCTAACACCGAGATCCGCCCGATTGAGGACCTGACCGGCGGCAAGCTGGGCGCAGAGGCTGAGGGCCTGGACATTGGCCCCAAGACCCGCGAGATTTTCGCTGAGAAAATCAAGGGTGCAAAGACCATCTTCTGGAACGGCCCCGTTGGCGTGTTCGAGATCGCTCCCTTCGCTGAGGGTACCCGCGCAGTGGCTCAGGCTATCGTTGAGTCTGACGCGTTCTCCATCATTGGTGGTGGCGACTCCGCATCTGCAGTCCGTAACCTGGGCTTCAAGGATGAGCAGTTCGGCCACATCTCCACCGGTGGTGGCGCTTCCCTCGAGTACATTGAGGGTAAGACCCTGCCCGGCCTGGAGGCACTGGGCGCCTAATCTGGGTGCACAGATTTAGTACACGGTTTTAGTGTAAGGAACCCCCGCTGGGGCGGTATTTCGGTACCGTTCCGGCGGGGGTTTCTGCATGCCCGCTCATGCCCGGATAATCCTGCGCGGGCAGATGGGCGGGGCTGTTTCCTGGCTATATGCTGTGGATTCCCTGGGTGTGCGGCTTGTGCTGGGGAGGGTTAGAGGTGCCTCTAATAGACTGGAAATGTAGAGGTTCCCGGCGCTCCCCCACGGTACCCATATGGTTACCGCGGGGGAGCGAAGCAGGGGACGCACGCACCTCCACAGGCAAACAAATACAGACAAGCGAATACAGGCGGGCGAAGACGCCCAGCCGTTGAACCCAACCGCCCCGAGCAGCCCAGAACCACCTCGGCAGCTCGTGAAAACGGCAACTAGTGAACATCGAATCCAAGGAGGCAAAGAATGACCGTAAACGCTCAAATGCTCTTTGACGAAAAAGACTACACCGGAACATACCCGTATGTAGCCGACTGCGTAATCGGGCCCTACACACCCGCAAACCGGGACCACCCCGCCTACTCGGCACCCGCCCCGGGCGTGAGGTACACGCCGAATGCTTACAAGGTGTCAAACCTGCGCCCCTACCTGGGCTACTACTACGCCTGCCAAAACTACATGATTCTCGCCTCGGAACCGGCAGTTCTGCGGATCGACAATATCAGCGAAGAAATGTTCTTCCCCGCCATTCAGGACCTCTACGAAGAGGGTAAAGGCTGGGTCATCACGCCTGCCTCTAAGGTTCTGACCATGAACCTTCTGGAGGGGCAGCCGCGCCTCATCGACGAGACGCTAAAAATTGTGGAATGGAACGTGCGGTTCGATATTCTTCCCGAAGTTAAGGTGTACCGCAAAGACACAAACCAGGTGTACCCCATCACTGATTTTGATACGCGCGGCCTGATCCGTGACGGCGCAATACACGGGACTCTACGCACACAATTCACGAATGAGTGGAGGCCCGTCCAATTCATCCCAGAAAATAGTTTGAGCTAGGAGAGGGGAGAGCAACATGACGAATAACTTTGGTGGACCCGGATACGGCGGACCCGGATACAACGAGCAACGAGCGCTCATGAGGTCTATGATTTCTCGCGCCAAGTTTATACGAGCTGGCGTGTTCGCCGGTGCCGCCCTCGTCGCGATAGGTTTTGGCTGGGGCACTAAACTGCTCAACGGGACGGGCTCGGAGTCCCAGGCCGATAAGAAGCGTGACCAGGAGTTTGTGCGCCTGGAACCCACGGAGAAGTACGATGAGCTCCACAGCTTGGGGCCTTCCTCCGGGCCGCTGGTTTATACGGCATTCGAACGTAAGGGGCGCTTCATTCCTGCCACCGAGGCGCAGGCTGCGCAGAACGTGCCGTACCCTATTCAGCAGCCCGGAATGGATAACTACGACCGCGCTGGCTTGTACGCATTCTTGGCGTACTTCTTTGCGTCGATGAATTACTTCTACCACACGGGCGATACGGAGCCTCTTTCTAAGGTCACGGACCCGGAAAAGGTGCTGCACCCCGAAATTCTTCGCCTGTACAGGGAGAAGCGCGGATGGGTTATTTCGGCTGATAAGAATGTGCTGAGCGCCAATGTTGCTGATGATCTTATCGCCGGTGAAAAGGCTAAAAATACGAGCCGAAAAATCCTGGTGAGCACCCTGTACACGACTAAGGCTAAGGACCTTGCGTTTTATGTTAAGGAGACGGGGGAGAAGCAAGATATCCGCAAATATTTGAAGTATCTGGGGCGTTTCTCGCTGGCTGTGGAGCATCTGCGTGGGCAGTGGGTGATTGTGGTTGCCCGCGACGGCTACAGCAACCGCAACACCTACGAGCCGATCTACCCGCAAGGATTCGGGCAGCTGTAGTTTTTCTAGAAACCCCCGCCGGGCAGTACTTTCGGTACTGTGCTGGCGGGGGTTTCTTGCTGGGCTTTCCCGGTGGGCTCTTCGCGGCTGACTATGGGAGGTGGAAGCAGAGGGAGGTGGAATCCGTCCTACTGAGTTCGTGTGCAGAGTGTGCGTGTGTTACCTTGAGGTGTGGGCGAGGAAGCTCGTTCACCGTCACATCAACTTCAACTTCCGGAAGCTAAATATATGGTTACTTTTCAGGCGTATGCCGTCCCTGTACCTTTTCAAGGTGAGTACGCTGAGGTTCTCACGACGGGGCTCTCACGATGCTGCTCAAGCATCTAACTCAGACAAGTCAGATGTTTACTCGCTAAAGGTATTTATTCGTTTAATGATCTCATTTGTTATCTGAACAATGAGTGTTCTTCTTAAGCTGGTGCATTAGATATTTTAACTCACAACAAATGTAGACGGAATTGTCGATATATGGAGACGCCTATTTTGTGTATCGCGATACCGGCGAAGTGAAATATTTTCGGGATATGTTTCATACTGACCGCCACCCAAGCATTTCTTTCTACGGTGAATTTTTGGATGGACGCTGGGTAAGCGTTGACGAAAATCTGCAAGGTGATCTCTTATTGCCCAAGGGTGCTTCTGTTGCTGGATATACGAAATAGAGACGAATTTTGAAATGCCTACCGTAATCTAAGGAGGGATAAATATGACCGAGAAGATAAATAAGCCGTTTTACGACGATAAGGATTATCGGCGTGAATATAAATTGCGTGAGACTGATCTAATTGGAATCTATACCTCGGCAAACCAGCAGCACCCTGCATATTCTGCGCCGCCGCCAGACTACACCTACACGTTTACTAAATTTCTAACGTCCGCTGATTTGAAATTCTATAATAGCTACTATTATCAATGCCAAAACTATATGCTTTTGGCATCCGATTCGCGTCGCCTCGAATATGCAATGACCGCCCAAGAAATGTTCTTCCCCGCCATCCAAGATATCTTTGACGACGGAAAAGGGTGGGTCATCACCCCCAACCAACAAATCTTGACCATGCACATTCTCGAAGCACAACCGCGCATCCACAACGAAGAACAAAAAATCTTCGACTGGAACGTCAAATTCGACATCCTTCCCGAAGCAAAAGTCTTCCGGAAAGACACCGGGCAGCTACAGCCCATCACCGAATTCGACACGCGCGGACTCCTTCGCGACGGAGCAATCTACGGTACCCTGCGCTCGCGTTTCCTCGATCCCGGATGGGATATTCACTTCATCCCCGAAAAGGAGGTATAACCATGGGACCCCAACGTAAGGAACAGGAGACGAGCGCCCAGCAGAATTCCTCCCAGGAAGCTCATCCGGTATCTTCTGGTCAGCTACTTGCTCATCAGTCGGAGTCACGGAAGCCCCGTTTTTCTCGTCGTACCCTCGCTGTAGCAGGCGTGGGCACCCTCGGTGCCCTCTTCGTCGGTCGACAGGCCGGTATCCTCGCCACCAATGAGGAAAAGCAGGAAATGCGTCTTCTTAAATGGGATAGGGCACTAATCGCTCTAGAACCTGATGAGAAGTTTGATGCTGGTTACGTAGACCGTGGAAGCGCAGCGGGGTTTATGGTCTACACCGCCTACGAACGCAACGGCAGGTACGTACCCGCCACTGAAGAGCATGCAGCCCAGAATGTGCCCTACCCCGTTCTGCAGCCGGGAATGAATGAGTATAACCGCGGTGGTTTCTATATTTTTCAGGCGTACTTTTATGCCGCCCTGAACTATTTCTACTACACCGGAGATACCAAACCGCTCTCTGAAGTGATCAACCCCGAAGAGATTATTTCCCCTGAGCTTCTTCGGCTGTACCGGGAAAATCGCGGCTGGCTTATCGCCGGTCAGGATGTGTACCGCCTGCAGGTTACCACCGCCGGTATTAATGACCGCAGTAAGAATGGTCGGCAGATATTGAGATACCAGGCAAGGCGACGTATTCGCGATGAGGCTGTCTTCTACGTGCCCCAAACGGGGGAGAAGCTACCCATCGATAAGTTCTTGAAGACCGGTGAGGAAGAATACGCTTTCCTCTGTGCAGAGCACCTGCGCGGCCGTTGGGTGCTGGTGGAAGACGATAAGGACGCCACGCCGCTGTACCCTCCGGGATTCTCCCTCGAAGGGCTAGAGGTATAAGAACCCACCTTCCCGGTAACCGCACGACATCACCGATAACCACACCAACCACACTAGGAGACATATGGAACAGTCACCCCAGAACCCCGGCGTGCCCGCGCAGGCTAGCACCATGCAGGGCAGCCCCTTGCCGGAGAATACTGCGCAGAACAATGCCACAGAAAGCACCACGGTAGAAGCTACTGCAGTACCTACCGCAACCGCCCTCCAGAGCCCTGCACAAGACCCCGCCGTAGATGGTGCCGCATCCGCAGCTTCTGCCGAGGCGGTAGCACCCGCCCCCGCAGAGCCCAAGCGCATGGGCCTCTACTCGCTTATCTGCCTCCTGGTTGCGGTTCCCCTTGGAGTGTCTATCGGCGGGATACCTCTAATGTCGCTATACCTGACGTACACGACAGGGCCTAACGCGCCCCTGCTGATTATTGCGAGCATCATTATCTGGGTGTGTATCGCCTTCGCATACTGTGCACTTGTCACCTGGATTACCGAAGCAATCGCCACCCGTAAGATGCCCTGGGCACAGTCCCTCGGCTTATGCGCACGAGTGATGGCACTCGAAGCAATCATTATCGCCATTACCTTTTCTTTTCTGCTGTCCGCTCTCAACGGCGGCAGGTACTAACACACCGTAGACAAACACCACCGGCAGAATACCGGCAGGGTAGAGCCCCCTAAGCTCCGCCCTGCCGGTACTTCGTATCCGGGGTTCCGCGCAATCAGCGAACGCGGGGTGAGAATAGTCAAGGCACAGCATAAAACCGCGCCGAACCAGTGAAAATATGCCGCCAACCCTCTAAAATAGAAAAGGAAAATTCCGAACAACAACCCCGCCCGGCATACCGCGCGGGAAAGCTAAGGAGCGAACTATGTCGCGTAAGCCCCTCATCGCAGGCAACTGGAAGATGAACCTCAACCACGCAGAGGCAGTCACCCTCGTCCAGAAGCTCGCATGGACCCTCGACGACGCAAACTTCAACTTCTCCGCAACCGAAGTAGCCGTCTTCCCGCCCTTCACCGACATCCGCTCCGTGCAGACCCTCGTCGAGGGCGACAAGCTGGACATCCTCTACGGCGGCCAGGACCTCTCCGTCCACGACTCCGGCGCATACACCGGCGAAATCTCCGGCGCATTCCTCTCCAAGCTCGGCGCAACCTTCGTACTCGTCGGCCACTCCGAGCGCCGCACCTACCACCACGAAAGCGACGAGCTGTGCGCAGCAAAGGTCCAGGCAGCATACAAGCACGGCCTGACCCCCGTCCTCTGCGTCGGTGAGCCCCTCGAAATCCGCGAAGCAGGCACCCACGTCGAGTACACCCTCGAGCAGCTGCGCGGCTCCATCGCAGGTCTGACCGCAGAGCAGGCAGAGACCCTGGTTGTTGCCTACGAGCCCGTCTGGGCAATCGGCACCGGCAAGGTCGCAACCGCAGACGACGCACAGGAAATGTCCGCAGCAATCCGCGCAGAAATCGCTAAGCTCTACTCCGCAGACGTTGCAGAGAAGGTCCGCGTTCTCTACGGTGGCTCTGTCAAGTCCTCCTCCGCACCCTCCATCATGGGCAAGGAAGACGTGGACGGCGTGCTTGTCGGCGGCGCATCCCTGCAGGCTGACGAGTTCGCAGCAATCGCACGCTTCGACGCATAAAACCCCGACGCATCACAGCGTCTCATAGCGTTACAGCGCCCGGCGGGTACCCACCCGACCGGGCGCTGAACCATTAAACCGCCACCGGAGATAGCGGTGGATGTAAGAGCCGGGAGTAGGAATCAGGCATAAGAGGCGAGGGTAAGAGCCGAGCGCGTTCGCCCCTAACCGCAAAACCCACCCAGAACACGCCAACCCCGCAGTTCGCCCCGTACACTTAACGGCATGTTCAGCTTTGGTTTTTCCCTGGTCATCGCAGCCCTCGTCGGTATGATCCTCTACAGCTACCTGCGCAACCGCAAAGTGTCCGCCCCGCGCCTACCCGGCAATGACGGCGGCAACATCGGCTACGCAGGCGGCGCAGAATACCAGGAACCCTCGCCCGAATACCAGTACTTCGAGAGCCGCCGAGAAGCATTCCTCGACCAGCTCTACAGCCGCACCTCCTCACCGGAAATCCCCGTCACCCTCACCCTGCGTGACTGGGTAGACCAGGGCTTCTACGCTGAAGGAGGCGCCTACTGGGCAGCCGCGCAGCAGTTCACCTACTACCTCATCGAGGGCGGATACGTGCGCGCCTACGACACCGAAGGCGACGAACTTACCGCCCAGCGTGTGCTCACCGACCGCCCAGCAGCACTGCAGCTGACCCCCAGCGAATACCAGCGCCGCAGCAACCACGCCGCATAAAAAGCCGCCTCAACGTGACCGAATGGCGGCTGTAGCGTATAGTTAAACCCGTCTGTCTGCGCCCCGCAGCCCAGGCACCCCACCAGAAGACTACGAAGGAAGGTCCCCATGGACGTCATCATGAACGTACTCATGGTCATCATCGCCATCACCAGCGTGATCGCAGTAATGCTTGTGCTGCTCAACCGCGGTCAGGGCGGCGGCCTCTCCGACATGTTCGGCGGCGGTATGACCAACTCCCTGAACTCCTCCGGTATGGCGTCCAAGAACCTGATCCGCCTGACCGTCACCGTGATCGTCATCTGGGTTATCGCAGTGGTCCTGTACGGCCTGGCAATGCGCTTCAACGGCCAGATTGTCGTCTAGCCAGAGCCTCTCATCAGAGCCCACGCCCACCCCACCGAGGGTGAGCCAATAGAGCTTCTCCCCGGCACTTCTCAACCGAGAATGCCGGGGATTTTTTATGCACAAAACGGCAATGACGAAAGCGGTAGCGGGGCGCGAATCTTTACGGCATGATAGGACATATACACCACATACGAAAGGCAAAGAAGCCATGAGCGCCTACACCCTCGACTACACGTACACCGCCCCGTCAGCCCTCATCGACGGCGCCGACTCCCGCGCGCTCAGCCTCGCCACCAGCGGCGGCAGCACCCCCGAAGGTGCCGCCTCCCACCCGTACTTCTTCTCCGGGTTCCTCGAACGAGCAGACGTCTACGCCACCGCACTGCTCGTCGTCGCCAGGGTCGCCCGCACCCGCTTCTACGTACCGCCCAGCTCCCTCGCCGGAGCCCTACGCGCCGCAGACCCCGTCGTCACCAGCACCGCCGAAGGCCTACGCTTCGAATCCTTCAGCGCCTGCTGCGGAGTGTACGCGCGCCTCGACGTTGACTCCAGCGCACTCGACGCCAGCCACAGCGCCGTAGGTGTCACCAACGTAGACGTCAACCCGCCCCTGCGCGCCGCGCTCGCCTCCCTGCGGGCGGGGGAGCCCATCCACCTGAACGTTGGCGACGACGGGCTGCTCACCACCACCCTTGACGGCTCCGTCATGGAAGAAAAAGTGCCGCTACCCATCCGCTGGCTCAAAGGCTTTGCAGAAACGCAGATGCTCTCATCCCGCATGAGCCCCGTGCACAGCCTGGACGCTGCTGCCGCCCGAACCTTCATCCACTCCCTGCCTCGTAACTCCAGCACCAAGGCGGTGCTGTGGGCGACCCGCGCCGTGCGTTCCCTGCGTCTTGCCACCCGCGCCACCGCCGGATCCGTATGCGTGGCGGGCCCCGAACGTCTGCGCGTGCTTGAACCGCTCATCCGCCACATTCAGCGCCTGGACGCGTACAGTGAGCCCGTGAGCGCCGGTAACGCGCCCGTGCCCAGCGTGTGGGTGGCGCACCTGCCCGGCGCGCGCCTGAGCATTGGTCTGAGCCCCGAAAAGTCACGCGGGTTCTCCGGTGAGGGATCCGTGCTGCAGGCGCTGTCTAACCCGAATACCGCCCAGAACGCCGACATGCTCAGCGTGCTGCTCTCCTTCGAGCCGCGCATTGACGTGCCCGTCATGTCTGCCCGCGCTGGACTGGATGAGGCGGCAACCCGTGACGCCCTCGCCCTCCTGGCTTCCTCCGGTCAGGTTGGTTTTGACGCGCATGCTGGCGAGTATTTCCACCGCCCGCTGCCCGTGCATCCGGAGGCGCTGACCGCCATGCACCCGCGCCTGGTCGGCGCGAAAAAGCTTGCCGACTCCGGCGCTATTGAGCGGGTTGGTGTGGGGGAGCACGGCACCGGTGAGTACAGCGTGCGCAGCGGTGAGAACACGTACACCGTGGTGCTGCCCGCCGACCCGTACGCCGTGGAGGGGTACCTCTGCTCCTGCCCCTGGTGGTTGAAGTACCGCGGTACGCGCGGCCCCTGCAAGCACGCGCTGGCGGTCAGTATTCTCTACCGCGAACACGCCGCCGGCTAGGGTAAACGCCCCGACACACCACGCACCGCACTAAAAGACGACGCCCCAAAAGCTCGCTTCAGCTTCCTTCCGAAAGACCATCATGAGCAAACGCCCCGAAACGCACACCTTCCCCGAAAGTGTCATCACCGAGCCGCTTCCCGGTGAAGTCATTTACCCGCTCCTCAGGCAGCAGAAAACCTGGAGCGACATCATGCACTTCAACCGCAACCTCGCCAACATCCTGGCGGTCGGCGGTACCCTCGAACAGATTTACCGCCGCTGGCAGTACTTCGACATCACCACCACCCCATACGGCTCCCAGCTCGGTAAAAACACGCCCGGAACCGTCACCCAGGACCGCGTTAAAGCCTACGCAGAGTTCGGCTGGTTCACCGGAGGCGTTGCCATGCGCCTAGCTGAGCTCTACGGCGGGGCGCGCCTCGAACATGACGAGGAATACTACACCGCCCTCATCAACTGCGACCGCGAGCTGATCCTCCCGCTGCTGCGCGAGGACGAACAGCTCCGCGAAGAACTCATCTGGGGTATGCTCGCCGTCGAAGGTAACCGGGACGTATCCCTCACCCAGCGTGACTCCTACAAGCCCGGGCAGAAGGTCAACAACCCCGGCTGGTCCTGTGCCCTCATCGAAGCCAGCGAAACCGGGCTGATTAGCCGTGACCGCCTCATTGATGCGCTCCTGATCTCCCTCATGAGTGACTTCCCGGCGTACCGGGTCGGCTGGTTCTCACGCCTGGTCACCGGTCTCAAACTCACCGCCGAAGAAATTGCGGCACGTCAGAGCGAATTTCTGACGCTTTTCTCCTCGCCCATCGGTCCGAGCGTAACCCTCGGCGTGCAGCATATTCACCGCCTCTGGAGCAAAAACCCGCAGGCGCTGGATGCCGCCGCCTTCGCCTACGCGGCACCCGCCGTATGCGCCGGAACCAAGGCAAACGCACTCAAAACCCTGAGCATGCTCCAGGCGCTTTACCGGGCGGGCACCCTCGACGCTGCCGCCTGCGAAGACGCGGTGGTCATGGCGCTCAGCCACACCCACGCGCAGGTTCAAGCCGCCGCCCTCACACACCTCGAAGAATGGGTGAAGGCGGGCGCCGCAGACGATGCGAGCGCTGAGACTATCGTGTTTGCCGAGCGCGCCCGCGAACTCTACCGCGACTACCGATCCCAGCTGGATCCGCTTGTCGTGGCGCAGATTCAGGAGAACGGCTCGCCGCTGCTAGAAGAGACGCGCGACCCGGAGAATGGACAGGGGAGCGGTGCGGAAAGCGCCCTCACTGAACCTGCAGGCATTGAGGCCGCCGCCTCCCGAGCCGTCATCCACCGGTACTGGGACACCCCCGTGCGCCCCGTTACCGCATCTGACGTGCAAGAACGCGCCCGTGCGCTCCTGCACCACCAGGTCGCGCCCTGCGCCACCCCCGATACGCTCAACGAAGCAGACCAGCCCGAAACGCACGCCGGATGCGAGCTGGAGCTGGAACTGCTCACCGCCTACCTGCTCAGTACCGACGGCACCGCGCAGAGCCCGAACCTGCTCGAACAGCTTGTTCCCCTCTGCCTGAAAAAGCTGAACCACTGGGGCCTGGATTGGTTCGACATGCGCGTGCATTTGACGGTTCTTGCCGCCGCCGGGAAGCTGCGTGAGCGCGAGCAGGCATCGGAGATGACCCAGAGGGAAGGCCCCGGTACGGTGCCGAACCTGCACTACATGTACTCCCGTCACGCCGCGTTCTTCAGCACCGGCTTCAAGGATGCCCTCGGCGTGTTGAAGAGCAGGCAGAGCTACACGCCGCTCGCCACCCCTGAACTGTTCGGTGGGTGGGTGCATCCGGATACCCTGGTGCGCCGGTACGTCAAGAACCTGGCTGATGGAGCCCCCATCCTGCGCCCGGATTTCACGGCGGCGCTGTTGCGTGTGCGTGTGCCGGAGGTGTTGCCTCCGTACGCTACCGATGAGCAGCGACAGGACGCACAGAGCCGTCGCGCTGAGGCGCTGACCCTGCTTGAAAGCCTCGAAGAGCAATACGTGAAGAACGCCGATCAGGATGCTCCGCGCTCTGCCCCTACCCAGGTTCGTGTGCTCCGCTCCGCCCTCGACGGCACCCTCGCCACCGGGCGCGTCAACCCCTACCTGGAATCCATCACGGTATCCCAGAGGGAGAAAAGCTGGGGCCTTCAGCTGAACGGGGTGGCGCACGGTGCTTCCACCCCCGAGCTGAACGCTTTCCGCGGCCTCGCCACCGCCCACCACGACGAAGAAGGACAGTACGCCCTGCTCTACCCCTCGCGGGCAGAACCGCTGGCGTACTACTGCGCTAGCAGCAACTGGTACATCTTGGATCACAGCGCTTTCGACCGGAGCCTGTATTTGGCGTTGGAGGCACACCCCGGCGCGTGGGGTCCCGCCTGCGCGTTCGTGTTTGCCGCGGGCTTCTCGGAGCAACGCGTTGAGATTCGTTCCCTCGCCGTGGAAATCATGCACCGCGTGCTGGACGACCAGCTCAGCCTTGAGGACACCACGGCAGGCTTCGTGAACTTTGCGCCGCTGGCGATGCTGAACCGTTGGGCGCTCGCCCTCACCGACTTCGCCCAGCTGGATGCGCGGGCGGCAGTGCGCTTCTTCGCGCGCCTCATACCGCACCTGGATACCGGGGCGAACTCGCTCGGTAAGCTGCTGGGCGCCTTCAGCCAGGCGTTGGCGACTCTCGATCCTGCTACCCGTGCGGAGCTTGTGGATGAGCCGCTGCGTGCCTGGTTGGGTACGCTGACCGGTTCTTCGCAGAAGGCGCGGTACGCCCGGAATATCCTCAACCAGGTGCAGGGCTAACCGCCCCGCCCGCACCCGTTCAACTCTTCACAACCATTCACCATCAACTCTGAAAGCAGGTACCAATGACTGATACCGCCCAGCCGCACAACCCTAACGAGCGCAGCGCCAGCGATCATAACGCCGGTGAGCGCACCCTCGAAGAGCGCCGTGCCGCCCTCAAAGCCCTCATGGCGGCAGAATCAACTGACGTGCAGGAATACCACGCCGTCATCACCGGCGCCACCGAGGAGGAGCGCGCCTCCCTCGCCCGAACCCTCACCCCTAAGAGCGTTATCGGTAGCGACCACATTAACCGCACCCCGCTTGCCGCCTACGTTGCCGGCGCACTCGTGCGCACCCCCGACGGTGACCCGTGGGAATACCACCGTTCCGCCGGCCGCGCCATGCGCACCCTGCTCTGGGAGGGGCGCCCGGATCAGCAGCTGATTGACGCGTTCCTGCTCGGCGCCACCGAACGCCCCGACGAGTGGATTCTGCGTTTTATTGAGGGCCTGTCGAACTCTTGGGCGCGCTCGAAGAAGATTTGGGAAACCTGCTACACGCTGCTTCGCGCCCGCAACCTGAGCTGCGATGCCCCCGAATACCTGGTCCTTTTCCTGCACGAAGCCCTGCCCTGCGTGAAGAAGGACAGCGCCAGCAACCACGCCCAGCTCAAAACCTTCTTCACCCGCGACATGACCCTGCTCGACCAGGAGTTTTGGGCTGTTTTCCGCACCGAAGGGGTGCTCTTCAAGGGCTATGGCAACTACATGGGCGAAAGCGCGGAACTGTGCCGACTCATGGGCGAATACTTCGACATTCGCGACGAGATTCTGGACGCCCTGCTACGCGGCCTGACCAGCGATTTCAGCGCCTTCAACTCGGCTGCATTCCACTCCATCTACACCGACCTGCAGCCCACCGACGCAGAAAACCGGGCACGCTTCGGGCAGCTCATGGCTGTACTCACCGCAGAGCCCAGCGCCTCCGTCGGATTCGCCCAGACCATGCTGCAGAACGTGCTCAAAGCCTGCGCACCCGCCGCACTGCAGAAAACCCCCGACCTGCAGCCCCTCGAACAGGTTGAGCTGGAACAGCTCATCGACGCACTCGGCGCGAACCTCTACCGCACCGAAAAGAAGATTCAGCGCGGCGCCCTGCGCCTGCTCAAGCTCATTGCCACCCAATACGCCGGTGTGAGCAAAGCCAAGCGCAAGAAGGCGCAAACCGCCGAGCAGGTGGCGCTCGCCAACTATGTTGCTGACCGTGTTCTTGAAGCCTACGAGGTGCTACCCCTGGAGTTGCGCGGCGCTGCGGAAGCCTGCCTGCCCGAAGACCGCCTACCCCAGCCGGAAGAGGCGGAGGCGGCGGGCGCCTCCGTAGAGGTGCCGCCGGTGCTGTTGCCCGGCACCCCGCACCATGAGTCGTTCACCCCCATTGCGGATCTGGACGAGTTCTGCGCCCTGCTGATCGAGGAATCGAACACCACCTCCGGCCGTGTGGCGGGGGAGAAGAGCCCCCGCGCTACTGGTGAGAACCTGGTGCGTCTTTACCACTTTGCAGCAACTGGGCAGCTGGCACCGGTGGATCAGCAGCAGCTTCGTACCCTGCGCAAAATTGCTGACCATTACAGCTACAACAACGTCGCGTACATGCCTGCGCTCTGCGCCGTGTTGGAAGCTAACGCCGAGGCCGCGGGATACAAGTCTGAGGAAATTTCCGAAATGGCTTCGATCATGCAGCGTTTTGAACGTAGCCAGCTGATATGGCGGCGCTCCAGCGACCATAGCAAGCTCATTTCTACAGAAGAGATGGTGCGCCTGGTCGTCCAGAATAAGCACCACCTCTGGGACCCTGGCTACACGTCGCTAGAAGGCTACCGTGACCTCTACAAGATCTTCCGCGAGCAGATGCGTGCCGTCGCCGCCGGGGGAGAGTACCACACGGAAGGTCGCACGGTGCCCCTGCTGAGCGCACCGCTACCCGCCCGTCAGCTGACCTACAGCGACTGGACTTATCGCACTGTTTCTGCCCTGGATATCCCCTGGAGCGTCTACTATTCCGGCCTTAATGACAGCAAGGTTGAGGAATACCGTAAAGCTAGCCAAGCGGGAGAACCCACCGGAAAATTTGTTGCCGCCGACTTTGTTCGTCATGAACCGATGTGGCAGGTCGAGAGCGATATCGTGGATACCGTGGATGAGGCGCGCGAGGCGCTGAGCCACGCAACCGCTGGCATGAGCCCCGAGGAGGCCATCGCCTACGAGGTGCTGAACACCGCGTTCATTCCCTTCACCTTTTTGCCGAATGCTTCTGAATCATACGGATGGCAGGGCGACTTCATGACGGCGCTTACCGAGTGGTCCTCCTGGCTGCTTCAGAACAACCCGGACCTGCTCTCTGCATACTTCCTGTTCGCCGCTTCGCAGTGCGTTGAGGAGAAGACCGTCACCCCCGTTCCCGTGCTGATGCGTGCGTTGAGGGAGCCCACTGTGCAGGTGGGCGCCCCGACCTGCACCCTGCTCGGCTATGTGGCGAGCGCGAAGAATCCTGAGTACCGTCTGGCGGCGGCAGAGGCCATTGCGGCGCTCTTTGAGGCGGGCCTGCTGGATGCGTCAACCTTCGCGGAGACCCTGAAGTGGGCTCTGGAGGACGGGATGGTCCTTGCGAACCGCCTGGTGGCGACCCTGCGTGAGGTGTCGGCTATTAGTCCGCTGGCGGGTTGGCGTGTGCTGCAGGTTCTGCGCCTGCTGCTGCCGATGGTTGGTGAGTTGACGAAGGGCGGCGACTATGTGCGCCTGGCGGTGGAGCTTGCCGAACTGTACGGTACGCCGGTTGAAATCCCCTCCGAGCTGGAGCCGAAGATGAAGGGCTCTACCGTGCTGGCGAAAGCACTACGCGCCCTGGCTGCGGTGACCCCGCGCGTGACTGAGGAGGCGCTTGCCGCCCACGAGGCCGCGCTTGCGCTACTGGGTGAGAGCGGTGCCTAATACTGTGCCTGAAGGCGTGCATCCTGCGGCGCCTGCGTGGAGCGCCGAATACCTGCAGGAGTTCCTGTGGCGTATCGTGCCGGGTCGTTCCATGCGCTCTATGGATGATGAGGTGATTGCCGAGTTTTTCAGGGAGCATCCAGAACACTGGGAAAAAATCTGGGCGCTGTTTACCGTGGAGGGCGCCATGCCCTCGAATGGTCTAGCACTCTGGTTTATTTATGATGCGCAGCTGACTATTTGCGGTCATGATTTGCTGGTGTATTTGGCGGAGCGTTTTCCGCAGTATCGAGCCCGGATTGAGCAGGAGTGCGTTCAGGCGTTGCTACGTGATTATGCGCCGCAGAACGCCCGCGTTTTCTCTCGTGCCTTTGAGGCTCTGACGGCGGTTCCGAAGGGGCTGCGCGGCGCTGAACGTAAGCAGGCTTTGGTGGGTCAGGCGCAATCCTATGCTCGGCACGGTGCGCTGATTCCGGCGTTGTTGGCTTCGCCGGTGGCGACCACGGCTGCTGTGGGTGCGCAGATGCTGCAGAGTGTTCTGCAGGTCTGCGCGCCGTCTGGCGGTTCTGCCCCTGCCGGTCTGCCGCCGCTGCCTGCTGGTGAGCTTCAAACCCTGGTGGCGGAGGCGCTACCTGGCGCCGCGCAGCTGCTGTTCCGGCGTGAGAAGAAGCTGATGACTGCCGGTTTGAAGGTGCTTGAGTTGAGTGTTCGGGCGGTGCCGGAACGTGCCGGGGAGGTGTCTGCTTACGCGCAGGATGCTGTGGAGGTTCTTCCTCTGGAGCTGCGCGATCGCGCGCAGAAGCTGTGCCCTGACACTGTGCCTGCACAGCCTAGTTCGATTCAGCCTGGCTCGGCTCAGTCTGCCCCCACCCAGTCTGCTGCCTCAGATCAGCCGCCCCGTAGTGTGCAGATTCCGGATGTCCCTGCCCTTGGGCTCTCAGCCTCGGAGGTGAACGCCGCCCTCAACGCGGCGCCGCAGGCGGGGCGCGCCTCCGAAGCTACCCGGGATGCTATTCGCAATGACCGGGACTGCGAAGAGCTGCTGTTCGCCCTCTACCACCTCAACGAGAGGGAGCAGTCTGTCCGCCGCATCCCGGCGCTGCTGAGCTACCTGCACCGGGCGCATCAGGAGGGGCGAGTTATTGAGTTCAGTCCCGCTTTTCAGAAGCATCTGCGCCGCTACCTGAGCCGTGCCTGGCATGACGGTCGCGACCAATTGCGGTATCTGGCGTACCGGCTGCTGGTCCAGCATGTGCACGCCGCAGACCCTGACCCGCAGGCAGCACTCACCGAGCACACGGGTCGTTTTCAGGGTGCTGATTTTCATTTCAGGGGGTACTCGCGCAAGGGTAGCGAATATTGGGCGTACCGTTCGCCCACGGCACTATTCCACGAGCAACTTCGCGTTGCGTTCGGGGATCAGCCCTATAGTAGCGAGGGTGCGGCTGGGCAGGGCTTTGCGCCTCTGCTGGCTGAGCCGCTGCCTGCGGTGGAGCGTTCTTTTGAGCGTACGGTGATTCGTTTCAAGTCGTACCGTGAGGCGTTTCCGAAGGTTCTGCACGGCGAGTATGAGGTGAATGATTCCACCTATGAGCTGTGGCAGGTGCCGGGGGAGGAGCTAGCCACGGAGCGGAGTACGTTCACGGCGGCGGCATACACGGTGGCTGGTGCCTGTGTGGAGTATCCGGGGCGTTCCCTGGAACATGCCGAGGTGCCGTCTGTTGCCCTAGTATGCGGCTGGTACGCCTGGGCGATGCGCCACAACCCGGACCTTCTGGCGGCGCAGTATAAGCCGCTGCTGAGCGTGTATCAGTTCTCTCGTCTTCACGGTTTTGAGGAGGTTATGCAGACGCTCGGTGCGGCGGAGCGTGCTCTGGGTGTGCCGTCGTATAACTTCCTGGCGTGGGCTTCTGTAGTGTACGCCCCGGAGCGTCGCGCGTTGACGGCGGAGACGATTGCCTCCCTCATTGACCGCGGCAACTGGGATGCGCACCTTTTCGCCAGTGAGCTCGGGTACCTCCTGGAGCACGGCTGGTTCGGGGCGAATCGTCTGGTGCAGACGTTGAACGATGCCGCTTCGTTGAGTCCCTTGGCGGGGTGGTCTGTCTTCCAGACGGTGCGCTGGATTCTTCCGTTGGCTCCGCAGGTGGGTCAGGGTGCGTCCCTTGTGAAGCTTGCGGTGGAGCTTGCCGAGCTGTACGGCACGCCGGTTGAAATCCCCGCCGTCCTGGAGCCGAAGATGAAGGGCTCCACGGTGCTGGCGAAGAGCCTGCGTGCCCTGGCCGCGGTGACCCCGCGCGTGACTGAGGAGGCACTTGCCGCCCGCGAAGCTGCGCTCGCCCTGCTCGGGGAGTCCTAACCCGAAAAACCTACCTGCCGGTGAGGCTACTTGTTCCTTAGCTAGAGCCTCACCGGCGGGTGGAAAACCCGAGCATGCTTCGGTGACGAAACGGCTTGACCACCGTCGCGGGGCGGGAGTACTCTATAGGTAATGGCGGATCATGAAGAGTCCTACTTTCTGAAATATCTTTTCCTATATTTATCGGATTCTTCGCTTCCCGCCATTTTTCTTTTAATCCCCCGTTCCCACGCGGCTGACAGATAAGCGGCTGATGGACAAGCATGCGGCGGATAAACAAGCGGCGGATAAACAGGCGACGGATAAACACCGCCTAGGCTCCGCTTACGTAACCGCCTGTTGCCCCCGCAGGTCACCGATGACCAAACCCCGCGACAACCCGCACCCACGCCGCTACGATAAGAACATAGACACACCACCGACGGTGACAGCCGGGTGAGACCAACGGAAAGGACGACCCGTGACCACTCCCTACGATGCATCCCCCTACCTGCAGGAATCACCCTATTTCAACGAATCCGCCTACCTTCACGGCGAAGCGCCCGAGGGCCTCAGCCCCCTCGTGCGCCTCATCCTGATGCGCCGCTACGGCGTATACGTCTTCACCGACCTGTACGGCCCCTACTACCGCTCGAACTACTCGAGCATTAACGAGCTGCACCACTCCGGCGCATTCGACACCGACCTGGGGCGAGTATCCGTCCTGAGCAATTGCGGTCTGACCCTCAGCCCTGAGTCCCTCGCCCAGGCGCTGAACGCCAGCGCCAACGAATTTGCCCTGTTCGCGACTATCTGGTCCTACGAATACGGGTACCGTCCCGGCCGCGTATTCCGCCGCGACTTTGATCTGCGCGCCCTGACGCTCACCGACGAGCAGCGCTACACCGAGCAGATCATGCACTACCTCTCCAACCCGTACTACAACCCGGACGGCACCGAGCGCATCCTTGGCGGCCTGCCCGAGAACTACGTGCCCTACGAGTGGCAGCAGCCGATGAGCCGCTCCAACTTCACCAGCATGGAACGCAACCGCCGACCCCTGCAGATGGTCAGCGGCGTGCAGAACGCCCTGATCATGGCGGGTGCCCTCTACCAGCAGCTGCTCGGTCAGCAGCAGGCGTACAACCAGACCGACCAGCGCGACCTTGTGGCGTTGCGTCGTTTCCTCGCCCAGCATGACGCGCTGCCGGTTGCCCGACCAGAGAACACCAGCCGCGAGAACCGCGTGTTCATCGCCGCCTGCCTGCACCCCGAAGACGCTGAGCGTCTGCACACTATGAAGGAGGCGCTCGCTCTCGCCGCCGCATACTCGCGTCTGCGCTTCAACGGCACGGTGGGGGATCTGAGCCTGAGCATCGCGCCGCGCCTGAAGCTACGCCGTAGCGAACGCACCCGCATCGCTCACCTGCTCAACCGGGTACTGGAGGCTGACCCGGTTGGTGCCCGCTACGACAGCGCGCCCAATGCAGAGATGTACAAGCGCCTCGTCAAGGCAATTCACCCCGGCGACTACCCGTCACTGACCGCGCTGAGCCGCTGGGCTGACGACCTGTACTGCGGCGAGGTGTACAGCTTCGAGTCGCTGGTGGACCGCGCCTACGCAACTCGGGATGCGCAGAACGTGGCACGTCTGCTCTCGACCCGTCCCGGCGTGTTTGCACGCCAGCTGGTGCGCGCCCTGGATGCTTTCGAAGCGCCTCGCTACGGCATCGATACCGCACCGAGCCCCGGCCAGCAGGTCATCTTTGACGCGTTTGCCGCCGTGGCGCCGCGCGTTTCCGCGCCCATCCTGGTGCAGATCCGCAACCTGGTGACCCTGCAGCGTAACGCGCTTGCGAACCCGCCGAAGGAGCGCCCCGCCAACCCGGTGGCGGTGCAGGAGGACCGGGAGCTCGCCGACTACGCGCGCCGCAACCCGGAGGGCGTCGCGAGGGTTCAGAACATCATGCAGAACGCGGGCATCCCGAACCCGCTGGGCTCGTTCTTTGGGGATAATTCCGGCCCGGAGAACCCGCTGCCTTCTATCCCGGTCGGTTCCGAACCTGCCGCGAGCCAGCGCGAGGAGCGCCGCGCGGCGTCCGCTCAGAAGACTCAGCCTGCCGCCCCGCAGCGCATGAACCTGTCCAAGACCGGTATCGCCACCATGATTCCGGCGCGCGAGTACAGCCCGGTCGTGCTGGACCTGCTGGAGCGCCTGGTCGAGATTGGCCTGTCCGGCCGTCTTGCCGAGACCAGCATCTACCTGCCCGAGCAGGTGGGTGATACGATTATGCCGCTGAACACACGCAGTGCCCGCCCCTCCCTGGACGGTATGGGCCGCTACAACACCTCGACGGTGCACCTGCCGCCCACCGGCGTGATTCGCCTCTTCTGCTTCTGGGATGAGGGCGTGGACATTGACCTGTCGCTGATGATGTTCGACGCCGAAGGCAACTACATGGACAAGATCAGCTACTGGTCGCAGACCGTGAAGAACAGCCAGGGCGCCATTTACGCGCATCACTCGGGCGACATTACGGACGGTACCGGAGGCGCCTGGGAGTACATCGACATTGAGGCTCGCAAGGCGCTCAAGGCGGAGGTGTGCTACCTCGTGCCGGTGGTGCAGCTGTACTCCGGTTTCGGGGAGGCACACACCCTGGCCGCGGTGAACGACTTGCAGGCGGGCTTCATGGTGGTTCCCGCCGTGGGTGTGGGCGAGGTGCACGAGGTGAGCCAGGTGCACACCAAGTTCACCTTGCGCGCTGAGAGCCGCGGCGTGCTGCCGTTCATCGTGGATCTGCAGAACCGCGACCCGTACGACATTCCTGATGAGACTGACGCTATCGTGAAGGTGACGGATATTGGTCTTGCCCGCGGCATTAATGTGCTGCAGTCTGGCGCGAACATCACCGCCGTGCGTGAGCACTTTGACTGGGCGCAGCCCATGACGGTGCGCGAGTACCTGCAGTTGACCGGCGCGAAGCTTGCGGCGAGCCCCGAGGAGGCGCAGCAGGTGCTGGAGGCGACGGTTCCGTCGCTGGCGGCACTGTACGTGGGCTTTGAGAACGAAGCGGAGGAGGCCCAGGAACAGGATCCACAGAATCCTGCCGCTGCTGAACAGTAGGTAGGCGTAGCAAAAGAGTGGAGCCCCGGATAGTCGAAACTATCCGGGGCTCCACTCTTTTGTCATGTCATAACATTTTGGAATCTTCGTTGGATGATGAAGACATACTGGCTTACTTAGGCGACTGCTTCGAGCTGTTGGCTCACGTACTGGTTCAGGCTCTGGTGAGAAAGCGCTGCCTGCTGAACCAGACGACGATGCAATTGCGGTGAAACACGCAAGTTGAATCGTCCTGAGAAGGAACGCAGAGAGAACGGTTCGGGTGCCTCGCGGCCGTCTTCTTCAAGGATTTCGAGGGTGTCGGCGACGACTTCTCGGATACCTGCGAATGCCTCGGTCGAGGTCGGAGCCAGGTATGAGAGGCTGGGAAATTCGGCGACAGTTCCGACAAATTCCTGGTCGTCTTCAGACCACTCGACGCGGTAGGTGTAGAGCTCTTGGCGGGGGAGAGTACTAGTCATCGTTATTCTCCAGTTTTCGAATGGCAGTTAGAACCTGCTTGACTTGGTATTTCTTTGCTTTACCGGAGTTTCCCTGTTGAATGTTGACAATAGGGTCACCATGCCAGGGGGTGCTGTAGTAGTGGTGAGAACCGCGGATACGCGGCGCTCCAAAGAAATGGGTGCATACCTTTTGAAGTTGAGTGAAAGTAACGTTTTGAGGGCTGGAGGCCATCTTCGCAACTAAATCTTCAATACTCGGCATACTTTATAGTACCACTTCTAGTACCATTCGGGGTGGTGTAAAACCATAGAGAAAAGCCCCGGATAGTCGAAACTATCCGGGGCTCCACTCTTTTGTTGATGCAGTTCAGAACCAGAACCTTACGGGCGGTTCTCAGGAGCCAGCGACTCCTCAGTAGCAAAAATCAGGGTCTGCTTCTTACCGCGCGCACCCACCGCCGGGGTCTCCAGCAGCAACTCCGCGTTCAGGTCCTCAGCGTCCAGCTTCGCGCCAGCCAGAAGGCGGCTGGTCGCGTCCTGCTTATCCTCACCGGTGATGAGGAAGAACACGTGACGCGAATTATTGATAATCGGCAGGGTCACCGACACGCGCTCAGCCGGCGGCTTCGGCGAATCAGAAACCATCACGGTCACAGCCTTACCGCCCTCAACCGGGTCCTCCGGCAGGCCGGTACCCAGCAGAACCTGCTTACGGCCCGGGAACAGGGAAGCAATATGACCGTCCGGGCCCATGCCCAGCAGGGTGATGTCAAAGACCGGCGCGGGCCACTGGCCGCCACCACCGCAGCCTCCGCCGCCGCATCCGCAACCACCTGCGGGCTCAGCAGCCTCAGCATCAAATTCATCCAGGGTGGTCTCTTCGATGGACTGCTCGGGTGCGGAAGAACCACAACCGCCGCCACCACAACCGCCGCCACCACAACCACAGCCACCGGAGCCGCCGTGCTCATGACCTGCGCCACCACCGTGACCGCCAGCCAGCGGCAATTCGGTTGCGCCCTCGGGCATCTGCACGCTCACAGCCGGTGCAGAACCGGCGTAGTCACGCATCTCAAAGGCGTAGTGCTCAGCTGCAGCTTCCAGGCCGGTAAAAATATCGGACGGACCCATGCGGTGCACATTGCCCACGACCAGGCCGTGCGACAGCAGGGGAGCGAGCAGCACCTCAATAGCCTGACCGTCATTACGTTCGGGGCTACGCTCGGGCACGTAACGCTCATCGGAGAACCAGAAGTGCACGCGGGACCAGTCGATATCCTTCACGCGCTCGTTCTCAGCCCACGCCTTCAAAGTGGCGATACCCATGGTGCCGCCGGTCAGCGAAATGTGGGCAATCGTGCGCTCAGAGAGCACGTGCTCAATGATGTCGAGGATGCGGGTCACCGCGTCCTCTGCGAGAGCGTCGCGGGTCGGGTGCGCCACCAGGGTGGGGGTGGATGCGCCCATGTTCTGAATCTTAGGCATCGAAAACCTCCGGGTATTCTTCGAGGTCCAGCATGTCTTCAGGCTGGCAGGTGTCATCGACGAGGGTTACGGTGCACAGCGCCTGCTTCAGCACGTCACCGTAGGTGTCGTCCGGGTCGAGGCGGCGCAACTCCTCAGAGATGCACTCGGCGAGGGTGCGCACCGGCAGTGCAATCTGCTGGTCGGGTGCGTACGGGGTGGAGATGGTCGCCACGGAAATGCCGGGGCGGAACATCGTCACCGAACCGTCTTCACGCTCAATGCTGACGCGGTACAGGCCACGGTTTGCCGCGCCGATGGTGGCGAGGTGCACGGGCGCTTCAAGCTTCCAACCGAGCCACGTACCGAGCAGCACCACGGACGGGGACTTGCTCGAACCCCACACAACCACGCGGCGCACGGGGGAGGAAGGCATCTGCTCCATGAGCGCTGCCAGCTGGGTGCGCCACAGGGTGAGGCGGGTCCATGCCAGGGCGGTGTCGCCTGCCCGGAATACGTCGGTGAGCTTACGCAGCGCTTCCTTCGGGTCGTCGGCGCGTGCAGAGTCGGTAATGCGACGCTGCGCGATACGACCGATGGAGTGCTGTGCCGGGTTCTCGGGCACCGAGTGCGGCCACCAGACCACAATCGGGGAGTCCGGCAGCAGTAGACCGGAGATCAGTGCTTCGGTCGGGCGAGATGCGCTACCCCAGCCGCGCAGAACAATCATCTCGGATGCGCCGGTGTCGCCGCCGAGGTGGATTTCTGCATCCAGCTGGTCGGGGTCGAGCGGATCGTGGGAGATGTGCACAATAATGCGGCTCGGGTGTTCGTGGGAGGCACGAATCGCGGCGCGCATTGCTTCGCGGGAGTGGCCCTTTTCCGCGAGAACAACGAGGGTGAGAACTCGTCCGCTGCTGAGGCTACCGTTGGCGGCAGTCAGGTGGCTCAGTTCCTTGTTGATAGCGGAAACGGTGGTGTTATGCAGGTGCGAGATCACGGGCGCCTCCAAGCGCGGTTGTCACGCTCAAGCATCTCGTGTGCTGAACGCGGACCCCACGAACCGGACTCGTAGGGTTCAGGCTTAATGCGGTTTTCTTCCCAGTACTCTTCGAAGGGGTCGAGGATCTTCCAGGAGAGCTCAACTTCTTCGTGGCGGGGGAACAGCGGCGGCTCGCCGAGCAGAACGTCCAGGATGAGGCGTTCGTAGGCTTCGGGGGACTCTTCGGTGAAGGAGTGGCCGTAGCCGAAGTCCATGTTGACGTCGCGGATTTCCATCTGGGTGCCGGGCACCTTCGCGGAGAATCGGATGGTCATGCCTTCGTCGGGCTGCACGCGGATGACGATGGCGTTCTGGCCGACCTGCGGGTTTTCACGTTCGCCGAAGAGACGGTCGGAGGATTTCTTGAAGACCACGGCGATTTCGGTGACGCGGCGGCCCAGGCGCTTGCCGGCGCGCAGGTAGAAGGGGGTGCCTTCCCAGCGGCGGTTTGCGATGGACACCTTCAGCGCTGCGAAGGTTTCGGTGCGGGAGTCTGCGGGGATGTCGTTTTCGTCGAAGAAGCCGTTGACGTGCTCGCCGCCCTGGTAGCCTGCGGCGTACTGGCCGAGCGCGAAGGAGTTCGGCAGATCGTCAATGCGGAGCGCTTCGAGGACCTTAGCCTTTTCGGCGCGCAGGTGCTTGGCGTCGAGGCTGAGGGGCTCTTCCATGGCGGTGAGGGCGAGCAGCTGCAACAGGTGGTTCTGGATGACGTCGCGGGCTGCACCCACGCCGTCGTAGTAGCCTGCGCGGGAGCCGATGCCGATGTCTTCTGCCATGGTGATCTGGACGTGGTCAACGTAGTTGGAGTTCCAGAGCGGTTCGAACATCTGGTTGGAGAAACGCATCGCCAGGATGTTCTGCACGGTTTCCTTGCCCAGGTAGTGGTCGATTCGGAACACTGCGTCGGGTGGGAAGACTGCCTCCACGATGGAGTTCAGTTCGCGTGCGCTTTCAAGGTTGTGACCGAAGGGCTTCTCAATGACCACGCGGCGCCAACCGTCTACGGGGTTGATGGTGTCGTTATCGCGGGATGCGAGGTCGTGTTCGGCGAGCTTGGTGAGGACCTGCTCGAATGCCTTCGGGGGGATGGAGAGGTAGAAGGCGTGGTTGCCGTGAGCGCCACGCTCGTCGAGTTCGGCGAGGGTGCTCTTGAGCTGTTCATAGGCTGCGTCGTCGTCAAAGGCACCTACGACGAATCGCATGCCCTGCTGGAACTGGTTCCATACGTCTTCGCGGAAGGGGGTACGGGCGTGTGCTTCAACGGATTCGCGTACGTAGGAACGGAAATCGTCATCGCTCCAGGGGCGGCGGCCGAAGCCGACAAGGCCGAAGCTCGGGGGGAGCAAACCGCGGTTCATGAGGTCATACACTGCCGGAAGCAGCTTCTTGCGGGCCAGGTCACCGGTTACGCCAAAGAAGACGAGCGCGGACGGCCCCGCAATGCGGGTAATGCGGCGGTCGCGAGTGTCCCTGAGGGGGTTCGCTTCATGACCGATAGTCACAATATATTCCTTTGATTGCCTTGGTTGGTTCGTGCGGCGCGCGGTTCGTACCTTGTCGCGCGGAGGCGATGCCGCATTCTGGAAGGTGTGTACCCTGTATTGTACCGGTTTTGACGGGATTGTCTCAGTGGCACCCTAATTCGCCGAGATTCCCTGGGACGCCCCGGGCGGTGAAGCCCTGCGGGAACCCTGGCGAAAATCCCGGTCAGAATCTCTACGAGAATCCCGGCGGATTGGTGCTGTGCCCACAATATGTTGGGCGTGCATATCGGTTGGTGTGCGTCGGGTGGTGCACACCGGGAACGCATTGGTCATGCGCTATATTTCAGCGGCTGCTGAACTTCAGTGGCTTCCGAATTTCAGCAGCTGTAGATTCGGCTGTGTCGCCTGGTTTTACTTAGCCTGCTCGAGTGCTTCGCGGACGGTCTGCAGCAGCTCTTCCCAGGAGACGTCGAACTTGGACAGGCCCTCAACCTCGAGCTTTTCCACGACCTCCGGGTAGGAGACGTGAACGGAGATAGCGTCCAGAACGTTGTTGGACTCGGAGTAGTTCGGCACGATGGTGTTGCCGGTAACCTCGCCGTGATCGGCAACAGCGTTCAGGGTTGCCTCGGGCATGGTGTTCACGGTGTTGGGTGCGACCAGGCCGGTGACGTACAGGGTGTCCGGCAGCGAGGGGTCCTTCACACCGGTGGATGCCCACAGCGGGCGCTGTACGTTTGCGCCGTGTGCCTGCAGGCGTGCCCAACGCTCGGAGGAGAACATTTCCTCGAACACCTCGTAGGCGAGGCGTGCGTTTGCCAGGCCTGCCTTGCCCTTGAGCTGCACAGCGTCGCCGCCGGCAGCTTCGAGGCGTGCATCGATTTCGGTGTCTACGCGGGAGACGAAGAAGGATGCGACCGAGTGGATGGTGGACAGGTCCTTACCGTTCTCCAGCGCCTGCTCCAGGCCGAGCATGTAGGCGTTGATGACCTCGCGGTAGCGGGTCAGGGAGAAGATCAGAGTCACGTTCACGCTGATGCCAGCAGCCAGGGTTTCCGCGATGGGGCGCAGGCCTTCCTGGGTTGCGGGGATCTTAATCATGACGTTTTCGCGGCCCACGCGCTCGTAGAGTTCACGTGCCATCTTGGCGGTGCCTTCGGCGTCGCGTGCCAGGCGGGGGTCAACCTCGATGGAGACGCGGCCGTCAAAACCGTTGGATGCCTTGTAAACGGGTGCAAACACGTCGCAGGCTGCGCGCACGTCGTCGCAGGTTGCGGCGAAGACTGCCTCTTCAACGCTTGCGCCGGCGGCGGCAAGTTCACGCATCTGCTCGGCGTATGCGGCGCCCTTGGAGAGCGCGCCAGCGAAGATGGTGGGGTTGGTGGTCACACCGACGACGTTGTGGGTCTTGATGAGTTCGGCGAGGTTGCCGCTGGTCAGACGCTCACGGGAGAGGTCGTCAAGCCAGATGGAGACGCCGGCGTCGGAAAGCTTCTGAGTGGACTCAGACATGTGAAAACCTTCGATTCTTTGTCGAAATTGAAATTTGAGATATCAGTGAAATCTTCTGGGCGGCGGGAGGCTCCGGCTGAGCGGTCAGCCGGAGCCTACCCGTTGCGTCCGCACCCCACCCGTACAGGGGGAGCGCAGTGTGCGCGGCAGTTACCGCGGCGTTGTTACTGCCTACTTAGCGGCGTCGATGGAATCCTTAGCGGCGGCCACGACAGCCTCCGCAGTGATACCGAATTCGCGGTACAGGGTCTTCGCATCGGCGGATGCACCGAAGTGCTCGATGGATACGGCGCGGCCGGCGGTGCCGAGCAGGTCGTACCAGCTCATCGCCAGGCCAGCCTCGACGGAGACGCGGGCTACAACCGAGGAGGGCAGAACCGACTCGCGGTACTCTGCGTCCTGCTCAGCGAACCACTCACGCGAGGGCATGGAGACCACGCGAGCCGCGATGCCCTGCTCTGCGAGGGTTGCGCGAGCCTGAACAGCGAGCTCAACCTCGGAGCCGGTAGCGATCAGGATGACGTCCGGGGTGCCCTCGGTGTCAGCCATGATGTAGCCGCCGCGTGCGGTGCCCTCAGCGGAAGCGAACTTCTCACCCTCAGCGTCTGCGTGCACGTCTTCACGAGCCCAGACGGGCAGGTTCTGACGGGAGAGCACGATACCTGCGGGGCGGTCGGACTTCTCCAGGATGGTGCGCCATGCGACGGCGGTTTCGTTAGCGTCCGCGGGGCGAACCACGTCGAAGCCGGGGATAGCGCGCAGAGAGGAGAGGTGCTCGATCGGCTGGTGGGTGGGGCCGTCCTCGCCCACACCAATGGAGTCGTGGGTCCACACGTACAGTGCGGGAACGCCCATCAGCGCGGAGAGACGAACAGCCGGACGCTGGTAGTCGGAGAACACGAAGAAGGTGCCCGAGAACGCGCGGGTCGGGGAGGAGAGCACGATGCCGTTGACGATGGCTGCGGCAGCCTGCTCACGAATACCGAAGTGCAGCACGCGGCCGTAGGGGTTGCCGGTCCAGTCTTCGGTGCTGCGCGATGCCGGGTTGAAGGACTCTGCACCCTTGATGGTGGTCAGGTTCGAGCCGGCGAGGTCAGCGGAGCCGCCCCACAGTTCGGGGAATGTGTCAGCGATAGCGTTGATGACGGTGCCGGACGCCGCGCGGGTTGCCACGGAGGTGCCAGCCTCGAACACAGGGAAGGCAGCCTTGTAGTCTGCGGGCAGTTCGCCTGCGACGAGGCGCTTGTACAGTTCGGCGCGCTCGGGGTTAGCCTTGGCCCAGGCCTCGAACTTCTCGTCCCATGCCTTGTGTGCCGCAGCACCGCGCTCAACGAGCTGACGGGTGTGTGCCAGCACGTTCTCCTCGATGAAGAAGCTCTTGGCGGGGTCGAAGCCGAGCACCTCCTTGGTTGCGGCGACCTCTTCAGCACCGAGCTTGGAGCCGTGCACTGCGCCGGTGTTCTGCTTGTGCGGTGCGGGGTAGCCGATGATGGTGCGCAGCTCGATGAACGAGGGCTTGTCCGTGACGGCCTTCGCGCGCTCGATGGCGGCGTACAGCTCGGCGACGTCCTCGACGTACTCGCCGGTGCGGGTCCAATCCACGCGCTGAACGTCCCAACCGTAGGACTCGTAGCGCTTGGCCACGTCCTCGGTGAAGGCGACGTCGGTGTCTTCCTCAATGGAGATGTGGTTGCGGTCCCAGACGACAATCAGGTTGCCGAGCTCCTGGTGACCTGCGAGCGCGCACGCCTCGGCGGTGACGCCTTCCTGCACGTCACCTTCGGAGGCGATGACGTAGACGTGGTGGTCGAAGGGGGAGGTGCCCGGCGCTGCTTCGGGGTCGAACATACCGCGCATACGGCGCTGTGCGTAGGCGAAGCCAACGGCGGATGCCAGGCCCTGGCCGAGCGGGCCGGTGGTGATTTCTACGCCCTTGGTGTGCTTGTATTCGGGGTGGCCGGGGGTGAGGGCACCCCAGGTGCGCAGGGCTTCTAGGTCCTTCATTTCCAGGCCGTAGCCGCCGAGGAACAGCTGAGTGTACAGGGTGAGGGAGGTGTGGCCGGGGGAGAGGATGAAGCGGTCACGACCTTCCCAGCGGTCGTCGGAGGGATCCTGGTTCATGACCTTCTGGAAGAGCAGGTAGGCGACCGGCGCCAGGCTCATTGCGGTGCCGGGGTGGCCGGATCCGACCTTTTCTACGGCGTCTGCGGCGAGGATACGTGCGGTATCTACGGCGCGCTGGTCGGTTTCTGTCCACTGGAAGTTCTCTGCCACGTGGGTGTCCTTTCACAACGTGAGTGGATGCGCCAGCAGGCTTGTGCTAGCGCGCTGTCCGTCGGGTGTAACGGTTCTCATCAGGCTGTTATTCCCGTGCCGTGTGTGGCTGGGTGCCCGGAGGATGTTTCGACCCTTTCGTTTTAACAGGATAGTTCACGAGGCGGCAGGATCCGGTGTGTGAATGCAGACATTCACAGGGTGATACGGGGCTGAGATGGAGAAAAAGCGACGCTACAACGCGGGCTCCGCGGATTTCGCGGTGCACGTTTGAGCTGTGTTTCTGAGCTATGCGCTGAATATTGTTCAGTAACGTAACAATTTTTGTGTAAGTGGTGAAGCTCATGTTAAGGTTGAGCAGGAAGGTTGCAGACCGAAACAGTGGTTGGGTCGGTCTGCATCTCGGTGATTGAAGCCCCTCCTCCGCGTAAGAACCATTGATTATCTTACTGTGGTGGTGAGATAAAAGGTTCTGGAGGAGGTGCTTTCTTTTAGTCTCTGACCGTGCACTTTGTGTGTGGTTGAGGCTAAAGGTTTGTGTTATATGAATGGGCGCCGGATATGTATCGGAACATATCCGGCGCCCGCCTTTTAATTTGCGATGAGAAGAAGTACTGTCTGCTCTTGCTCTGTCTGTGCTTGCGTTGTCTGTATTTGCGTTGCCTCTAGTCGGACCACTTGAACTTGCGCGAGGCAATAAACCCAATGACCACGGTCCACACAATGAGGACCCAGTGCGGGTCGGCGAGCCACTGATGCTGAATGAAGTTGCCACGCAACGCGTCACCCAGAGCCGCTGAGGGCGACCACGCCACGATTCCGGCGTACCAGTCGGGGAAGGACTTGAGCGGGAACACCACGCCGCCGGCACCGGCAAGAATTACCCAGGCGATATTTACGATGGCGAGGGTCGCCTCCGCGCGCACCGTGCCGGCAATGAGCAGACCCAGCGCCGTAAACGCGCCGGCGCCCATGAGCATCGTGATGATGGAGCGCGAGACGGCGATAGCGTCCGGGCGCCAGCCCAGACCGTACCCGAGCGCTGCCACCAGCGTGAACTGAATCGCCACGACCACCAGCACCGCAATGCACTTGCCCATGATCAGACCGTTACGGCCCAGGGGAGTGGTCGCCAGGAATCGCAGCACGCCGTAGCGGCGATCAAAACCTGTGGCAATGCCCTGACCGGACAGCGCCGTAGAAATCACGCAGAGCGCCAGAACGCCGGGGACCGCCGCGTCCATGCGGGAGACCCCCACCGAGTTCGCGTACTCATCAATCAGGCCGGTAAACCGCAACGCAATGAGTGCCATGACGGGAAAAATAATGTTGAGCATCAGCTGCTCGCCGTTGCGGAGCATCGCCATCGTCTCGTAGCGGCCCTGCTCGATTACGCGCACGAGCGGGTAGTTCGCGCGCGGGGGAATGTACTCCTCATCTTCGTCAATAGAAGAGACCTTGGGGCGGGTGTCTACGGCGGAACGGGTGTTCGCGGCGCGTTCTTCCATTCGGTTCCCTTCCGCTCGGCTCTCTTCTGCAGGCTTTTCTTTTACTTGGTTTTCTGTTGCCCGGTTGTTGGCCGCCCGGTTGTTGTTAGTGCGTGCGGTGTTGCTCATCGGATATCACGTCCTGAAATGTCGAGGAAGACATCCTCAAGAGTCTTCGGTTCCATGGTGAGAGAAATCGGCATGAGGTAACGTTCGGCGAGCGCTGAGGTGAACGCCGCCAGGTGCTCGGGGCGTAGTGCGCCGACCAGCTCATACGCGCCGGGCACGGAGGGTGCGCCGTCACGAGCCGGGGTGTAGGGCACCTTCTCGATGAGCTCCACACCGGCACGCAGATGTGCGGGCAGCAGTTGCTCACGGGTGGGGGTGGGTGCATCCAGTGTGTACTGCAGGCGGTTCGTGCCGTCGCTGGCGATGAGCTCGGAGACGGTACCTTCCTGAACCGTGGCGCCGTTTTCAATGATGTAGACGTAATCGGCGAGCTTCTGCGCGTCATCAATCAGGTGCGTGGTGAGCACGATTGCGGTGCCAAGTTCACGCTGTTCACGAATGATGTCGAAGACGACGTTGCGGGATTGCGGGTCCAGGCCCGCGGAGGGCTCGTCGAGGAAGAGCACGTCCGGGCGACCGATGAGGGCGGCGGCGAGGGAGACGCGCTGTTTCTGACCACCCGAGAGGCGGCGAATCGTGGTGCCGTTGAAGGCATCAATGCCGAGGCGTTCTGCAAGCTCTTCGACCGGGTACGGGTCGGTGTACATGGTCGAGATGTGCTCGAGTAGCGGAATGGGGTGCATGGCGTTGGGCAGGCCGCCGTCCTGGAGCATAATGCCGACCTTGGCGCGCAGCTCCGGGTCTGCCTGCAGCGGGTTTTCTCCGAGTAGGCGCACGGTACCGCGGGTGGGTTTGAGTAGGCCCTGGGCGCAGGCGAGGGTCGTGGTTTTACCGGCACCGTTAGCTCCGAGGAGGACGACCACCTCACCGGGGAAGACGCGCAGGTTGACCTTGTTGACGGCGCGGTAGAGCCCGCTGGCGGTGAGCCGTTCGGGGTATTTGGTGCGGAAGGCGCGTGAGGGTTTGAACTCTTTGATGAGGTCTTTAATGCTGAGCGCCGGTTCTTCGGTGATGATGCGTCGTCGTGCGGTGGGGGAGGCGCTGGGCTCCGTGTGGTGCTCAGCGTGTGCCGTTGGCGCGGCGGATGCACGCCCAGGGTGGTCCTGCTGGCCCGCGGTGGTGGTCTCCATAGACAGTCACTTTCGATTTTTGCGATGAAGGAGCGTGTGTGCCCCTTCATCTTATGCCCTAACTCACGTTCAAGGCACGCCCGTTACGACTCAAAAGTTCACTTTAAGGTAGAAAAGTTAGCAAGTAGGGGTACCTAACTAGCCAAAGAAAAACTAATTAGGACATACTTTACTTGTGTATTCCGTGAATAAGACCCCTCAGCGCGCCTCAACGAACGAGGCGCAGACCCGAAACGGCACCCGAACCGCCGCATCGGGCTCTACTGGTGCTTCCAGTACAAAGTCCTCCGCGGCACGCACATCCAAGCGCAAAGCCGAGGCAGAAGAACGCACCAGGGACCGCGTCCTGCGTGAAGTCCTCAATAACGGCCCCGTATCCGCAGCAACCCTCGGTGAGCTCCTCAGCCTCACCCCCGCAGCGGTACGCCGCCACCTCGACGCCCTCGAATCCAACAACATGATTGAGGTCGCGCCCATCAAAAAGCACGGCGCCGGAGCTGGACGACCCGCCCGCCGCTACGTGATTGCCCCCCAGGGCCACGAACGCCTCGGCAACGACTACCTCATCATCGCCCGCGACGCCCTGCAAATGCTCCGCGACACGGTTGGGCAGGAAGCCCTCGAAGCTTTCGCCTCCGCCCGCGCCGCAGAAATGGAAGCCCGCTACCGACCCATCGTAGAAGCCGCCGGTGATGACGTGGCAGCCAGAGCGCAGGCGCTCGCAGAGGCAATGAGCAAGGACGGTTTTGTGGCGACCGCTCAGGTCACCGCGCCTCCTGCAGGACGGACCGTTCCCGAGCATTTTCTGGCAAGTATTCAGCTTTGTCAGGGTCACTGCCCGGTACGTGACCTCGCTGGAGACTTCCAAGTGTTCTGCGAGCAGGAAACCGGGATTATTTCTGACCTGCTCGGCGTTGATGTCCGTAGGCTTTCAACCATGGCTTCGGGTGCTCACGTGTGTACCACGCACGTGCCCCTGAACCGCGTCACCGCCGAGAGTGAGAAGAACGCAGAAGAATCCTAGAGAAACTTATTCCTAGAGAAACCTTCCGCGTAACGCTTACCGCAGTACCCCGCGGTGCGCCCCGATGAACCCCTCAAGGGTGCGACCCGCACGCTGGAACCCGCCCGCCCCACGTTGCGTTAAACGCCGTGGTCGAGTGTGGCATCAGCCCCCTAAACTACCGCGCCTGCAACCGGCAGGTGACGGAGAGAAATGTAATAACCATCGAAGAAAGGCCGTAATGACTGAGAAAGTTGGGCAGAACGCCAACGACACCGTCATTTCAGAGATCCTGGAGATGAACCCCGAACTCGAGGGCATTGGCAACTACGAGTACGGTTGGGCAGACTCCGACGAAGCAGGCCAGGTAGCAAAGCGCGGCCTGGACGAGAACGTCGTGCGCGACATCTCTGCAAAGAAGAACGAACCCCAGTGGATGCTGGATATGCGTCTGAAGGCGCTGAAGTTCTTCGAGCGTAAGCCCATGCCCACCTGGGGTGCGGATCTTTCCGAAATCGACTTCGACAACATCAAGTACTTCGTGCGCTCGACCGAGGGTCAGGCGGCTTCTTGGGAGGAACTGCCCGAGGACATCCGCACCACCTACGAGCGTCTGGGCATTCCCGAGGCGGAGCGTAACTCGCTGGTCGCGGGTGTGGCGGCACAGTACGAGTCTGAGGTCGTGTACCACCAGATCCGTGAGGACCTGGAGAAGCAGGGCGTGATCTTCGTCGATACCGACACCGGTCTGCGCGAATACCCCGAACTGTTCAAGGAATACTTCGGCTCCATCATCCCGATTGGTGACAACAAGTTCTCCGCGCTGAACACCGCCGTATGGTCCGGTGGCTCCTTCGTGTACGTTCCCCCGGGAGTTCACGTGGAGATTCCGCTGCAGGCGTACTTCCGCATTAACACCGAGAACATGGGCCAGTTCGAACGCACCCTGATTATTGCGGACGAAGACTCCTACGTTCACTACATTGAGGGTTGCACCGCCCCCATCTACAAGTCCGACTCCCTGCACTCCGCAGTGGTTGAGATTGTGCTGAAGAAGAACGCACGCGTTCGCTACACCACCATCCAGAACTGGTCGAACAACGTCTACAACCTGGTGACCAAGCGCGCGGTTGCGCACGAGGGCGCCACCATGGAATGGGTGGACGGCAATATCGGTTCGAAGGTCACCCAGAAGTACCCGGCTGTTTACATGGTCGGCGAGCACGCTAAGGGTGAGACCCTGTCCATCGCATTCGCGGGTGAGGGTCAGCACCAGGACACCGGTTCGAAGATGGTTCACATTGCACCGAACACCTCCTCGACCATTGTGTCCAAGTCCGTGGCACGTAACGGCGGTCGCAGCGCATACCGTGGCCTGGTTCAGGTGCGTGAGGGCGCTAAGCACTCCAAGTCCTCCGTGGTCTGTGACGCACTGCTGGTGGACACCATCTCCCGCTCCGACACCTACCCCTACGTGGATGTCCGCGAGGACGATGTGACCATGGGCCACGAGGCGACCGTTTCCCGCGTCTCCGAGGACCAGCTGTTCTACCTGATGCAGCGCGGCCTGAGCGAAGAAGAAGCAATGGCGATGATTGTCCGCGGCTTCGTTGAGCCTATCGCCCGTGAGCTGCCGATGGAGTACGCACTCGAACTGAACCGCCTGATCGAACTTCAGATGGAAGGATCTGTGGGCTAATGCCGACCAACGAAGAAACCCTGGGTTACCACTCCCCGATCATCCCCGGCATGGACCAGGAGGGCGAGAAGCTCGCCACCGAGTTCGCCCACGATGACACCCTGATGCGCGCCACCGAGGCACACCACCAGGGCTCCAACCCGAACAACGTCCAGAAGGTACTCGAAGCATCCCGTGCAGAGCGTAAGACCTCCTACAATGTGGAGGACTTCGCGCCGCTGACCGGTCGTGAAGAGGACTGGCGCTTTACCCCGCTGAAGCGTCTGGGCGGCCTGCACCTGGAGAAGCTGACCGGCACCGCACCGGCACCGCAGATCACTGCACCCGAGCAGGTTCAGGTTGAGACCGTCTCCCGCGAGGATGCACGCATCGGCTCCGCGGGTATCCCCGAGGACCGCGTGGCAGCGAACGCGTGGTCCAGCTTCACCGAAGCAACCGTGGTGACCATCCCCGCCGAAGCTGAACTGGCTGAGCACGTGGAAATCGACATCACCGGCACCGGTAACGAGGCTGCCGCACAGCACATCGTGATTGAGGCTAAGCCCTTCTCGAAGGCTGTCGTGGTTCTGCGCCACACCGGCTCCACCGTCCTGGCACAGAACGTTGAGTTCGTGGTGAACGACGAGGCTGAGCTGAACGTTGTTTCCGTGCAACAGTGGGCTGACGACGCAATCCACGCCTCCGCACAGTACGCTAAGCTGGGTCGCAATGCACGCTTCAAGCACGTTGTGGTGTCCCTCGGCGGCGACCTGGTGCGCGTGACCCCCTCCACCAAGTTCACCGCTCCCGGCGCTGAGACTGAAATGTACGGCCTGTACTTCGTAGACGCAGGTCAGCACATTGAGTCCCGCCTGTTCGTGGACCACTCCGTACCCAACTGCAAGTCCCGCGTGACCTACAAGGGCGCGCTGCAGGGTAAGGGTGCGCACTCCGTATGGGTTGGTGACGTTCTGATTGGTAAGGATGCAGAAGGCACTGACACCTACGAGCTGAACCGTAACCTGCTGCTGGAAGTTGGCCCCCGCGCCGACTCCGTGCCGAACCTGGAGATTGAGACCGGCCTGATTGAGGGCGCCGGCCACGCATCCACCACCGGCCAGCTCGATGAGCAGCACCTGTGGTACCTGCAGGCTCGCGGTATTCCGGAGGCTGAGGCACGCCGTCTGGTCGTGCGCGGCTTCCTGAATGAGATCATTCAGCAGATTCGTGTTCCCGAACTTGAAGAGCAGCTCACCGAGGCCCTTGAGGCAGAGCTCGCCCTCAGCAACAACTAAGCTTTACCAGGAGAAATCAATGTCTACTCTTGAAATCAAGGACCTTCACGTCTCGGTTATCCTCGACGACGAAACCACCAAGCCCATCCTGAAGGGCGTTAACCTGACCATCAACTCGGGCGAGATTCACGCAATCATGGGCCCGAACGGTTCCGGTAAGTCCACTCTGGCTTCCACCATTGCTGGCCACCCCAAGTACCAGGTTGACTCCGGTCAGATCCTGCTCGACGGTGAGGACATCACCGAGATGAGCGTGGACGAGCGTGCACGCGCAGGCCTGTTCCTGGCTATGCAGTACCCGGTTGAGATCCCCGGTGTGACCATGTCCAACTTCCTGCGTTCCGCTAAGACCGCTGTGGACGGCAAGGCTCCCTCCCTGCGTACCTGGACCAAGGACGTTAAGGAAGCCATGAAGAACCTGGAGATTGACCCCGCGTTCATCGCACGTAACGTGAATGAGGGCTTCTCCGGTGGTGAGAAGAAGCGCCACGAGATCCTTCAGCTGGAGCTGCTCAAGCCCAAGTTCGGCATCCTGGACGAGACCGACTCCGGTCTGGACGTTGACGCACTGAAGATCGTTTCTGAGGGCGTGAACCGTGCGCACGACGAGAACGACATGGGCGTCATGCTGATTACCCACTACACCCGCATTCTGCGCTACATCAAGCCGCAGTTCGTGCACGTGTTCGTGGACGGCAAGATGGTTGACCAGGGCGGCCCCGAGCTGGCTGACCGCCTGGAAGAAGAGGGCTACGTTTCTTACGTGGGTAAGAAGTAAGCTTCTTCTCCTTATCGGATTCTGATAGAAAGATAGAACTATGACTGAGACTGTGCAGGTTCGTGTTCCTCAGGAAGAAATTGAGGAAGCCCTCAAGGAGGTCATTGACCCGGAGCTCGGCGTCAATATTGTTGACCTTGGTCTGCTCTACGGTCTGCGCTGGGATGAGGATGGAACCCTCATTCTGGACCTGACTCTGACCACTGCGGCGTGCCCGCTGCAGGAGGTTATTGAGGAGCAGGTTCAGAGCAACCTGGAGAACCTGGTTGATTCTTGGCGTGTGAACTGGGTTTGGATGCCGCCGTGGGGTCCGGAGCGTATTACTGAGGACGGCCGCGATATGATGCGCGCGCTGGGCTTCAACATCTAAGCTCCTGACTCGCAGATAAGGTACCCGCCCGGTGCCGAAGGTGTATGCCTTCGGCACCGGGCGGGTATTTTTGTGCGATATCAGATATGTGAGCAGTGGATGCTTGTTCTGAGCAACGCCAATTTTTGCCACTTTGACAATGGGGGGGGGTCAAGTATATTTCCTTGTGAATTATCCACTCACTTCATATTGGTTTCTTCATGCGACGGTTGCTTGAGGAAAGCTGAAAGGAAATCATGGCACAAAAGATTATTGCCGCTGACGGTTCTGTCTACGTTAAGAAGAAGCCTTTCTACCTCCGTTGGTGGTTTATCACTCTCGTTATTCTTGTTCTTCTTGGCGGTTGCGCTTCGATGATGGGCGGCGGCTCCAGCAAGTCTACGAGTGCTTCTTCGTCTTCGGCAGCTGCTGGTTCTTCTGCTGTTGCCGAAGCTTCTCAGGACTCTAATGGCGGATCCTCCTCCGCGGCTACGAGCGAGTCCAACGCAAAGCAGAATGATAACAGCATTCCCACTGAATATAAGTCTGCTTTGAAGAAGGCAGAATCTTATTCTCGCACTATGCACATGTCCAAGCAGCGTATCTACGACCAGCTCACCAGTGAATTTGAAAAGTTCACGCCTGAAGCTGCTCAGTATGCTGTAGACAACATGAAGGCTGACTGGAACGCGAATGCCTTGGAATCGGCAAAGAGCTACCAGAAGACCATGAACATGTCTCCTGAAGCAATCCGTTCTCAGCTGACTTCTTCCATTGAAGGTTTCACCGAGGAAGAAGCTGACTACGCAGTCTCTCACCTGAACTAATTCAATAGATGATTCATAGAAGCCGCCCGGCATGGAACACAATCCATACCGGGCGGCTTCTATATGGTCAGCTTGAACCTAGTCGTTCAGGTGCAGCAGCTTCAGCGAGTGCTCATACTTGATCATGAGGCAGGTACGAGTCGGTTCCTCCAGAAGTGCCAAACGCTGCGGGTCAGTATTATCCGCAATATCGGCAAGCTTCACCAGACGAGCCAAATCATTCACACGCACCCGGCTCAGATACGACTCACGCGACTCACCCGGGCGGCGGGTCAAGGCCTCAATCGCATCCACAATACGCGCCGAGAAGTGACGAGCCAGATATGCGAGGGAAACGCCGGTATCCTCCACCGTGTCATGCAGCAGCGCCACGATCTGCGCTTCAGCCTTCAGCTCCTCCAAAGAAATATCAGGGTGAGTCGCGGCAGCCAACTCACACGCAAGCTTACGTACCCCAAGAGCCACACGGCGAGGGTGGGAGATGTAGGGCCAGCCGTTACGGTCAGTCTGCCCCTCATGCGCCTTATCAGCGATGCTGTCTGCCAGGCGAACCATCTCTTTGTAGTAGTTATTCGACATGAGAACCTCCGTTGGTTTGAACTCCTGCGAGTTGATGGTCTCAGCGACGTTTTCCGCACCAACGCGGCACGGGTGGTAGCTGGTACCAACACTCTACGCCAGCTGTGGGGCTGCGGTGGCGGAACTCGCCCGAAACACCCTTAATACGTCAAATATGACGCGCCGAAGAAGAAAATAGGGTGCTTTATGTCTGCAAATCATAAACTTGGTGCCTGTTCTACCAGAGTTCTGCAGCGGATACCGACCCGCAGGAGGCGCCCCGCACCACCGCGAAAGTGTCTGCCGCACCCTTTGGCGCCGCCCGGTGTAACTCGCCCAAAATCTCATATGGTGGCAAAAAAATTTCTAACTTTTTCTGGCGAAAACAGGTGCTCAAACCGCCCAACACAAAGGCAGTTTAAGCGTGTTTAGCACACACCGATACACACTCATCAAACGAAAAAATTACACGCCCTCCGTGCCCTGCTAAAACATCCAAAAACCCGGATTTTTGTGCGAAAATACGCGATAAACTGGGGGCAACCAAACATCGGAGAACACCATGGCAGAGCTCTACGAGCGCTTCGTCGCTTTGTATCCCTACCCACACGAGCGAATCCGCCACGGCGCCCCACGAGCCGAACTTAACCGGCGATACCTCGAACACCTCTACGAGGGCAAGAACCGGGGAACAACCCCCATCGTGGTTGCCCTCGACCCGACCCTGCTCGGAACCATTGAGAATAACGTCTCCCTACGTACCTCAACCCCAGTACAGGACATCACCGCCGACACCGTCAAGCGGTACGCACACGAGCTCATCACCGACCAGCATCGTTACCTGGATCAAGTCGGTGTAGAAGTCGCCGCGCACGAGGCGTTCCGGCACCTGAACGAGAGCACCTACCTGCAGACCTACCGCCGCCTCATGGAGAACGGCGAACTCGGCGAAGACGATATTTGCACGCCCCTGAAAGCGGAGTACCCCTTCGAACTGACCGCCGGCATCATCAATGAGAAGGTTAAGGCCACCGACATTGACAGCGCCGCGGAACTGCTCATCATGGACCTGCCGCTGCGGGACGCATCCGGGGTGTTCGCCTACCTGCCCTTTGGCGGGTGGGATTCCAGTCCCAGCCCCGAGGCGATGCTGTCCATTGCCCGCTACTGGTTTGAACGCGACGACGCCTACCCGGCTGTTATCGCCTCAGACTTTATCGAGTTCTACACGCCGGTGCCGGTCACAACCCGCCGCGACGCCGAAATCCTGGCGGTCGAGCACACGATGGTTTCCTCGGCGATGCCGGTGCGTGTCTACCGCGGCTTCGACAAGCTCGTGGAGGCGCTCTACGGTCAGCACGACTGGTACCTGTGGTGGGAGCAGCTCCCGGCGGTGCTCCTCATTGAAACGCCCTAAACCAGCCTAGCTAGGCGAGTTAAAGCGAAGGGGCGGGATGAACCTACACGGTTCACCCCGCCCCTCTCGCGTATCTGCGCTAGTTCAGCTCGTCCACGTGCCGCGCCCGCAAAGCACGAGCGGTCGCCGTCGCGTAATCAACCGCCTGCACCACCCACGGAATCAGCAGCCGCCAATACATGCGCTTGGGCAGGTTACGCGCCACCGCCGCCCTGCGCAACGCACCCCAACGGTCCATGAGCGCCGGAATTGACCGGATCATCAACGCAATCAGCAGACCCAGACGCTCTGGGGAAAGACCAACGAAACGTAGCGGCGAACACAGCCTCACAAAGCCGTCAATCAGAACCGGCAGGGGAGTGCTCACCAGCAGAGCGCGGGACGCATAAAAAGCCGTCAGCATAGTCGCGATAGCATCCGCGCCGGAGGCGTACTGACCCGTAAACACGTAATAGCCGACCATAATCAGTAGCAGCAGAGACAGCGTGCGAACCACCAGCCACAGCTGGGAGGCAGGCACACCAGCCCATAGAGCGCACAGCGTGGAGGCAACCAAAGCCACCAGCGCCACCTGCCAGCTGGTCACCGCCAACAGCAGAAACAACCCAAAGAAGAGCGTGCCCTTGAACCACAGCGGCGCCCGATGCACCGGCGTGTTCAACGGCTGGTAGAAACCCACCAGCAGAGTACCGGGGATGAAATCCGAGCCCTGGCCGGCGGGGCGAGGATTCACGCGCGGCGTGTTAGCGCCCATGCGCGCCTCCTGCCGAATCCAGACCTTCGGTAGCGCCTTCGTTGGGGAACCCTTCGGCACACCAGGTGCGGTACTGCTGTACCAGCTGCACCGCATCCCCCTGAGCGAGCAGGCGCCCATCGTGAATAATGACGGCTTCATCGCAGGACGCCGCCAAATCCAGATCGTGCGTGCTGAGCACCAGCATCTGATCCAGCGACTCCAAGTGCTTGAGCAGCCGCGCGCGATTGCGCAAATCCAGCAGGGTGGTCGGCTCATCCAGCAGAAGAATCTGCGGGCGTGCCGCCAGTACGCTGGTGAGAGCGACCAGCTGCTTTTCGCCTCCTGAGAGGGTGAAAACGCTCTGGTTTTCAAGGTGTTCGAGGCCGCGCTCGCGGAGCAGTTCACGAATCCGTTCGAGGCGCTGCTCACCGCTGAGGGCGCTACCTTCAACGGCGGCGGCACGGCGCAGACTCAGGTCAATATCTTCGGCAACGGTGGGCATAATCAGCTGCGCCTCCGGCTGGGCGAAGAGCATGCCTACACCCTCAAAAGCGCCCTGGGAATGACCGCGAGCGCCCGTCGAGCCGCGGCTCGGCGCATCCAGGGTGTCGACACCGTTCACACGCACAATACCTTCATCCGGGTGGGTGAGCCCATTGAAAAGCCCCAGTAGGGTGGACTTGCCGCTACCGTTCAGACCCAGCACCGCGGTGCGCTTCGCCGTGAACCGCAGGCTCACATCCTTGAGGATACGGCGATGCCCGCCTTCGGGCAGCTCGGTGAAAACACTCACCGATTCAAGCTCAAGGGCGGGCATGCTGGTAGAGGCGCTCACCGCCTGCTCGCCTTGCACCTGTTGTGGTGCAGGCTGGCGCGTGGAGCGGCGAAAAAACATAGCTATCCTCTCGTGTGGCACATCGTGTGCTTTTAACGCTGGGCAGAAGCCAGGGACGGGAAGGCGCGGCGTACCGACAAACCAACCAGAACCGCGATCGTGGACTTCACCAGATCCCAGGGAACGAACACCATTGCCGCGCTGAATGCGGCGTTAAAAGTCATGTGGGCGTTCACCATCATACCGGCGATACCGCAGGCGGTCAGAACCACAAAACCGCAGAAGTTCGCGACCAGAGCCATAAGGAAGGTCGCACCAATCGAACGGGTGTTGCGGGTGAACAGGTAGGCGAGGGTACCGGCAATAGCGGCGAAGGGCAGGAATCCGAGCAGGTAGCCGGCACTCGGGGAGGCGAGCGTACCCAAACCGGCGCCGCCCTTAGCGAAGATGGGCAGGCCAGCGAAACCAACCAGCAGGTACAGCGCCACGGAGGCGGTGGCACGCTTGCCGCCGAGCACCTGTGCGGTGATGTAAATGCCGAGGGTCTGGAAGGTGAAGGGAACCGCAACGCCGCCCAAGCTGACGGCGGGCATGATGGCGAGCGCGGCGATGAAGCCCGCGAACACTGCGATGAGGGAGAGATCGGTGGCGAGGGAGGTCTTTGCCGCTACGTTACGGCGCGGTGCCTGAGTTGCCTGGGGTTCCTGGGCTGATTCGCGCACGGAATCGGTCATTGGGGTGGTACTCCTTTGATACGTATTGCTCTGCAGATTTTTCTACAGAGTTGAGGGTGGCGGTGGTTGACTGCTTGTCACAACCCAGTTTTGAACAATGTTCTATGAATGGTGTCCGGTATGTATAGTACACCGCACACCACAAAAACAAAAGGTGCCCCACATGCGCACTCGGCACACCTGCACTAAAATTGATGAGGTGCTCCGCGCGCTCGCCGCCTCTAACCCGGCGAATCCCGCCTACCGAGCACTATCAACCCACACACCAGACCGCCATCCGGAAAGGCACCCATGATTGCTGTACAGAACCTCGAATTGCGTGCAGGCGCGCGCCTGCTCATGGAAGAGGTCACCTTCCGCATCGATAAGGGCGACAAGATCGGTCTGGTGGGCCGCAACGGTGCCGGTAAGACCACTATGACTAAGGTGCTTGCCGGTCTGACCCTGCCCGCTGACGGTACGGTCACCCGCAGCGGCACTATCGGCTACCTTCCGCAGGACCCGAAGGTGGATGACATGAGCCAGCTGGCGCGTGACCGTATCCTTTCGGCGCGTGGCCTGGACGGTGTGGCGCGTAAGATGCGCCAGGCGCAGGACGATATGGCGAGTGAGGACCCGGCGGTGCGCGCTAAGGGTATGCGCCGCTACGACCGTCTTGAGGCTGAGTTTATTGCCGGTGGCGGCTACGCGGCTGAGTCGGAGGCGGCGGTCATCACCTCCAACCTGGACCTGCCGGAGCGTGTGCTTGCCCAGCCGCTGTCTACTCTGTCGGGTGGTCAGCGTCGCCGCGTGGAGCTGGCGCGTATTCTCTTCTCCAATGCGGACACCATGCTTCTGGATGAGCCGACCAATCACCTGGACGCCGATTCGATTCTGTGGCTGCGCGACTTCTTGAAGAACTTCTCGGGTGGCCTGATGGTCATTAGCCACGATGTTGACCTGATGGAGCTGGTCGTCAACCGCGTCTTCTACCTGGACGCGAACCGCTGCGTGATTGACCAGTACAACATGGGCTGGAAGAACTACCTGACTCAGCGTGAGCAGGACGAGCACCGCCGCAAGCGTGAGCGTGCGAACGCGCAGAAGAAGGCGAATGCTCTGATGGAGCAGGCGAATAAGATGCGCGCGAAGGCGACGAAGGCTGTTGCTGCTCAGCAGATGATTAAGCGTGCTGAGAAGCTTCTGCGCGGCCTGGAGGAGGAGCGTCAGAGCGATAAGGTTGCGGCGATTCGCTTCCCGGATCCGGCGCCGTGCGGTAAGACTCCGCTGTCTGCGCAGGGCCTGTCGAAGTCCTATGGCTCTCTGGAGATTTTCACGGACGTTGACTTGGCGATTGACCGCGGTTCGCGCGTGGTGGTGCTGGGTCTGAACGGTGCCGGTAAGACCACTCTGCTGCGCATGCTGGCTGGTTCCACCGAGCCTGATACGGGTGAGGTCGTGTACGGTCACGGCGCGAAGCTGGGCTATTTTGCGCAGGAACACGAAATTCTTGATGGTGACCGCACTGTCTTTGAGAACATGAAGTCTGCTGCGCCGGATCTGGATGACACCCGCGTGCGCACGATTCTAGGTTCGTTCCTGTTCTCCGGTGATGACGTGGATAAGCCCGCCGGCGTGCTTTCCGGTGGTGAGAAGACCCGCCTGTCCCTGGCGACCCTGGTGGCATCGAGTGCGAACGTGCTGCTGCTCGATGAGCCGACCAACAACCTGGACCCCGCCTCGCGTGAGGAGATTCTGAACGCGTTGAAGGCGTACCAGGGTGCTATCGTGATGGTTTCTCACGATGAGGGCGCTGTGGAGGCGCTGGATCCTGAGCGCGTGCTGCTTCTACCGGATGCGGTGGAGGACCTATGGTCGAAGGATTACCAGGATTTGATTTCGCTGGCGTAAAGCATTATCCGCTGACATAAAAGTACGGGGGAGGCTCCGGTACCGTGTGGTACCGGGGCCTCTTGTGTATTGCGCGTTGTTTTATTGTCTGGGGTGTATTGTTTGTGGCGTATTGTCCAGGGCGTATTTTTGTGTTCTGAAAATGTGTTGCGGAGATATTGCCGGTATTTTTTCTCGTGAATAGTGCGGAAAAATGTGACCTGACCCGTGGGGTTGTATTGTTTTCTGAGCGTGTGTGCTGTTATTGCGTTCCTGTGCATGGGAACTGTGGGTTCTGACACACGAAACTTGCGGCGTATTTGACGGGAAATAATGTTGTCTTGTGGGTTTTTCTGAGGTAAAGAAAAGCTCTCAGGCGATATTTCAGGGGGTCTGTGTGGGATTTTCGAATTTTTCATGTGTCTCTACATACATTGTGGGAAAAATGGTAGAAACACAACATGCGTGGGGCGTAGACTTATAACTGTTCCCGCCATTGCGAGGACGCAAATGCGAAACATTAGGGCTCACTACCGATGGTGAGCTAACGCGGGGGAGAAGAGATTCCCGCCCGCTCACGAAGGAGAACTGCCAATGCACAACACTGAGTTCGAGAAGTACCCCACCTCCGGTGAAGAGAACGTTGAGGTTGACGTCTTCTGGCCCATCCAGGACGCTTAATCTCTCACCCCGATAGGTCGGGATAAGGATTAGAAAAGCGCCCCGTCGCTTCCGTAGGGAAGTGACGGGGCGCTTCGCTGTCCTCAGTAGAATTTAGTTATGCGGCACGTTATGCGGCGTGAATACCCAGTCCGAACATTTGCAGAGGGTATTCGGTAAAGCCCATCATGGCTGCCGCATACCAGGCGACGTACCCGGTCAGTGCTAGAACAAGTGCCTTCTCGCGTACGCTGCCAGCATCACCCAGGATCGGCAGTGCCATGTAGCCGCTCTTTTTCCATAGGGGGGACGCCACCAGGGGCTTGATGACGATGGGGTAGAGGGGCAGCAGTCCGCGGGTTGTCAGCAGGTCGCCAATCAGGTGAATGGTCGCGCCGACCGAAATAGCCCAGGGGAGCAGTGCCAGCGAATCAGTCGTGTAGGCGGCGTACCCGAGGGCGACGGCACCGATCCATCCACCCGGTGCGCCGAGCACGCGCAATGCCAGACCGCCCGAGAATGCGGCAAGAAGAAGTGAAGCCCAGGGGATTCCGTTGTAGCTCAGGTTGGCACTGAAATAGGCGATTGCCCAGAAAGCTACCAGACCCAAAATGGAGTGCGTTCCCTTGCGGTGCCCGCCGCTGACTGCCCCGACAATGCGTGCTACCCAGCGTGAAATGGGCGGAATGGAGTTGGCGATACTGCCGTTGTGGTGGTCAATATCCGGTAGCATGCCCGCACCGGCGCACGCCAGGGTGGTCACGATGATGGTGGGGGTATCGGGAACCTGCACCACTCCCGTCTCGACGAGCACTAGCCAGCCAGCTGCGGCGCTGACGGTGTGCGAATAGCCCATCATGGGGAGGTGCCTCCTTGAATGCGATTGCTCAGCGAGTGTGATTGCCCTGCGAGTGTGGTTGCCTGGGTGCCGGGATGTTCACTCGAACTAATTAGAACAAATATAGCATATATCGAAATTACTTTCGATAGGCTGGGTTATTACTCAAGCGGAGCCACCTCAAGCGGCATCACCTCTCAAGTGGCACTACCCCTTAAAGGGCAGAGTCTGCTTCCAGAACTCACGCTCGCGCAGGTAATTCTCCAGCCAGCCCACGTGCTCGGAGCACGCCAACCAGATCTTGCGGCGCTCGGGGGCGTGCACCTTCGGGTTGTTCCAGAGCAGCTGAAATTCTGCCGCCTGCTGGCAACCCTTGCGGGAGCATTTGGCGTACTCGGGCTGTGCATCCTGAGAAAGTGAACCGAGCAGATCCATGTCTTCTTATCCTTACTATTGCGCCTCTACGTGCGGTGTTATTCCGTACCCGCGCGATTCCGTGGAAAAAGGGTGCGGGTTGTTCCGCTTCAGTTAGTGTACGCGCCCGATGAGGCATGTAAAAGAAGGGGAGTAGGGGTTCAGTGTTCAAAAGTGGAGTGTAGCCTGCGGCACCTTTGCGCTAAAACGCGGTAAAATAAGGTTCGACTGTCCATCCGTCCACACCCCAACCGCGGAGTCGCTGCATCGGCTCCAATCGTGAGGGGTCGACTCATCAAGGAAGCTCATGAGCGAGAACACTCCCAAGACCGTGCTGGTCACCGGCGGCAACCGAGGCATCGGCTACGAAATTGCCAAGGAATTCCAGGCAGCAGGCCACAACGTCTGCATCACCTACCGCAGCGGTGAAGCCCCCGAAGAATTTTTCGCCGTCAAGGCAGATGTACGCGATGCCGACAGCATTAACGAAGCTTTCAAGGAAATTGAAGCAGAATTCGGCCCCGTGGAGGTGCTGGTCGCCAACGCAGGTATCACCCGCGACATGCTGCTGATGCGCATGAAGGAATCCGACTTCACCGACGTGGTCGACACCAACCTCACCGGTTCTTTCCGTGTGGTTCAGCGCGCCATCAAGGGCATGCTGAAGCTCAAGCGCGGCCGCATCATCCTGGTTTCCTCCGTGGTGGGTCTGTACGGTTCCCCCGGCCAGGTCAACTACTCCGCATCTAAGGCTGCACTGGTCGGTATGGCACGCTCCATCACCCGTGAGCTGGGCGGCCGTAACATCACCGCTAACGTGGTGGCACCGGGCTTCATTAACACCGCAATGACCGAGGTTCTGCCCGAGGAAACCAAGAAGAACTACCTGGCGTCCATCCCCGCTGGTCGTTTCGCGGAGGCGGAAGAGGTCGCTCGCGTGATTCGCTGGCTCGCATCCGATGAGGCTAGCTACATTTCTGGCGCTGTCATCCCCGTTGATGGCGGCCTGGGCATGGGTCACTAACCCCACCCCGTACGGACTGCACGAAGCGCCCGAACGTGGGCGCACCCTTTCTAGACTTTAAGGACATAAAACTATGGCACAGCTGACCGGCAAGACCATCATCATTACCGGCTCCTCCCGCGGCGTTGGCGCAGACACCGCACAGATTCTCGCCGCTGAGGGCGCGAACATTGTGGTGAACTACCGCTCCAAGGCACCGCGCGCGAACAAGATCGTCAAGGCTATTGAAGAGGCTGGCGGCAAGGCAATTGCAGTGCAGGCTGACGTGACCAACAATGATGACCTGCAGAACCTCGTCAACACCGCCGTGGAGACCTTCGGTTCCCTGGACTACCTGATTCTGAACGCTTCGGGTGGCATGGAAACCGGCATGGGCGAAGACTACGCAATGCGCCTGAACCGTGACGCACAGCTGAACCTGGCACGCCTGGCTGCAGAAAAGATGCCCGAAGGCGCACGCATCGTGTTCGTGACCAGCCACCAGGCGCACTTCATCCGCGAGGTTGAGACCATGGACGAGTACAAGCCCGTCGCAGAGTCCAAGCGCGCAGGCGAAGACGCACTGATTGCCGAGATTCCCGCACTTTCCGAGAAGGGTATCTCCCTGGTCGTCGTGTCCGCTGACATGATTGAAGGCACCGTCACCGCAACCCTGCTGAACCGCCTGCACCCCGGCGCTATTGAGCAGCGCCGCGAGACCGCCGGCAAGCTCTACACCGTCAACGAGTTCGCGCAGGAAATCGCGAAGATGGTCACCGCAGACGTTGAGACCGGCCACGTTGAGCTGGTCGGTGGCGCACGCGGCTTCATCGACTAATAACTTCAGCTGCTATAGGTGCCGTTGCGGATGCGCCCGCCCCTCTGACAAGGTACATTTGATCAGGCGCGCCGCCCCTGACGCGGCGGCACCTATAGCCCATAAGGCTTCGCGCGAGGAACCCAATGTGGGGTACCCGCGCACTATGCGCCAACCGCTCCGATAACCCGGCACGGGTTGCGGGGTGGGGGCGCATCCCATCCATCTAACTCACTGGAAGAAGAACCATGAGCACCGTACTCAACCTTCAGAATGTCTCCGTGATTCGCGGCGGCCGCAAGATTCTCAACGACGTTTCCTGGACTGTGAACGAAGGTGAACGCTGGGTTGTTCTGGGCCCCAACGGCGCCGGTAAGTCCACTCTGCTGTCGGTTGCGGCAGCCCGCCTGCACCCGACCAGCGGCGAGGTTGAAATCCTTGACGAGACCCTCGGCGCTGTTGACGTGTTCGACCTGCGCCCGCGCATTGGTCTGTCCTCCGGTGCTTCGGCAAACCAGATTCCCGCCAACGAGAAGGTTTCCGACGTTGTCGTGACCGCAGCGTACGCTGTATCCGGCCGCTGGAAGGAAGAATACGACGTCATGGACGACGAGCGCGCCACCGAGCTGCTGGCTGAATGGGGTGTCGACACCCTCGCTGACCGCACCTTCGGCTCCCTCTCCGACGGCGAGCGTAAGCGTGCACTGATTGCCCGCGCCCTCATGACCGACCCCGAACTGCTGCTGCTGGACGAGCCCGGCGCAGGCATGGACATCTCCGGCCGTGAGGACCTGGTCGAGCGTCTGACCGCACTTGCCGCCGACCCCTACGCACCGGCTACCGTGCTCATCACCCACCACCTCGAGGAAATCCCGGCGGGCTTCACCCACGCCCTGCTGGTCCGTGACGGTGGCGTGGTTGCTGCCGGCCCGATCCTGTCCACCATTACCGAGGCGAACCTCGCAGCAACCTACGACATGGACCTGGCTCTGACCGTCACCTCCGCGGGTCGTTACTCCGCGTTCAAGCGCGCATGAGCCGTGCCCCGAAGCAGCTGAGCGCCGAACAGATCGCTGAGCGTGCCGAGCGTGTCTACGCCATCGAGTCGGTCACTGCTCTGGCGCAGGCACCCGAGCAGGCTTTGCGCTACTACACGCAGCTGACCGATGTGAAGCTCCGTAGCGCCATGGAATCGCAGTGGGGTATTTACATTGCGGAGTCTTCCAAAGTGATTCGTCGTGCGCTCGCTGCCGGTCATCAGCCCGTTTCTTTCCTGATGAGTGAGAAGTGGGCTGATGATTTGGCGGATGTTTTGCGCGCCCATCCTGACACTCCCGCGTATGTGGGTAGTGAGGAGCAGCTGGAGCAGGTGACCGGTTTTCATCTGCATCGTGGTGCGTTGGCGGCGATGGCTCGTCCTGCGCCGCAGCTTCTGGAGCAGTTGCTGCAGGGTGCCTCTCGCGTGGCAATCCTGGAAGATATTGTGGACCACACGAATGTGGGAGCTATTTTCCGTTCGGCTGCCGCGCTGAACGTGGATGCTGTACTGGTGACTCCGCGGTGCGCTGATCCGCTGTATCGCCGCTCGATTCGCGTGTCGATGGGTACCGTTTTTCAGGTGCCGTGGGCTCGCCTAGAGTCGTGGCCTGCAGACCTGCAGGCCCTGCACGAGCTGGGCTTTAAGAGCGCAGCGCTCGCACTGGAAGAGGACTCGCTGACCCTGGAGGAGCTGTCTGCCCGCCGGGATGAGAAGCTTGCGCTGATTCTGGGCACGGAGGGGCACGGACTGTCGCCCCGCACCCTGGCTGCGTGTGACGATACGGTGATGATTCCGATGTCGCACGGCGTGGATTCTTTGAATGTTGCGGCGGCGAGTGCCGTGGCGTTCTGGGAGACCCGCCCGCGTTCATAACCTGAGTTCTCACCTGATTCTTAACCCGCGTGAGTGCCTTCTGGGGGGTGCCCTTGCGGTGTGCGGGTTGGCGCCTGCGAGGGAACGTACTGGGATTTAATCCGTGAAGGTGGTACCCTTAATGGGTTGTGCGCGCCCTATGCGGGCACAATGGTGATGCGCTCTGAGATTTTCTCGATAGCTGCACATCGAAAAACCTACTCCATCTATATAAGGGCTACTGGCAAAATCCAGTAGCAGAAGAAGGTAATCAATGAAGGCAGAAATCCACCCGGACTACAACCTGGTTCTGTTCCGCGACCTCGCATCCGGCAAGGTCTTCCTGACCCGTTCCACCATGACCTCGGACAAGACCGAGAAGTGGGAAGACGGCAACGAGTACCCGATCGTCGAGGTTGAAATCTCGTCCGAGTCGCACCCGTTCTACACCGGTAAGCAGCGCATCATGGACTCCGCAGGTCGCGTCGAGCGCTTCAACGCACGCTTCGCAAACTTCGGCAAGAAGTAAATCTTCTTTTCAGGTTTTGCTTTATAGCGAAATCAATGCCCCGTTCTCCTTGGTTTTCAGGGAGGCGGGGCATTGTGCGTTCTGGCGCCTGTAGTCGCAAGTTTGGCGCGAACGTGAGGAAAGTTGTGAGGAAAGTTGTAACGTAAAACCTTTCGTGCGCCGGTGCGTAGACCAGCTGACGGCGTTACAATGGGAAAGTATTTTGCGAGCTGTGCATTTTCTGTGCTTTTCAGTGCCGCCCCATATCGGCGGGTTATTTCCGGCTCTCTATTTTAGAGACTTCGCTGGATGCGCTGTGCACCTCGCGTATCACCACCTCAAACAAAGGACAACTTAATGAGCGACGCTCACTCTGAACCGTCGCAGAAGAAGAAATGGGTCAAGCGTATTCTGCTGATCCTGCTGATTCTTCTGCTGGTTATTACCCTCGGTATTGGTTTCTTTATCTGGCGTGCTGGCCACACCTGGGATAGCAAGACCGAGAAGTTTGACTCCATCACTAAGGTGGATGAAGACCTCAGCAAAATTAAGGAGCAGCTTGGCGAGGCTAAGAAGCTCAACGTGACGGAGCTGAAGGCTCCGACCGTCACCAACTCGAATACCGGCAAGAACGGCTCCGATGCTGCTGCGGCTCTTGCAGCTAACGCGAGCGATCACGATAAGGACGGCGACGGCATCTTGGATGACGGTTACAGCTACAATGTCGTGAAGGGTCCGGGTAAGAACATCCTGCTGCTCGGTAGCGATACCCGTTCCGGTTCTGAAGCAGCTCAGGTGAGCGGCTCCCGTGCAGATAGCATCATGCTTGCTCACATCCCTGCCGATGGTAAGGGCGTGTACCTGGTTTCGATTATGCGTGATACCTGGGTGAATATCCCTGGTTACGGTTCGGCAAAGATTAACGCGGCGCTGAACTATGGCGGTATTTCTCTGCAGGTGGCGACCGTTGAGAACCTGCTGGGTATCAAGATTGATCACGTGGCAGAGATCGAGTTCGAGGGCTTCAAGGCTCTGGTGAATTCTGTTAATGGCGTGGATGTCCAGGTACCTTTCGACTTCGATATCAATGCGTGGTCTTTCAAGCAGGGTATGCAGCATATGGATGGTGGTGCGGCTCTTGCGTTCGTTCGTGCTCGCTACCCGTTCGCTGACGGCGACTACCAGCGTGTTCGTAACCAGCGTGCGTTCCTGCGCGGTCTGTACAGCACGATGAAGTCTAAGGGTGCACTGGAGAATGTGGGCTCTTTCCAGTCTGCTGTTGAGTCTATTGCTGGTTATATGCGTGTTGACTCTGGCCTGGACGCGGCGCAGATTGCCCAGATTGCGGCTCCGGTGCTGACTAGCGGTGATACCACGATGCGTATGACCACCCTGCCGAACGCAGGCCCGGGTTGGTCCTACGACGGTCAGTCGATTGTTATCGTGAACCAGGCTGCGAATGCTAACCTGTCCTATGCTTTGCAGCATGACAGCATGGATCAGTTCATGGCGACTTACGGCCAGGACTAAGATCTGACTCCTTGCGGGGGTGAAAGCTGATGAGGCTTTCGCCCCCGCTGGTTTTTAACTGTTCCCGAAAAGCTGTCGGAATGTAGATACCTGGAAGTACCTCGTTGGCGCTTAGAGAGCTGCTGGGGCGCACAAAAGGGCGGCTACCTCACCGTGATGGTGGGGGAGCCGCCCCATTCGTACCGTGCTCTTAGAGGGAGTTAGGCTTTCGAATCGGCTTCTTCTGCTTCCTCGGCAGATTCTTCCTCTTCGTACTCATCGTATTCGTCGTAGTCTTCGTAGTAGGGCTGGCGGCCAAAATAGAATGCTACAGCCGCGATAGCGCCACCCAGGATTGCGATGAGGATGCCAAGCATCGGGGTCCACAGCATTGAAATTAGGCCGGCGACCAGAACGGCGAGGCCTGCACCCTTGATCAGGTTCAGCAGACGGTCACGTTCGTTCGGCTCGTAGTATTCCTCTTCCTCAATGCTGTATTCGATGACAGGCTTCTCCGCGGCGGGTTCGCTACGGGTCGGCTCGGCGGGTGCCGAAGAACCACCGGTCAGGGAGCTCATGAAACCGCGACGCTTCTTCGGAGCCTGCTGAGCGGAGGACTCCAGGTAGTGGCGCTCACCTTCGGTGGGCACGAATGCGGCGGGCACATCGTACTCTTCACCCACCGGCAGCAGAGCCGGAACATTGTTGGGCAGGGTCTCATACCATTCCTGCGGAATATCGGCGGGGCGTGCAGCCTGAACGGTCAGGGACAGCTCAAGGGTGTTGCCGCGAATCGTACCCCACGCGCTGGTGAGGCGGTCGTTCTCGAATGCGTAACGAATCACGGGGGCGAGCTGCTCAGACATCTGGGTGCTCAGGCGGCCCACGAGCTTGCGGTCGTGGCGTACCTCAACACTGTCAACGAAACGGCCGTCGGAGGTCTTCAGCTGGTTAGCTTCCAGGGTCAGAATGACGCGACCCTCACCGCTGGGCGGCAGGATGCTGTGCAGGTATTCGGAGTGTTCCTTCTCATCAAGCACCTTCATCGACGGGCCCTGGGGTAGCAGGGTCGCGCGAGTCGGTGCGTCGTTGAGGGGGAAGAGCGAGCTAGGAGCGGACAGCGAGAGCACACCGGTGCTCTTCACTCGCATGTTACCGCTCTCGGTGCGAACCGCCACGGCGGAAAGCTGCAGATGCGCAATAGGCTCGTAACCGGAGGCGACCACGCGGGTAATGGAATCCCAGTACGCGGCGGAGTCCTCCACGCTCATGCGGCCCACCTTGAATTCGTCAATGTAGACGGCAATGCTATTGGGCTCGTAGGGGTTATCCGGTTCGGGAACGAGGCGCGCTTCACCGTACCAGATACGTTCACGGTCGATGTGCAGTTCCTCAAAGATTTGGAGGGTTTCTGCTTCGTAGTAATCATCGGTGACAATGTCAACGCTACCGCGGTCACCGAGTGCGTAATCGACCACTGAAAACTCCTTCTGATGTGTCTAAGCGAGCGGATACCTAGTCTATTCTCTCATGCTTTCAGTGTGGACAGCTCACAAAAACGGGTGACATTTATCTGTCTTTTAGCACCGGGTGCATATAGTTTTGTGCCCTGGTGAAACTGCCCCGGTAATAAGTGCCCTTGTCAGTATGTGAACCACTGTATGAGGGAAATATTTAGACGGCATACCGCCGCTATGAATTCTATAGATGAGCCAGAAAAAGACCACCGCCCGGCGCGTCCCGGTACGTTACCGGGGGCGTGCCGAACGGCAGTCTCTCAAAGAGGCTAGAGAACCTAGCGGGGGAGAGCGGAACCTAGTCTAGATACCGGCTCACCCCCCGCCACAAGCCCTCAAACCATGCAGCTTAGTCCTGCAGGGAGGCGTTGAACTTCTGAGCCACAATCGAACGGTGGCCGTGATCCTGAGCCTCCAGAACCAGACGACGCAGAGCCGAAGGAGCCTCGGGGTTCGCCTCCAGCCAACGCTGAGCCAATGCAACGGAGGGGTTACCCTCAACGCCCAGACCCTCGGTGGAGCCGGTGTTGTACGGAGCCTTCGGGTACAGGCCACGCACAATGCGGGTCGCCATACCAATCGAACGGGACGCCCAAATGGGCAGCAGAGCCTCAAAGTAGGAGTCGTAGTAGGACTCACGCAGCTCAACCGGACCGCGAGCAAAACCGTTAATGGTCGAAGCCAGAGCGTCGTTCGACAGCGACTCGTCTTCCATGATGGTCTTGTACGCGGCTGCCTTACGCTCAGCAGAGGGCAGGGCAGCAATCGCGTACGCGTAACCATTCGAAGAAATCGAGGAGGGGCTGTACTTCGCCGCACGGTCCAGATCCTCAACGGTCACTAGGTCGCGGCTTGCGAGCGCACCCAGTGCACTCCAACCCAGGTTCTGGTCGTAAGGAATGCCGGTTGCGTCAGCAATATCGCCGGTGGTGTCTTCGAAAGCACCGCGGGCAATATCGCGGCAGAGCTCTTCACCCTTGGTCGCGTTGGTGGAGACCGAAATCAAGGCGCGCAGCAGAATCAGCTGCTCGTCGGAGCCGGGCTTAGCCTGCGCCAGTGCGGCTGCGAATGCGTCGTAGAGAGCGTCGTAGAGGCGCTCGCGGCCGGTGGGTGCGGAGAAGGTTGCGATAGCGACCTGTGCGTTGTTGACCATGGTGCCCAGCAGGGATGCGCTCGGTTCCTTGGAGACGTTGCGTACGACTGCGTCGACGTAGGTGGTGACAGGCAGGCGTGCATCGCGCACGTTCTCCCAGAGGGAGCCCCAGATGAGGCCGCGGGAGAGCGCGGATTCGAGGGTGGAGACACCTTCGATAGCTGCCTGCAGGCCGTCTTCGTCGGTCAGGGCAACCTTGGCGTAGGTGTGGTCTTCTGCGTTGAGCATGAGCAGGTCAGCTTCGCCAACAAGCTTCTTCTGCTCGTCGGTGAGCTCTACGCGGTGCTCGGAGACGGGCTCTGCCGGGTACTCGAGGGAGAGCAGACCGGTGGAGACGAGCTTGCCGTCGGTCAGCGCGAAGGTTTCCAGCTTTGCCACGTGGGGGCGGCCCAGACCTGCGGGCTGCTGTGCGGGCAGTTCCTGGGTGAGGATCAGGTCGGTGAGCTGGCCGTCTTTGCCGTAGACGCGCTTGGTGCCCAGTGCGGACACGCCGGAGGTCTGCAGCCATGCGTTAGCCCATGCCTGCATGTCGCGGCCGGACACCTCGTTGAGTACCTGCAGGAAGTCGTTCAGGGAGGTGTTGCCCCACTCGAAGCGCTTGAAGTACACGCGTGCTGCCTCGATGAAGGTGTCGAAGCCGACGTAGGCAACCAGCTGCTTGAGCACGGATGCGCCCTTTGCGTAGGTGATGCCGTCGAAGTTCTGCGATGCTGCTTCCAGGTGGGGGATGTCAGCGACGATGGGGTGGGTGGTGGGCAGCTGGTCCTGCATGTATGCCCATGCCTTGCGGTTGTTCGCGAAGGTGACCCATGCGTCGTTGAAGTTGTTGGCTTCCTTAGCGCCGAGGGTGCCCATGAAATCTGCGAAGGATTCCTTGAGCCACAGGTCGTCCCACCACTTCATGGTGACGAGGTCGCCGAACCACATGTGTGCCATTTCGTGGCAGATGGTGTTGGTGCGGCCTTCGAGGTCGTCCTCGGTTGCGCCGGAGACGAAGATGTAGTCTTCGGTGAAGGTGACCAGGCCGGGGTTCTCCATTGCGCCGATGTTGTATTCGGGCACGAATGCCTGCTCGTACTTGGGGTACGGGTAGGGGTAGTCGAAGAGGTCCTGGAAGAAGTCCAGGCCGTTTTCGGTGACCTTGAAGATGTGGTCGTAGTCGAAGTGCGGCTTGAGGGACTGGCGGCAGTATACGACCAGGGGAATGTCACCGCTGTTGACCTTGCTCTTGGGCTTGTAGGTGGTGGTTGCAGTGAAGTATTCGCCGGCAACGATTGCGGTGATGTAGGTGGAGATCTTTGCGGTGGGGGAGAAGACTCGCTTGGTGATGGAGTCGTCGGTGGGGTCTACGACCTGGCTTTCGAGTACGCCGTTGGAGCTGACGACCCAGTCCTTGGGTGCGGTGATGCGGAAGTTGAAGACTGCCTTCAGGTCGGGCTGCTCGAAGTTCGGGAAGACTCGGCGGCAGTCGGAGGGTTCGTACTGGGTGTACAGGTAGACGCGACCGTCGGAGGGGTCGAAGTAGCGGTGCATACCTTCGCCGGAGCGGGAGTAGTAGGAGCGACCGTGGATGGTGAGCACGTTTTCTGCCTGCAGGTTGGGCAGGGTGATGCGTGCGCCGTTGACGACATCAGCCAAGGTCAGTTCGGTGCCGTTGAGCTTAACGGAGTCGACGCTGTGGTGGATGTAGTCGATGAAGGTTTCTGCACCGGGGGTGTTGCAGGAGAATCGGACGGTGGTGACGGTGGGGTAGGACTCGAATTCGGGGTCCTTGGCGTTAGTCAGGTCGACATGCACGTCGTAGGTGTCGACACTGATGAGAGCCGAACGTTCTGCGGCTTCTTCGCGGGAGAGGTTCTCATTATTCATGCTCTTTATTCTAGTCGTTATGACCGAAAATATGGCAGTTGAGTGGGCGTGCCGGTCATATTACTCAAGGTGCGAGAAGATCGCCGGGGGTGTTGGGAACCAACCAACCTCTAATATGTGATGCAGAACATACTCTTTCGATTTGCGGAGTGCCCAGAAAGCCCGTATAGTATTACGTGTTGCTTCGAACGGCACCGAAAGGAAAACGTTCGAAAGTCACCTGCGCGGGTGGCGGAATAGGCAGACGCGCTAGCTTGAGGTGCTAGTCCTCGTATTAGAGGGTGGGGGTTCAAGTCCCCCCTCGCGCACAGATAATCCCCGGTTCTTTGGAACCGGGGATTTTTGTATGCCCGGTAGAGTATGCCCGGTAAAAAGTACACAAAAAAGTAGTGGGGTGAGGCTCCTTGATAGGAGCCTCACCCCACACTAGCTACGCTAAGGAAGCTAGAAGAACAGCTGCATCAGCTGAAACTGAACGAATCAGTATCATGCAGTCTCACTCGAAGAGATTACTCAGCCAGACGCTCCGGGTCGGTGGTGACCAGAATCTTCACAGCGGTCTCGTTGTGGTTGATCAGGGTGTCGAAGCCCTTGTCAATCAGGTCTTCCACAGCGATCTTGCCGGTGATGAAGGGCTTGAGGTCAATCTTGCCGGACTCAACGAGCTTGATGGTCTCCGGGTGGGAGTTCACGTATGCGATGGTGCCGCGGATATCGAGCTCCTTGAGCACAACCTTCTGAACATCCAGGGAAGCGGGCTTACCCCAAATGGAGACGATAACGAGCTTGCCGGTGGGCTTGAGAGCATCCAGAATCAGGTCCAGTGCGGGCTGAACGGAGGTGCACTCGAACGCGATGTCAGCGCCACGGCCGTCGGTCAGCTTGTGAATCTCAGCCAGAACGTCAACCTCAGCGGGGGAGAAAGCGTAGTCAGCAACGCCGGAGTCCAGAGCCTTCTGGCGGCGCAGCGGGGACAGCTCGGAGATGATGACCTTAGCGCCCTTAGCCTTCAGAACTGCGGAGGTCAGCAGACCGATGGGGCCAGCACCGGTAACCAGTGCGAATGCGCCCTCTTCGAACTCGCCTGCACGCTCAACAGCGTGGTAGCCAACGCTCAGGGGCTCAATCAGTGCAGCCTCGTCCAGGGGAATGGTGTTGGGGATCTTGTGAACCCAGCGGCGCTTGACGGCAACCTTCTCGGACAGACCGCCACCGCGACCTGCCAGACCGATGAAGTTCATGTCCTTGGACAGGTGGTAGTCCTTGGAGTCGGGGCCGGTGTAGACGTCATCACGAATGATGTAGGGCTCGACGACAACGTGGTCGCCAACCTCAAGGTCGTCTACGCCTTCGCCTAGTGCCTCAACAACACCGGAGAATTCGTGACCGAGGGTGACGGGGGAGTCTTCACCAGAAATGGGGTGGGGATGACCGTGCTGGGGGCAGAAGATGGGGCCGTCCAGGTATTCGTGCAGGTCGGTACCGCAAATGCCGCACCATGCGACCTTGACCAGAACCTCGCCCGCAGCGGCTTCGGGTGCGGGGATGTCTTCAATGCGGATGTCGTGGCGGTCGTAGAAGCGTGCTGCCTTCATGGGATGGAGCTCCTTAGCGTGGTTGTGGCGCTCACTGCGGTGTGTGCTTGCCGGTACGGTTCGCATCCATGGGTCTGTCACAGTATTGACAGAGGCCCAAACGACATGGTCTGGACCGGTTGTGAACTGTCCTGCCGGCATTCGCATCGCTAGCGCCGGATGGTGATGGGTGCGGCTGGATTGTCGCTCCCATGTGCTTAACGCTACTCCTATGAATCAAAGATTCCTAGGATATATACAAATTTTCTTTTATGTGACACAAATTTCTTTTTGGGTGTTTTCGACTCCATCACGCCCGAGCATCTAGCGCCCGGCGAGCGCAGACGGTAGCGTAGAAGTATGACTGACGCGAACGCACAGGGCACCGCCGCCCACACCCAGCCCACTTCTGACAGCTCCGGTCGAACGGCACCGAACCGACCCGCCGCAATAACCCGCCACTATGACGCGCCCGATGCTGATTGCGTGCGCGGTAGCGAGTACTCCGAGATTCTTGCCCTCGAAACCGAGCGGCGTAAGCGTGCCGCTGAGCACCGCCGCAAGCGCGGGCACGCGCATCCCGAGCAGGAACATGCTGACCACGGTCAGCCCGAGCAGGAACGTAGCCACGGCAACCGCCACGGTCATGGAAAGGGGCACGGTCACCGCCTCGACGAAGACAGTGGGCTGGCGCATATTCGCCGCGACCTCGCCGAATCCGTCGCCACCCGCGCGGATTCTTTGACCGCAATTCTCAAGGCGATTCATGCGCATCCTGAGACTGCCTACGAGGAGTATTTTGCCTCCCGCACGCTCGTTGATGCGGTCCGCGAAGCCTACCCGAACCTCAGGATCGAGTACCCCGCCTTCGGTCTGGATACCGCGTTCAAGGTGGAGCTCACCAGCGCCGACTACGACCCCGCCAAGCACCGCACCATCGCGATTCTCTCCGAATATGACGCACTGCCGGGCATCGGTCACGGCTGCGGCCACAACGTCATCGCGGTATCCGGGCTGGGCGCTTTCCTTGCCCTGGCGGATGCGCTCGCTACCAGCCCCGAGGCGTTCAGTGGCAGGGTCCTCTACTACGGCACGCCCGCCGAAGAGTCCGATGCCGGTAAGGAGCTGATGGCGCGCGCCGGCGCGTTCGAGCAGGTGGATGCCGCCATCATGGTGCACCCCTACTTTATTGATGTGGCTGATCAGGCGTGGTTGGGTCGCCGTGAATGTCGCGTGACCTATACGGGCGTGAGCGCGCATGCTTCCTCGCACCCGTTTATGGGTCGTAACGCACTGGATGCGGCAAACCTGGCGTACCAGGGTTTGGGTTTGTTGCGTCAGCAGATTCCCGGTTCTGACCGTATTCACGCGATTATTGACCACGGCGGGGACGCCCCGAACCTGATTCCTGCCTCCGCGAGCCTGCACATTAATATCCGTTCTAAGCACGCGCCGACTCTGCGTGCTCTGTCGCGACGGGTTGAGGAGGTGCTGCGCGGTGCTGCGCTTATGGCTGGCGTGAGTGCGGAGGTGACGTGGGATTCTTCGCCGATGACCATGCCGGTGCGCACGAACCGTCCGCTGTTGAAGCGTTGGGTTTCGGCTCAGCGTTCGGTGGGTCGCCACCCGTACCCGCCCGGAACGGTCAGTGACACCCTGGCGGCTTCTACTGATTTCGGTAATGTGAGCCTGCGCGTGCCCGGTATTCACCCGCTGATTCAGATTGCGCCCGAGGGTACCGGCATGCACACGGTGGAGTTCGCGCACTGTGCTGACACCCAGGCAGCGGTGGATGCTGCCCTGGATGCGGCGTTCGGTTTGGCGTCTGTGGCTTTGGACTTCCTGGTTGATGACGAGCTGGCGGATGCGGTTCGTGCTGATTTTGAGGCTTCCGGCGGCGCAGTGGATGTGGAGGGCTACTTTAGCGGCATGTGAGCTTGCTCAAAAGGTCAGAACGTCATTATTTGGTTTTGTGAGTGAAAAACACCCCTCATGGCCCATAAAGTCACCAGCACCCATCGAAAAAAGCAAAATAACCCAACACAAAACGCAAAATCTGCGGCATAATAGAACATAACGAAGCAAGCTCACCGGGGAAGGACGCCCACCCAAGGAAATTCAACCCCGAGGCACACACCCGCTTCCCGATAAACCACGCGAGAATCCTCTCGCACCACACGGATAACTCTCACGAAAAGAGGGCATACAGCAATGAACGGTGTCAACAACCCCACCAAGCTCGGCGTCATCGGTGCAGGCGGCGTCGGTAGCGCAACCGCATACGCAGCTATGGTCCGCGGCTCCGCAGACGAAATCGTCCTGTACGACATCGACGGCAAGCGCGCACACGCTGAAGCACTGGACATCGCACACGGTGCAATGTTCGCACACGAAGCAACCGTAACCGGTGGCGACGACATCGAGCTGTTGCGCGACTGCGACATGGTCATCATCACCGCTGGTGCTCGCCAGAAGCCGGGTCAGCCCCGCCTCGAACTGGCAGGCGCAAACGTCGCAATCCTCGAGAAGCTGCTGCCGAACATTCTGTCCGTAGCACCCAACGCGATTATCATGCTCGTCACCAACCCCTGTGACGTTCTCACCGTTGTGGCCCAGAAGATTACCGGCCTGCCCGCAAACCGCGTGCTGTCCTCCGGTACCGTTCTGGACTCCTCCCGCCTGCGTTGGCTGATTGCTAACAAGGCTGGCGTCTCCATCAAGAGCGTTCACGCAAACGTTGTTGGCGAGCACGGCGACTCCGAGTTCCCCGTCTGGTCCGCAGCAAACATCGGTATGGTTCCCCTGACCGAGTGGGAGCAGGACGGCAAGCCCGTCTTCACCGAAGAGGTCCGTGCAGAACTGGCAACCGAAGCTATGCGCGCAGCATACAAGGTCATCGAGGGCAAGGGTTCCACCAACTACGCAATCGGTATCTCCGGCGCACGTATCGCTGAGGCATTCCTCGGCGGCCAGAACGCAGTGCTGCCCGTCTCCACCACCATTGCAGGCGAGCTGTACGGCTTCAAGGACGTTGCACTGTCCCTGCCCACCATCGTCAACCGTGAGGGCATCCAGCGCGTGCTCGAGGTTCCCATGAACGAGGCTGAGCTGGCACAGCTGAAGGCATCCGCTGAGGCAATCCGCGCATCCGCAGCATCCCTGGGCTTCTAAAACCCCGGCTTCTCATTGAACTGCCTCCCGTTTCTTGGACAACGAA
>NZ_KV813811.1:111713-219376 GCF_001813725.1 Rothia sp. HMSC072B04 | reverse complement strand
CTGCACTTTTGTGGGTGTGGGAGAGTAGGTTATTGCCGCTTTATTATTCAATAGCCCCGGCTTCGCCGGGGCTATTTTTGTTTGGGGAGGCCGTTAGGCCTCCCCATTTGTCTTTAACATCCCATCAGTACGGGTGCACGGAAGGTGCTCTCTATACTAGAATGGTATGGCTTATGTTTAGGCATTAGCGGGTGTATCTAAAGCACCCCTCATAGAGTTGATGCCTCAGGCAGCGGTTCGCCCGAATCGACTGCATACCCTACCCGCCCACACTGGCGGATACCTCCCAAGGAGATTCATGTCTGAGACCCCCCGTCACGAGTCTAACGGCTCCGGCCCCCGCCAGCACCGCAAGAACAGCGGAGGAAAGGACTTCCGCTCCAAGAAGGGCGGCAAGAACTTTGGCGGCAAGGGCGGTTTCAAGCGTAACGACCGCGGAGGCAAGAAGTTCGACGGCCGTCGCTCCGACTCCCGTTCCAAGGCACCTCGCTCTAACGGTCCCGAGGCTGAAGCACCTCGCGAAGAAGTACGCAGCATTGGTGGCCGTGCAGGCTACCGTCCCGCAAAGCCCAAGGCGCCGGAAATTGATGACGACATCACCGGTCGCGAGCTGGACGGCGCAACCTTCCGTCAGCTGCGCGCCCTGGAACCGCGCAACGCAGAAACCGTCGCAAAGCACCTCGCCATGGCTGGTCGCTACCTCGACATCGACCCCGAATTCGCGCTGGAACACGCCGTCGCAGCATCCCGCAGCGCAGGCCGTATCGCCGCAGTACGCGAAGCCGTTGGCGTCGCCGCATACGTTGCAGAAGACTTCGAACTGGCACTGCGCGAACTGCGCACCCACCGCCGTATTAGCGGTGCCGTAGACCACCTGGCACTGCTGGTGGACTGCGAACGTGCGCTCGGCCGCCTGCCCAAGGCAACGGAAATGATTGCAGAATTCAAGAAGGAAGAACTGCCCGCCAACGTGCGCGTAGAACTCGCCATCGTTGAATCCGGCATCCTCAGCGATCAGGGAAAGAAGTCTGAAGCTGTCGTAGCGCTGCAGATTCCTCAGCTGAACCCCAAGCGTGCCTTCGAGTACAGCCCCCGTCTGTTCAGCGCATACTCCGACGCGCTGGCTAACGCAGGCCGTAACCAGGAAGCAGAACGCTGGGCACGCCTCGCATTCATGGCAGAAGCAGCACTGGGCCAGGGCAATTTCGCAGAACCTGAAATCTTCGATATGTTCGGTGAAGCAGGCCTCTTCGAACAGGAAGAGAAGTCCGTAGAACTCACTGAAACCGCAGAAGAAGCTGAAGAGACCGCAGAGGCTTCCGCGGAAGAGGACGCAAACGAAGCTCAGGAAGAGGTAGCTGAGGACGAGAAGACCGAAGCTCCCAAGACTGAAGAAGCAGAAGAAGTCTCCGCAGAATAAGACTGCAGAGAATCTAAGAATTCTAAAATATTTGACCTAAGTGTCAGCGTGAAACCGCTGGACGCCACACCCAAGCAGGGGAGAGCGTCCAGCGGTTTTCCACATAATCACCCGAAGGCACCAACGCTAGAGTGTCTAACAGGTACGATTAATAGCGACAACCGCCAGAGACCCCGAGAGGAACACTCTATGACCACGAACGCACTCCTATCCCGCTACGATGCCCTCCTCTCCGATCTGGACGGCGTGGTCTACGCGGGTCCCTTCGCCATCGAAGGCGCACCCGAAGCGCTCAACCGTGCCGAAGAAGAACTCAACGTACCGGTCATCTTCGTCACCAACAACGCATCGCGCTCCGTAGAATCCGTAGCAGAGCACCTGCGTGAACTGGGTGTGCACACCCGAGCAGAACGAGTCGTCAGCTCCGCACAGGCAGGCGCCGCACTGCTCGCACAGCATGTACCCGCAGGCTCCAAAGTACTCATCACCGGCACCGAAGCACTTGCCGATTGCGTTCGTGCAGTAGGCCTCGAAACCGTACGTAAGGAAGAAGAAGGCCCCGTAGCCGTCATCCAGGGTTTCGACCCCAAGATCGGCTGGGAAGACCTTGCGGAAGCCGCCTACACCCTCGCAAACCCCGACATCCTCTGGATTGCCACCAATACCGACCAGAGCATCCCCAAGGAACGAGGCCAGGCACCCGGTAACGGCACCCTCGTAGCAGCCGTGGCAAGCGCAACCCGCCGCACCCCGCTTGTCGCGGGCAAGCCCGAAGCGCCCATCTTCCACACCGCAGCGCAGGCTGTGAACTCCAGCCGCCCCGTCATCGTGGGTGACCGCCTGGACACCGACATTCTCGGTGCAAACAATGCAAAGATGGACGGCGCCCTCGTCCTCACCGGCGTACAGACCTACCAGGACGTCATCGAGGCCGTGCCGAACCAGCGTCCGACCTATATTCTGCGCACCCTCGAGGACTTCTTCGCGCCCTACCCCGAAATTGAGGTGCTCTACGAAGGGTACGAAGTCATCGCAACCGGCCCCACCTGGCAGGCACGAGTTCGCGGTGAAAACCTGAGCCTGACCGGCCCCGAGATTGAAGACACCGAAGCATTCGCGGGCAGCGAGAGCGAAGCCGAAGCATGGCGCGTAGCCTGCGCAGCATGGTGGGCAGCAAACCCCGAACAGGGCGCACGCCCCAACATCCAGGGGATCCCCGGTGCCTAAAGAACCGGAGACTAATAGCACGGCAGAGGAAACCGCTGAGCTTGATGCAGAATTCGAGCGCCAACTCGCGGCGACCCTCGCCATGGACCCCGTAGAGCGTGTCAAGCGCCTCGAAACGATGAGCGAGCAACTGGAGAAGGACCTCGAAAACCTCTCCTAGTTCGCAGCAGTGATCCCTCAGAACAGCAATGCTCTGAGGAGCACTAGATAACCCGTCACCAGACGACGACAGAAAGAAGACAAGGACACCGTGCGCCTCGATAAATACCTGGTCGAAGCCGGATTCGTGAGCTCCCGAACCCTCGCCGCAAAACTCATCGCGGCAGGAGACGTGCAAGTCAACGGCAAGGTTGCGCGCAAAGCGTCCATGCTTGTGGGCCCGGAGGACACCCTCTACGTGCGCCAGAGCGAGCTGACCGAATACGTCAGCCGCGCAGGCCACAAACTCGCAGGTGCCCTCGACGCGTTCCCCGATATCGAGGTAGAAGGCAAGCGTTGCCTGGATGCGGGAGCATCCACCGGAGGCTTTACCGACGTGCTGCTTCGCCGAGGAGCAGCCCACGTAGCCGCCGTTGACGTAGGACACGGGCAGCTCGTGGACACGCTACGCGAAGAACCGCGAGTTGGCGTGTACGAAGGACTCAACGTTCGCTACATGAAGCCCGAAGACATTGGTGGGCAGGTCGAACTGACGGTTTCTGACCTCTCGTTCATCTCACTGACCCTGGTCATGGAGGCGCTAGCGAACGCCACCGAAACCGGCGGCGACCTGGTGCTCATGGTCAAACCGCAGTTCGAGGTCGGCAAGCACCGCATTGGACGCGGGGGAGTGGTGCACGAAGAATCTGCCCGCCGTGAAGCAGTGGAAAAAGTTCAGGCATCTGCGGTGAGCCACGGGTTGCGTGTGATGGGTATGGAACCCAGCCCGCTCCCCGGACAGGACGGCAACGTAGAGTACTTCCTATGGTGCAAAAAATAAAGGGTCTTCGGAATATATAGTGGAATTACTTTCTTAATAGTTTAAAAACAACTGGTGTTTAAATCGGATTTTCTGGTGGGATGTTAGGATAATCAATAGTATTATATAAAAGTATCAATCACATACGAGTGATACTTTGGGAAAAAATAAAATAGTCCAATTTACTTGACCGTGTACTATGGTACATGGTTTATAATATTCAGGGGGGTGAAATAAGATGATTTATCGCATTAGTGAGTTTGCAGATAAATGTGGAGTTAATAAAGAAACGATCAGATATTACGAGCGAAAAAATTTATTACAAGAACCTCACCGAACGGAAGCTGGTTATCGGATATATTCATATGATGACGTTAAGCGTGTTGGGTTTATTAAACGAATACAGGAACTTGGTTTCTCTTTAAGCGAGATTTATAAATTACTTGGTGTTGTAGATAAAGATGAAGTTCGTTGTCAAGATATATTCGAATTTGTTTCTAAAAAACAAAAGGAAGTGCGAAAACAAATAGATGATTTGAAACGAATTGAAACTATGTTATAATAGAAAAATTAACAAACGAAAGGAGCTTTTTTATGAATAAATTTAAGGTAAACATTTCAGGAATGACTTGTACGGGTTGTGAAAAACACGTAGAATCAGCACTTGAAAAGATAGGTGCTAAAAATATTGAGTCTAGTTATCGTCGTGGTGAAGCAGTATTTGAACTGTCCGATGATATTGAGGTTGAAAGTGCAATAAAGGCGATTGCTGACGCAAATTATCACCCGGGCGAAGCAGAAGAAATACAAGTGCAATCGGAAAAAAGGACAGATGTAAGTTTAAATGATGAAGGTAACTATGATTATGATTACATCATCATCGGTTCTGGTGGAGCTGCCTTTTCATCTGCCATTGAAGCCGTTACTTTGAACGCAAAAGTGGCTATGATTGAGCGTGGAACGGTGGGTGGAACTTGCGTTAATGTCGGATGCGTTCCTTCTAAGACCTTATTAAGAGCAGGGGAAATCAATCATCTAGCAAAAAATAATCCATTTGTAGGATTACACACTTCGGCTTCAAATGTTGATTTAGCGCCATTAGTAAAACAAAAGAATGATTTAGTAACCGAGATGCGAAATGAAAAATATGTGAATTTAATTGATGATTATGGTTTTGAATTAATAAAAGGTGAAGCAAAATTCGTAAATGAAAATACAGTTGAAGTAAATGGCAATCAAATCACAGCCAAAAGATTTTTAATAGCTACAGGTGCTTCTTCAACTGCACCTAATATTCCCGGATTAGATGAAGTAGATTATTTAACAAGCACTAGCTTATTGGAATTAAAGAAGGTTCCAAATCGTCTTACCGTAATTGGTTCAGGATATATCGGCATGGAATTAGGACAACTATTTCATAACCTCGGGTCAGAAGTCACTTTGATTCAAAGAAGCGAGCGTCTATTAAAAGAATACGATCCTGAAATTTCAGAAGCCATTACTAAGGCCTTAACAGAACAGGGAATTAATTTAGTAACAGGTGCAACCTATGAACGAGTTGAGCAAGATGGAGACATTAAAAAAGTTCATGTTGAGATAAATGGTAAAAAGCGAATTATTGAAGCAGAACAATTGCTAATTGCCACTGGAAGAAAACCAAATACAGAATCATTAAACTTACATGCAGTAGGCGTTGAAGTTGGTTCCCGTGGTGAAATTGTCATTGATGATTATCTTAAAACGACCAATTCCCGAATTTATTCAGCTGGAGATGTCACTCTCGGTCCCCAATTTGTTTATGTAGCTGCTTATGAAGGTGGACTTGCTGCTCGTAATGCAATCGGAGGACTAAATCAAAAGGTCAATTTAGAAGTGGTTCCAGGCGTTACGTTTACTTCTCCATCGATTGCAACGGTTGGTTTAACGGAGCAACAGGCAAAAGAAAAAGGATATGAAGTGAAAACATCGGTATTGCCGTTGGATGCTGTTCCAAGAGCGCTCGTTAATCGGGAAACAACAGGTGTTTTCAAATTAGTGGCAGACGCGAAAACATTGAAAGTGTTAGGGGCGCATGTAGTGGCAGAAAACGCAGGAGACGTAATTTATGCAGCAACATTAGCTGTGAAATTCGGTTTAACTGTTGGAGATCTGAGAGAAACGATGTGTCCATATCTAACAATGGCAGAAGGATTGAAGCTGGCTGTCCTAACTTTTGACAAAGATGTTTCGAAATTATCTTGCTGTGCAGGCTAAGGGAACTTTTTTACAACTCCCTATTCAACGGTGTCGAAAGTAAATATAGTGCCGAAAATAAATAGTGCTAAGGCAGTCTGAGAAAAACCGCTCGGTAACGCAGGACGCGTTGAGGGCGGGGCTTTCTCAGGCTGCCACGCTATTCGCAGGTATTTTTACAGGTATTTTAGAGATACCCCAGCTATACATTATTCGAAATAATTTTCTAAAAATATAGCTATTTAGAAAATCTTCGAGAACATATTCGGTATGATAGGTGTAGATACACCATCTCAACACCCGATGGGAGAGAGTCGTTATGGCAGAACACGAAGGCCACGCACCGCAGGAAGCAACCGCGCAGGTAGCTACCGCAGGTGCGCGTCATGGTTCCGAAGACTCGGTGGAACAACGTCACCGTAAGATTCTCGTCTTCGCCCACGTGGGGCGCAAAGAAGCACGAGATGCCGCCCGACAGGCATGCACCCAGCTCTACGAAGCGGGACTCGCACCCGTCATGACTCGCTCCGATCTGGAGACCCTGAGTGAAAACTGGGACGAGCCCGTCCCCGTGCAGGTCGTCCACGAATCCGTGGCGCTCATCGATATTGAACTCGGCGTGGTGCTCGGTGGTGACGGTTCGATTCTTCGCGCCGCAGAAATGGTGCGCCGAACCAGTGTTCCGCTCATCGGTGTGAACCTGGGGCACGTCGGCTTCCTCGCCGAATCCGAAGAGAGCGACCTGACCGAAACCGTTCGCTGCATCGTCAACAACGAATACACCGTTGAAGAACGCATGGCAATCGACGTGGAAGTCTGGAACGACGGCAAGCGCGTGCACAGCGACTGGGCGCTGAACGAAGCCAGCGTCGAAAAGGGCAACCGCGAAAAAATGATTGAAGTCATTATCGAGGTGGACTGCCGCCCGCTCAGCAGCTTCGGATGCGACGGCGTGGTCATGGGAACCCCCACCGGCTCGACCGCCTACGCTTTCTCCGGCGGCGGCCCGGTCGTCTGGCCCGAAGTTGAAGCAATTCTCATGGTGCCCCTCTCGGCTCACGCGCTCTTCGCACGCCCGCTGGTAGCAGCGCCGACCTCCACTCTGGCGGTAGAAATGATGCCCGGAAACGGCGCTTCCGGCGTGCTCTGGTGCGATGGCCGCCGAACCGTAGAGCTGGACCCCGGCTCCCGTATTGAGGTGAGACGCTCCGAAAAGTCGGTGCTGCTCGCCCGTATCCACCCGGCTCCCTTCTCAGAGCGACTGGTGCGTAAATTTGAGCTTCCGATCCGTGGCTGGCGCGGCCCGCAGGATACCGAGAAGCACTAAAGAAAAGGAATGAACGTTCGTGATTGAGGAAATCCATATTCGAGACCTCGGCATCATCACCGATGCGAGGCTCCCCCTCGAACCCGGATTCTCCGTGCTGACCGGCGAAACCGGCGCAGGTAAAACCATGGTCGTCACTGCCCTCGGCATGCTCCTGGGCGCCCGATCCGACGCATCCAGCGTGCGCAACGGCGCCAAGAGCGCCCTCGCCGAAGCAGTCATTCGCCTGCCCCACGGGCACCGCGCCCTTGAGCTTGCTGAAGAAGCCGGCGGCACCGCCGAAGACATCGACGAACAGACCTCCGAGCTGCTTCTGGCACGCACCGTCAACGCCTCGGGACGCTCCCGCGCGCATGTTGGAGGTTGCTCCGCGCCCATCGGAACCCTGTCTCAGATTGGTCAGACTCTTGTTGCAGTCCACGGCCAGTCCGATCAGTTGCGCCTCAAATCAGCGGCAGAGCAGCGCCAGTCCCTCGACCTGTACGCGGGTGAAGAGCTCGCCAACCTGCTTGAGAAGTACCGCGAAAACTACGAGCGATACCGCGCCGCCGCCGCAGAGCTGAAGGAAGTACGCGAAAACTCTCGCGCACGAGCCCTCGAAGCGCAGACCCTGCAGGGTGCCCTCGAAGAAATCAGCGCCGTCAATCCGCAGGCCGGGGAAGAAGAAGAGCTCAAAGCCGAAATGGTGAAGCTCATGAACGTGGAAGCGCTACGCATTGCCTCGGCAACCGCATCCGCAGCGATTAGCGGTAGCGAATACTCCACCGGCGACGAGCAGAGCGTCATGAGTCTGCTCGATGCAAGCCGCTCCGCGCTACAGGCGCAGGCAGACGCTGACGAAGAGCTTGCCTCCCTCGCCGCGCGCGTCAACGAGCTGTTGATTCTTGCCACCGATATCTCCTCGGAGCTGTCCTCCTACATGGCATCCCTGGATGTTGAAGGCCCCGAACGTCTGGCGCAGGTGCAGACTCGCCGCGCCCAGCTGGCGACTCTCACCCGCAAGTACGGGGCGGATATCGCCGAGGTGCTTGAATGGGCCGAAGAATCCCGCGCACGCCTCGAGACCCTGGTGGATGATCCGCAGCGACAGGAAACCCTCGAAACCGAGCTGGTACAGCTACGCAAGGTGCTTGGCGCCCAGGCAGAAGAGCTGACCGCCCTGCGCCGTGCTGCCGCGCAGAAACTGGCGGATGCCGTCAGCGAAGAGCTCACTGCTCTTGCCATGCCGAACGCCTCCCTGGTCGTGGAGGTTGCCGAAGCTGAAAAGTTCTCGGTACACGGCCGAGACACCGTGACCTTCATGCTGGCGCCGCACCGAACCGCCGTGCCGCGCCCGCTCGGTAAGGGCGCCTCCGGCGGCGAGCTCTCCCGCGTGATGCTCGCCCTGGAGGTAGTGCTTGCTGAAGTGGACCCCGTACCCACCTTCATCTTCGACGAGGTGGACTCCGGCGTGGGCGGTAAGGCAGCTATCGAAATCGGTCGCCGCCTCGCCATGCTCGCCCGACACGTGCAGGTTCTGGTGGTCACCCACCTGCCGCAGGTTGCCGCCTTCGCGGACCAGCACATCCTCGTGCTGAAAAACGATGACGCGTCCCTCTCAAAGGTCAAGGTGCTTTCCGAAGAGGAGCGCGTGGTGGAACTGGCGCGAATGCTCTCCGGACACGATCAATCAGAATCGGCGCGAGAGCACGCTCGAGAGCTGCTTGCCGCCGGTCGAGAAGTGCCGCAGGGGCGCTGAAACTGACGGCAAACCTGCCGGGAAAAGCATTGGGAAAGTGCTGGCAAAAGCGCCGAAAGGTGGCATCTTTCGCACTAAAGACCATCAAAAGAGCTGAAGTGCGCGAGCCTGCCTCGGAAAGTTGCCGGTGCAGCCCATGCCGGTGACCAATAGCGGCGCATGGAGCCCAGAGGATGTGAGATACTCTGTGAATGCTCCTACACCTGCTTCTACACGGCGCGGCGGGAATAATAAATCCCCAGCTCCGTTTACAGTGGTGATAAGGACAAATAGGGGAGGGAAAACCGCCTGAGAGAATCCTCTCGCGGCAAAACCCTCTGCTTGGATAGCAGACAAGAAAATGGTAGGCTTAAATTCCGTGGTGAATGAAAAAAATAACGCTCTGAACGCGTCCTCTAACGACAAGGTAACCCGCCAGATTTTCGTAACCGGCGGCGTTGCATCTTCTCTCGGTAAGGGTCTGTCGGCCTCTTCCCTCGGTCAGCTTCTTCGCGCACGTGGCCTCTCTGTGACCATGCAGAAGTTTGACCCCTACCTGAACGTCGACCCCGGTACGATGAACCCCTTCCAGCACGGTGAAGTCTTTGTCACCGACGACGGTGCTGAAACCGACCTCGACATCGGACACTATGAGCGCTTCCTGGACGAAAACCTCGACCAGTCCGCTAACGTGACCACTGGCCAGGTCTACTCCTCCGTCATCGCAAAGGAACGCCGCGGCGAATACCTCGGCGACACCGTCCAGGTCATCCCTCACATTACCGACGAAATCAAGGCCCGCATGCGTCACGCAGCGGAAATTGACAACGCACCCGACATCATCATCACCGAAATCGGTGGTACCGTCGGCGATATCGAGTCCCTGCCCTTCATGGAGGCAGCACGCCAGGTACGCCGCGATGTTGGCCGCAAGAACGTCTTCTTCTTGCACGTCTCCCTGGTGCCCTTCATCGGCCCCTCCGGCGAGCTCAAGACCAAGCCGACCCAGCACTCCGTCGCAGCACTGCGCGGCCTGGGCATCCAGCCTGACGGTCTGATCCTGCGCTGTGAGCGTGAGGTTCCCGTATCGCACCGTACCAAGATCGGTAACGCATGCGACGTGGACAGCGACGCAGTCATCTCCTGCGCCGACGCACCCAGCATCTACGACATCCCCAAGACCCTGCACAGCCAGAAGCTCGACGACTACATCCTCGACTACTTCGGCATTGAGGCTCCCGCACCGGACTTCACCCAGTGGGACCGCCTGCTCGACGCAGTGCACCGCCCCGCAGCAGAGGTCAACGTTGGTCTGGTCGGTAAGTACATCGACCTGCCCGACGCATACCTGTCCGTCTCCGAGGCTCTGCGAGCCGGCGGCTTCGCAAACAACGTGAAGGTCAACATCAAGTGGGTTGCAGCAGACCTGTGCGCAACCGACGAAGATGCAGACCACCAGCTGCGCAACATGGACGCAATCCTCGTGCCCGGCGGCTTCGGCATCCGCGGCCTGGACGGCAAGATCGGCGCCCTCAAGTACGCACGCGAGCACAAGATCCCGACCCTGGGCATCTGCCTCGGCCTGCAGTCCATGGTCATCGAGTACGCACGCAACGTACTGGGTCTGACCGAAGCATCCTCCACCGAATTCGATCCGGAAACCTCCGTACCGGTCATCGCAACCATCGAAGAGCAGAAGCAGTTCGTCGAAGGTGCAGGCGACCTGGGCGGCACCATGCGTCTGGGCCTGTACAAGGCAAACCTGGTTCCCGGCTCTCAGGTAGCTAAGGCGTACGGTGCAACCGAGGTTGCAGAGCGTCACCGCCACCGCTACGAGGTGAACAACGAGTACCGCGAGCAGCTTGAAGAAGCAGGCCTGCGCATCTCCGGTACCTCCCCGGACTCCTCGCTGGTCGAGTACGTGGAACTGCCCGCAGAGGCACACCCCTACTACGTGGCAACTCAGGCACACCCCGAGTACCGCTCGCGTCCGACCCGCCCGCACCCGCTCTTCTCCGGCCTGATTAAGGCTGCTCTGGAGCGCCGCGGCGCCTAACATCTAGGCACGAACGTTCAGCATCCCGCTCACCCCGTACTGGGGAGAGCGGGATGCTTTCGTTTAAACCTAAACGTGCCTTATTCCGTGCCTGTACCTGACGCGCCAAACGTAGCGGGGCTAAGAAGCCGCCTACAATGAAAGAATGAGCAACAACCAGCAGATTATTGATGCACCCTCCGAACGCACCATCCGCACCCGCACCGTGAAGTACAGCGGCTACGTGATCGAAACGACCGTTGAAGAGTACGAACTCAACGAAAACACCGTGCTGACCCGCGACGTCGTGGAAATGCCCGGCGCCGTCGCCGTGGCGGTCCTCAACGACAACAACGAACTGCTGATGCTCAACCAGTACCGCCACCCGGTGCGCATGAACCTCTGGGAAGTACCCGCCGGACTGCTCGACATCGACGGTGAAGACCCCCTGGTCGCCGCGCAGCGCGAACTTGCCGAAGAGGCAGACCTGCAGGCAGGCACCTGGAACGCTCTGACCGACTACTTCAGCAGCCCCGGCGCAACCAGCGAAGCAGGCCGCGTCTACCTGGCGCGTAATCTCTCGGAACTGCCCGCCGAAGAACGTAGCGAACGCACCGAAGAAGAAGCCGAAATGACCTACCGCTGGGTGCCCCTCGCCGAGGCAGTACAGCTGGTACTGGGCGGAAAGGTTCACAACGCGCTCGCTATCCAGGCGGTACTCGCCACCTACGCGGCGGCGCAGAACAACTTTGAAGGTCTGCGCCCCGCCGAGGGCGGCTGGGAGTTCCACCCCTACATGGGACAGCGCCGCGAAAAGCCGGAGAACTTCCGCAACCACTAAGAACCGAACGTAGGGCGGGGGAGTAGTCTCGCCTACGGCAAACCCAAACGTCAAGAGGCCCAAATATCAACAGAACCGGCAGAGGAGATAGCGTGAAGCAGGCAAAAAGTACGGTGAGCAAGACACCCCGCGGCGCGGGTCTGCTCGGCGTGCCCTCTTCTGCTGGTTCCTCCATGCTGGGTTCTTCTGCCCTGGGTGCTTCCCACCAGGAGGCGCAGACCCCGCTGCAGAGAGCCATCGAGCAGTACCTCATCCACCTGCGCGTGGAGCGAGGAAGCAGTGAACACACCATCGCCTCCTACGCGCGCGACCTGCGACGATACAGCGCCTACATGGCGACCCTCGGCGTCATCGACCCCGAACGCATCACCACCGCGCAGGTACGCTCCTTCATGCGGGAACTCGCCGCCCCCACCGTGCCCCTTGCCGGATTTGAAGCGGGGGAGAAGAACAAGCAGAACGCGCAGGAATTTCAGGAAGTGCAGGAAGAAGCCGCAGAATCGCTGGCGCTGATGATCGCCTCCGAGTCGGGGCGAGGTACTGGAAAAGGTCGTGCCGGGCAGCCGGAGAAAGCCGGGGCGCCAGAAAAAGAAACGCCAACCGCTGAAGGCGCGCCGAGCCTGCCCCTGCCCTTGGGCCCGAACTCCATCGCCCGCACCATGGCGGCAGTCCGCGGAGCACACGCCTTCTGGGTCTCCGCGCTCATCGTGCCCACCGACCCGGCGGCACCGGTCACCCCGCCCAAGAACGTTAAACGCCTACCCAAAGCAGTCAGCGTAGAAGACATCCAGCGGCTACTCGCCGTACCCGACCGCGAAACCGCAACCGGGCTACGTAACCGAGCCATCCTCGAATTCCTCTACGCCACCGGCGCGCGCGTGAGCGAAATGCTCAACGCCGATATCGACGACGTGCACTTCGAAGGAACCCTCACCGATGAAGACGGCAACCAGATCACTCTGCCCGGCTACGTTCGACTCTTCGGCAAAGGAAATAAAGAGCGACTCGTACCTATTGGTAGCTACGCCCAAAAAGCAATCCAAGACTACCTGGTGCGTGCCCGCCCCTCCCTCGTAGCGCACGGTAAAGGCACCGCCGCGCTCTTCGTCAACGGCCGAGGCAGCAGACTCGGACGCCAAGGCGCCTGGCTCATCCTCAAGGAAGCCGCCGAAGCCGCCGGGCTCAGCTCCGACTTCTCACCGCACTCCATGCGCCACAGCTTCGCAACGCACCTGTTGCAGGGCGGAGCCGATATTCGCGTGGTGCAAGAACTGCTCGGGCACGCTTCCATCGCCACCACTCAGGTGTACACCAAGGTTACGCCCGAGGGGCTCATGGAGGTGTACCGCATGGCGCATCCGCGTGCTCACGAACGGGGATAAAACCCCGTCAATCCGCGGAACAGCCGCTCTTGAGGTAACCTTATAGACAACGCTTAAACTTTAAAACTTCGAATTCATTGATGAAGGTGAACCATTGACTGAAGCTCAGGCTCAAGAACTCGGCCCCACCGGTCGACCCCTGCGCGTATACCCCGACCCGGCTCCGCTGAGCAGCCACGGTCCCGCCCGCATTATCTCTATGGTGAATCAGAAGGGCGGCGTGGGTAAGACCACCTCCACCATTAACCTGGGCGCGGCGCTGGCAGAATGCGGCCGTAAGGTGCTGCTGGTCGACTTCGACCCGCAGGGTGCTCTCTCCGCCGGTTTCGGTGCGAACCCGCACGAACTGGACCTGACCGTCTACAACGTCATGATGGACCGCAAGGTCGACATCAAGGACGTCATCCTGCCTACCGGCGTGGAGAACATCGACCTGCTGCCCGCCAACATTGACCTCTCCGCAGCTGAAGTCCAGCTGGTCAACGAAGTGGCTCGCGAGCAGGTTCTCGCCTCGGCACTGCGCAAGGTCCGCGACGAATACGACGTCATCCTCATCGACTGCCAGCCCTCCCTGGGCCTGCTGACCGTCAATGCACTGACCGCTTCCGAAGGGGTCATCATTCCGCTGATTTGTGAGTTCTTCGCGCTGCGCGCCGTCGCACTGCTGGTCGACTCCATCGAGAAGGTTCAGGACCGCCTGAACCCCGACCTCGAAATCTCCGGCGTACTTGCCACCATGTTCGATGCGCGCACCATCCACTCCAAGGAAGTTCTGGCGCGCATCGTGGACGCATTCGGCGACAAGGTTTTCGACACCGTCATCAAGCGCACCGTGAAGTTCCCGGACGCGTCGGTGTCCGCTGAGCCGATTCTCAGCTACGCCTCCAGCCACCCCGGCGCGGAAGCATACCGCCAGGTGGCACGCGAACTGATCTACAAGGGCGGCGCACGCTAAAGCCCCACATCTATACGCCCTCTGCTGAGGTGACTCTCACCCTTGAGTCACACCGGCAGAGGGCGTATAATTGTGTGGATTCTAAAGACCCCCGCACACTGCTTACGCCGAAAAAATAGGCGAAGCAGAAGCCGCATCTGAGACGGCACCAACAAAGCCGGGGAGAATAAACCTAAGGAGAATAGGTCGTTTATGACCACGAACGTCGCTGCCGTGAGGGTACCGACACCGAACGCAGACACCGCCGCGAACGCCCGGACTGAGGGCCGCGGCCTGCAGAACCCGGAACGCGGTTTCACCCTCACCCTCAGTAATTTTGAGGGTCCCTTTGATCTTCTACTGACCCTGATTTCGCGCCGTAAACTCGACATTACCGAGGTGGCGCTCGCAGAGGTCACCGACGAGTTCCTCGCATACCTGCACGCCCTCTACGCTGAAGGCACCGAACGTGCACTCGACGAAGCCAGCGAATTTCTGGTCACCGCCGCAACCCTGCTGGAACTCAAAACCGCACGCCTGCTCCCGCAGCATCGTGAACCCCTCGAAGAGGACGTTGCACTGCTGGAGGCACGCGACCTGCTTTTCGCCCGTCTGCTACAATACCGCGCTTACCGTGAAGTTGCCGATATTTTTGCTGAACGCTGGGCGCAAGAAGCACAACGTTTTCCTCGTGCGGTAGCCCTCGAAGAACGATTCGCCCAGGCACTTCCCGAGCTGGTTTTCACCGGAGGCGCCGAAGAGTTCGCCCGCATCGCCGCAGCAGCGCTGAGCCGAACCCCCAAAGAGCCCGAACCGGAACCCGAAGAAATCGTTGAAGAACTCAACGAGCACCTGCACGTTCCGCTAACCACCATCGCGGCTGAAGAACACTACATTTTGCACAGCCTGCTCGATACCGCGGCGCGGGAACTGAGCTTCGCCGAACTGGTTCAAGGATCCGGCGAACTAGAAATCGCGGTGGTTCGTTTTCTCGCCCTGCTTGAGCTCTACAAAGAAGGTGCCCTGCACGTGGAACAGGACGCACCGCTCGGAGCTATTCGGGTACGTGCGAGCGCGAGCGCGGCACAGTTCGTGATCCGTGAAGAAACTGCAGACACCGCAGGCACACAGGATGCGCACGAAACCAGCGAAGCACCTGAACCACCAGAATCACCCCAAGTGAACGAATCTGCGAACGAATCTGAAGCTAACACGGGATCGGTAGAGGAGGATTATGAGTAATCATGGCTCACGCTTTGACCGTGAATTCACCCCCGACGACCTTGCGATCGTGAACATGGGCTACTGGGATCCGAACGCAGACGAGGATTCGGAACAGGCTGACTCGGTGCCGGTAGAGGCGGTAGAGTCTGAAATCTCGAAGCCTGCTGAGGCGGACGCTGAGCCGGCTGAGCACGAGGTAGCGGCCGCTCCTCTGGATGAGGTGACCGAAGAAGCTGAGGAGGCTGAAGCCGCCGAAACGGTAGAGGACTCCGATGGTTCCGACATTTCCGACGGCTCCGAGGAATCGCAGGAAACTGCATCCCGCGAGTCGAAGGAACCGGCAACGAAATCGGTAACGAAATCGGCAAAGATTCCGGCGGGAGGCCCCTCCACCGCACCCAGCGTGGCGGTCGATGCCGAAGCCGAATTCTCGAAGGTCGAGGCAATCCCCGGCGGCGTCAAAAGTGCCATCGAAGCGATCCTCGCCGTTGCCGAAGCGCCCGTGAGCGTGCGTGAACTCTCCGCCGCGCTCATCGTCAGCGAACGAGCTGTTGAGCACGCGCTCGACCAGTTGTACCGCGAGTACAACGGCGAAGAAAGCGGCTACGGAGAAGACAAAAACCGGGTGGCGCCCGAACCGCGCGGATTCCAGCTGCGGAACATCGCAGGAGGCTGGAAGCTCTACGCCCGCGACGACTTCGCCCCCTGGGTGGCACGCTTCGTGACCCGCTCCAAGAGCGCAACCCTCAGCAAGCCCGCCTACGAGACGCTCGCCGTGATTGCCTACCAGCAGCCGGTGACCAGGGCGAGGGTAGCCTCCATTCGAGGCGTAAACGCGGACGCGGCAATCCGTCAGCTGTTGCAACGGCAGCTGATTCGTGAAGCAGGGCGAGAAGCCGGAAGCGGCGCGACCCTCTACGAAACCACGGAGCTGCTACTGGCGAAGCTCGGGTTGAACTCCCTGGAGGAGCTGCCGGCGCTCGCGCCCTTCCTGCCCGATGACACGGAAGCCGCAGTGCTTGCCGAGGGCAACGACTAAGACAACGAATCAATAAGACGAACGAACGTTCGGGAAAAGCCTGAAACGTTCGCACTATACGACAGAAAAGAGAAGAACACCATGGCATATGGAAACTCCTCCCGCGGCGGCCGCTCTGCATCCGGTCGCCCCCAGAACTCCCGCGGTGGCCGTCCCGGCGCTGCTCGTCCCGGTCAGGGTGGTAAGCCCGGCGCTAAGGGTGCCTCCGCACGCGGCGGTCGCCCCGGCGCACCGAAGAACGGTGCGGGCAAGGGCGGCGCAAAGGGCTTCGGCGAGAAGAAGTTCGGTGACAAGAAGTTTGGCGAGAAGAAGTTCGGCGCAGGCCGCGCAGGTTCCGGCCGAGGCCGCGGCACCGAACTGCCCAAGCGCGAACGCCGCGCACCGGGCCGCCCCTACCGCTCCGGCGAAGCCTTCGCCCACGAGCGCGGCGAATACCGCGTCAGCAACTACGCTGGCCCGCACCGCCCCCGCCGCCCCCGCAACGCCCCGGTAGACCACTACGAGTTCTACGACCACGACGGCGTGCGCCTGCAGAAGCTGCTGGCTCAGGCCGGTGTGGCATCCCGCCGCGTCTGCGAAGAAATGATTACCGAAGGCCGCGTTACCGTCAACGGTGAAGTCGTGACCGAGCTGGGTGTGCGCGTGGACCCCTCCAAGGTAACCGTGCAGGTGGACGGCATGACCGTTCAGACCAACGACAAGCTCGTCTACATGGCATTCAACAAGCCCGCCGGCGTGGTCTCCACCATGGAAGACCCCGAAGGTCGCCCCTGCATCTCCGACTTCCTGCGTTCCTCCATGAGCGAGCGCGTATTCCACGTGGGCCGCCTGGACGTCGAAACCGAAGGTCTGCTGCTGCTGACCAACGACGGCGAACTGGCGAACCGCCTCACCCACCCCTCCTACGAGGTGCCCAAGACCTACCTGGTGCAGGTTCCCGGCCCCATGGAGCCCGGCGTCGGCGCAGCCATGAAGAAGGGTATTCGCCTGGAAGACGGCGTGACCCGCGTGGACGAGTTCAAGCTGGTGGACTCCACCCCCGGCCACGTGCTCGTTGAAGTGACCATCCACTCCGGTAAGAACCGCATCGTGCGCCGCCTCTTCGACGCTGTCGGTTACCCGGTTGAGCGCCTGGTCCGCGTTGAGATGGGCCCGATCCGTATTGGTTCGCAGAAGCAGGGTACCGTCCGTAACCTCTCCAAGGTCGAGATCGGTCACCTGCTCGCTTCGGTGGACATGTAATAACGCTAAGGAGTTGTCATGAGCTCGCCCGCTGAGCTTTCCGCATCTGAGCTGCCCATGGACTCAACGCTGACCGGGCCGGTGCTCATTATCGGCTCGGGTCTGCTGGGTGCCTCCATTGGTTTGGGGTTGCGTGCGGTAGGATGCGAGGACGTGTACGTCCAAGATATTTCACCCACCGCCGAGGCTGTGGCGCAGGATATCGGTGCAGGTACAAGCTTCTCCACCCTGTCGGAGCAGGAGCGCACCGCCTTCGCCCCGCAGCTGGTGGTGGTGGCTGCGCCTCCGGATAGTGCCGGTGCCGTGTGCGCTCGCGCGTTGAACACCTATGCGCCTCGACCGGAGGCGGGCTACCCCGGCGCCGTGGTGACGGATGTTGCCTCGGTGAAGGTGCAGCCGCTGGCTGATGTGCTTGCTTCGGGTGCGGATGCGTCCCGTTACGTGGGTTCGCATCCGATGGCTGGGCGTGAGAAGTCGGGCCCGGTGGCTGCTCGCGGTGAGCTGTTCCAGGCGCGTCCGTGGATTATCTGCGAGCACGATTCGGTTCGCCCCGAGTGCGTGCGTCTGGTGCGTTCTGTGGCGGTGGAGCTGGGGGCGATTGTGACTTCTCTGAGCGTTGAGGAGCATGATCAGACGGTTGCCCTGATCTCTCATGTGCCGCAGGCGATGAGTTCGCTGTTGGCTTCGCGTCTGCAGGACACTCCGTTGTATGCGCTGTCCCTGGCGGGTCAGGGTTTGCGCGATACGGTGCGTATCGCAGCTTCGGACCCGACGCTGTGGGTGCAGATTTTTGCGGCGAACGCTGACCCGATTGTGCAGACCCTCTACGGGGTGCGTGATGACCTGAACCGCCTCATTGCGACGCTGGAGAACCCGACGGCATCCGGTGCTCGCCTGGATTTGGCGCAGCTGATGAGCGAAGGCAACGCGGGCGTGAGCCGTATTCCGGGTAAGCACGGTACTGCCCCCGCCGCGTTCGCAAAGATGACGGTGCTGGTGGACGACACCCCCGGCACGCTGGCTCGTTTGCTTGCCGAGATTGGTGAGCTGGGCGCTAACCTTGAGGATTTGCGTCTGGAGCACTCGACGGGTGCCCCGGTGGGTATGGCTGAAATCTCGGTCAATCCGTCTATTCATGAGGCGCTGGTCCGCGATTTGTCGGCTCGCGGTTGGCGTGTTGTGAAGTAGAGTTAAAGCTGTATTTTCCGGCATAAAGTTTGAGACGAATTTGAAGGAGTGCTGATGCACGAGAACCCTAAACTGACGATTGCTATTGACGGTCCCTCCGGTTCCGGTAAGTCGTCTGTGTCGAAGGAAGTTGCACGCCACTTTGGCCTGGCGTACCTGGACACCGGTGCAATGTACCGTGCCGCAACCTACCGTGTGCTGGAACTTGGCATTGACCTGAACGACGCTGAGGCGATCGCGAAGGCTGTCGAGGAGATGCCCCTGGTGTTCGGTACGAACATTAAGGAAGAAGAGATTCTGATGGGCTCGACCGATATCCGTGAGGAGATTCGTAGCGAGCGCATTTCTTCGGCCGTTTCTGCTGTGGCTTCGGTTCCGGCGGTTCGTGAGCACCTGATTGGCCTGCAGCGCTGGATGATTAACCACGCTATTAACGGCATGGTCGCTGAGGGTCGCGACATCACCACCGTAGTTGCCCCCGACGCTGATGCGCGCATCCTGCTGACTGCTTCTGAAGAGGTGCGCATGGCGCGCCGCGGCCTGGAGAACTCCGAGAAGTCCGGCGCTTCGGGTGACTTGAGCAAGCAGATCGCTGAGCGTGATGCGAAGGATTCGAAGGTCAATAACTTTATGGAAGCTGCCGAGGGTGTGACCCTGGTGGACAGCTCGGATCTTGATTTTAATGCGACGGTCTCTGCAGTGATTAACGCTGTGAATGACCAGTTGAAGGCGAAGCGCGCGGGCTAGGCCCCGCCGAAACGCTGGGGGAGTGGTGCATCCGCTCCCGAGAAGACGTTGAGCCGCGCTCGCGTGCTGACCCTTGGGTTGGGCGCGGGGGCGGGTAGAGAAAGGAATGCGCATGGCTGAGGACGCTATCCGCGACGATTACGAAGATAAGTACCTGGGCGGTGGCGAGGACGACGTTATCGAGCGCCTCGCTGAGATTGATGATGAGACCGCTGACCAGCGTGCTCAGGCTCTTCTTGAGGGTCTTGAGGACTACGACCTGGATGAAGAGGACCGCGCCCTGCTGGGTGCTTGGGGCTTCGACATTGAGGAAGAGGAAGAGCAGCTTGCTGATCCGGTAGTGGCGATTGTTGGCCGCCCGAACGTGGGTAAGTCGACCATTATTAACCGTATTCTGGGCCGCCGTGAAGCGGTGGTTGAGGATAAGCCGGGTGTGACTCGTGACCGCGTGTCCTATAAGGCTGAGTGGCTGGGTAAGAGCTTCACCCTGGTTGATACCGGTGGTTGGGAGTCTGATGCTCGCGGTATTGACGCTCAGGTTGCTGAGCAGGCTGAGATTGCTGTGGAGCAGGCCGATGTTGTGGTCCTGGTGGTGGATGCCCGCGTGGGTGTGACCGCTTCGGACGAGCAGATTGTGCGTATGCTGCGCCGCGTGAAGAAGCCGATCATTCTGATTGCTAACAAGATTGACGACGCTCACCTGGAGCCGGAGATTTATAACCTCTGGTCGCTGGGTATGGGTCAGCCGTTCCCGGTGTCGGGTCTGCACGGCCGTGGCCTGGCGGATGCTCTGGACGAGATCCTTGAGGTCATGCCGGAGCACTCGCAGTTCGCACAGCCGGAGGCGCTGGGTGGCCCGCGTCGTGTGGCTCTGGTGGGTCGCCCGAACGTGGGTAAGTCGTCGCTGCTGAATAAGCTGGCTGGTTCTGAGCGTGCCGTGGTGAATGACCTGGCTGGTACGACTCGTGACCCGATTGACGAGATTATTGAGCTGGGCGGCTACCCTTGGCGTTTTGTGGATACCGCGGGTATTCGCCGTCGCCAGCACATGGCTAAGGGCGCGGAGTTCTACTCTTCGCTGCGTACCCAGACTGCTCTGGAACGTTCTGAGGTTGCCGTGGTGCTGCTGGATGTTTCCGAGCCGATCTCTGAGCAGGATGTGCGTATCGTGCAGACCGTGATTGATTCGGGTCGTGCGATGGTCCTGGCATTCAATAAGTGGGATACCCTCGATGAGGACCGCCGCTACATGCTTGAGCGCGAGATTGAGCGCGACCTGGCGCACGTGCAGTGGGCTCCTCGCGTGAACATTTCGGCGAAGACCGGCTGGCACAAGGACAAGCTGGTGCCGGCGCTGGAGCACTCGCTTGAGTCGTGGGATTCGCGTATTCCGACCGGTCGCCTGAACGCATTCCTGGGCGAGATTGTGGCCGCGCATCCGCACCCGCTGCGTGGTGGTAAGCAGCCGCGTATTCTCTTCGGCACTCAGGTGTCTTCGCGTCCGCCGAAGTTCGTGCTCTTTACTACCGGTTTCTTGGATCCGGGTTACCGTCGCTTCATTATGCGTCGTCTGCGTGAGACTTTTGATTTCACGGGTACTCCGATTGAGATTTCGATGCGTGTGCGTGAGCGCCGCTCCCTGGGTGAGCGTCAGAGCGCGAAGGCTAAGAAGGGTAAGGGCGGCCGCCGTTAGTAGCGGGGTGTGTCTGCCTGATGCCGTGTTGCTGGGCTGGCCCCTTGCTAGGCTGGCTTGGCCCCTTGTTAGGGTTGGCCCCCGCGCTGGATTCTGTGCGGAAAATCTGCGAGGAAAATCCGTGAGGAAAAGATTTTTAAGATTTTTTCTAAAAATGGGGATTCTGGCTTGCGCGGGGGTTAAAAGCCCGGTATAGTTATTCGAGTGTTCAGGGGAAACCTTGAAAACAATATCGTGAATAACGAATCGGGTTGTGGCGCAGCTTGGTAGCGCACTTGACTGGGGGTCAAGGGGTCGCAGGTTCAAATCCTGTCAACCCGACAGATAAAGCTCCGGAAGGTTTTTCCTTCCGGAGCTTTTTTGTCTGCCGTTTAGTGGTTTTTGTTTTGCTTGCTTGGACGGGGAAATACGGGAGTCGGCGCCAAAAACACGGCTGGAAGCACCGAAGTGCGCTCTCTTCCTTGGGATGGCGGGGGAGGGGCCGGCATTGCACCTGTAAAGCGGTGGGGCTTTAGGTTAGGTTGCAATTATGAGCTTCGATCTAAATGTTGGAATATGCCCGATTTTGTGGGTGTTCAGTGGTACATTGGGTACACAAGGAATCGCGTTTTAGCGGTCAGAAATTTTAGCTTTGGCACTGAATTTCCCTTGACAAATCAAGGAATATTTAGGTTTCTGTGACTAAAACACGACTTCATACACACTGAATTTCATAGCCGCAAAACCAACACGAACCCAAGTGAAGGCAAATATCCCGGTGGGATAGCCTCCCCAACGCACAAGACGACAGGGAGCCAGGCCTTATGCACACGGCACACACACCGCCACGCGCACCATTGGGTAGGCTTTACGGCACAACTCGATCCCGCCCCTCCGGGCGTGGAAAGGAACGCAATACACTATGTGGCAGCAAGTCTACGACCCGCTGAACTCGAGCGCACTCTCCGCACTCGTGGCAGCAGTCCCGATTATTTTCTTCCTTCTGGGCCTCACCGTCCTGAAGCTCAGCGGTATTAAATCTGCCGTTATCTCCCTCGTCATTGCACTGGTCATCGGTTGCGCTATCTTCGGTATGCCCATCACTGCCGGTGCAGGCTCCATCCTCTACGGCTTCCTCTCGGGCATGTGGCCCATCGGCTGGATCGTGCTCATGGCAGTGTGGCTCTACCGCATTTCTGTGCGTTCCGGCGGCTTCGAAATTGTTCGCTCCTCCATCTCCTCCATCTCTACCGACCAGCGCATCCAGATGCTGTTGATCGCATTCTGCTTCGGCGGCTTCCTTGAAGGCGCTGCAGGCTTCGGTATCCCGATTGCTATCTGTGCTGCACTGCTCGTGTCCCTGGGCTTCAACCCGCTCAAGGCCGCAATGTTCGCACTGATTGCTAACGTGAGCTCCGGTGCATACGGCGCTATCGGTATCCCCGTGACCACCGCAGCAACCCGCGGCGGCGTGGACCTGCATGCACTGTCCATCGAAATGGTCCTGGTTATCCAGATCATGGCGGCTCTCATCCCCGTACTGCTTGTTGCTATTCAGGACGGTCTGCGCGGTATCCGCGAAGTCGGTCTGGTAGCACTGATTGTTGGTCTGATTTACTCTGGCGGCCAGTCTGTCCTGCTCGCAGGCCTCGGTAACCCCGAGCTCGTCGACATCATCCCGCCGCTGCTGGCTCTGATTGCCCTGGCACTCATCATGCAGAAGTGGCAGCCCAAGAACATCTTCCGTGAGCCCACCGCTCCCTCCCTGGAAGAGGTTGAGGCTCAGCAGAGCGTCAAGCACACCGGTGGCGAAATCCTCAAGGCATGGAGCCCCTTCGTCTACCTGTCCGTCGTGATTCTGCTCTGGTCCACCGCGATGAAGCCGCTCTTTGCTAAGGGGGGTCTGCTGGCCTTCAGTAACATCACCTTCCCCGTTCCGTGGCTGCACCAGACCATCCAGCAGACCGCACCGATCGTTGCAACCCCCAAGGCAATTGACGTGACCTACACCTGGAACATCATTGGTGCTTCCGGTACCGCAATTCTGGTCGCTGCAATCATCACCATCCTGACCTCCTCCATCAGCTGGGGCGAGGCTATCGAGGAACTCGGTGCAACCTGGAAGCAGCTGCAGACCCCGATCATCATGATCTGCCTGGTCATGTCCGTTGCTAACGTCATGAACTACGCAGGTATGATTACCTCCATCGCACTGGCTGTTGCCGCTGTGGGCGCAATCTTCCCGCTGCTGTCCCCGATCATCGGTTGGATCGGCGTGTTCGTGACCGGCTCTGTGGTGAACAGCAACATCCTCTTCGCTGGCCTGCAGGCTACCACCGCACATCAGATTGGTGTCAGCCAGACCCTGCTGATTGCATCTAACACCGCCGGTGGTGTGATGGCGAAGATTGTTTCCCCGCAGTCCATTGCAATTGCTGCTGCTGCTGTGAACAGCTCCGGCGAGGAATCCAAGATTACCTCCATGGCAATCAAGTACAGCGCAATCCTGCTGGCTATCACCTGTGTTTGGAGTTACGTTCTGTCCCTGGTTGTTTCCTAAACAGCGTGAAGCTCCGATGCGTGTAACCTGCCTTCCCTGAAAGGTGAGGTACCGCGACACGGTTTAGCGAAAGCCCCCTTCTACTTCGGTAGGAGGGGGCTTTCGCGTTTCTGTATTTGTGGGCTGGGGGGGGGGAGGGGTAAATATGCATATAAGTTTCATTTGTGCACACTTAAGGTCATCCTATCCTGAAGTCTTGGGAGAGACCTGTTAGCTTAAACAGATAAAGTCATGAGCACCTAGTGAGTGGGAAAGACTTCGTTCACCACCGTCTCGCTAGGGTGTATCGCCGCGGCAAATCACCAGGCAGTCAGAAGCTCAAGACCATCACGCTTCACCGATGGGCCCATCCACGACGCAAGGATCGGGCCCATCGGTTTTTATGCGGCCCAAACGCTTCCATACAGCGCAGACGCCGTACCGGAAGAAGCGACCGCTAATACACACAGACCGAAAGGAACACCCGCCCCAATGTGGCAGCAAACCTACGACCCGCTGAACTCACCGGTGCTCTCCGCGCTGGTTGCCGCAGTGCCCATCATCCTCTTCCTGCTGGGCCTGACCGTCCTGAAACTCAGCGGCCTCAAATCAGCACTGCTGACCCTCGGCACCACCCTCATCATCGGTTGCGCCATCTTCGGCCTGCCCATCACCGCAGGTGCCGGTTCCATCCTCTCCGGCTTCCTCTCGGGCGCATGGCCCATCGGCTGGATCGTGCTCATGGCTGTGTGGCTCTACCGCATCGCCGTACGCGCCGGTAACTTCGACATCGTGCGCTCCTCCGTCTCCTCCATCTCGAACGACCAGCGCATCCAGGTGCTGCTGATTGCCTTCTGCTTCGGTGGCTTCATCGAAGGCGCGGCAGGCTTCGGCATCCCGATCGCTATCTCTGCTGCACTGCTGGTATCCCTGGGCTTCAACCCTCTCAAAGCATCCATGCTGGCGCTGGTAGCTAACGCCGCATCCGGCGCATACGGTGCTATCGGTATCCCCGTGACCACCGCAGCTAAGGTCGGCGGCCTGGACACCGCACACCTGTCCGCAGGCATGGTTCCGGTACTGCAGATCTTCGTCGCTTTCGTGCCGCTGCTGATGGTCGCAATCCAGGACGGTATGCGCGGCATCCGCGAAGTCGGCCTGGTCGCACTCATGACCGGCATCATCTTCTCCGGCGGTCAGGCAGCTATCCTGATGCTGCTCGGCTCGCCCGAACTGGTCGACATCATCCCGCCGCTGCTGTCCCTGGTAGCACTGGCGCTCGTGATGCAGAAGTGGCAGCCCAAGCACATCTACCGTGAACCCACCGCACCCAGCCTCGAAGAAGCCCAGGCTCAGCAGAACGTCAAGCACACCGGTGGCGAGATCGTTAAGGCGTGGAGCCCCTTCATCTTCCTCTCCGCAACCATCCTGCTCTGGTCCACTGCCCTGAAGCCGATTTTCGCAACCAACGGCCTGCTCGGTGCTGCAACCCTGGCGTTCCCCATCCCCGGCATTCACGAAGCCATCACCACCGGTGCCGGCAAGACCGTGACCGCGATGTTCTCCTGGAACACGCTGGGCGCATCCGGCACCGCAATTCTGGTGGCGGCACTCATCACCATCCTGACCTCGAATATCAGCTGGGGCGAAGCCTTCGAAGAACTCGGCGGTACCTGGAACCAGCTGAAGATGCCGATCCTCATGATCTGCCTGGTCATGTCCGTCGCAAACGTCATGAACTATGCCGGTATGACCACCTCCATCGCTCTGGCGCTCGCGGCAGCCGGCCCGGTCTTCCCGCTGCTGTCCCCGATCATCGGTTGGATTGGCGTGTTCGTGACCGGCTCCGTGACCAATGCTAACGTGCTCTTCGCGGGCCTGCAGTCCACCACCGCAGCCCAGATCGCTGTTGACCCGACCCTGCTTGTTGCCGCAAACACCGCCGGTGGCGTGATGGGTAAGATTGTCTCCCCGCAGTCCATCGCGATTGCGGCGGCGGCTGTGAACAGCGCAGGCGAGGAATCGAAGATTACCTCCATGTCCATCAAGTACAGCGCTATTCTGCTGGGCCTGGTCTGCGTCTGGTCCTTCGCCCTCTCGCTCATGGCTGGCTAAAGCCATTCGTGAGCCTCACACCAGGGCAGATAGCGGCATGACGCTGAACCCCTGATGATTCTGATGCAAAGCCCCCTTCTCGACCCGTGCGGTCGGGGAGGGGGCTTCATTCTTACCTGCCGCCGTATAGATTTAGGTCGGGTAGTAGAAAAGGGTCTAGCCGGAGAAAATAACTACCGACAAGGATTAAATCGTAATGACTCTTAACTAGCGTTTCATACTGTAAAAGCGCCCAGTACCTAGCAAAGGGCCCACCTGCCGCAGTGATACAGTTCTCAGTGGGCATTGGCGCCGTAGGCGAGAGCACGAGCTAAGGAACTTTTAGCTTCGAGGCCTCCAACGAGAGAACCAACGCCCCGCATCGTGGAAATATCCTTCCCCGCGCCCCCTGCCTTCAGCCAAGGCTACAACACAGACACATGATGTTGCTACGCCTTTCACGTTCAGGGACCCTCAGCGGTAGAGGCGTCGTGAGGCTACGCCTCGTACTACCCCATAAGGGCAGGCGGACGCACCCTACAGCGGCATCCAAACCGCTGTAGGTACACCCTGCGGCGAGGAAGGACATACCACTCTCATGTGGTCGCAAACCTACGATCCCCTCAACTCCCCGGTGCTCTCTGCACTCGTAGCGGCATCCCCCATTATTCTTTTTCTACTCTGCCTCACGGTTTTCAAACTCAGCGGCATCAAATCAGCGCTAATCACCCTAGCCCTGACCCTGTGCATCGCACTCGGAGTCTTCCACCTGCCCTGGACAGCAGCCGCAGGTTCTATTTTCTACGGATTCCTCTCAGCGCTATGGCCTATTGCATGGATTGTGCTCATGGCAGTGTGGCTCTACCGCATCGCGGTGCGCAGCGGAAAATTCGCCATCGTGAGGTCCTCCGTCTCCTCAATCTCAGCAGACCAGCGCATCCAGGTGCTACTCATCGCCCTCTGCTTTGCCGGGTTTATTGAGGGTGCGGCGGGCTTCGGCATCCCGATTGCTATTTCTGTAGCGCTACTGGTTGCTCTGGGCTTCAACCCGCTCAAAGCCGCTATGCTCTCCCTGGTTGCTAACGCCACCGTGGGCGCCTACGGTGCGGTCGGTATTCCTGTGACCACCGGTGCCGCTATCGGTAACGTAGACCTGGGGCACCTATCCAACCAGATGGTTTGGGTCCTGCAGATTTTTGCGGCCCTCGTACCCGTGCTCGTGGTAGCTATTCAGGACGGTCTGCGCGGCATTCGTGAGGTAGGCTTAGTAGCGCTCGCAACCGGTATCGTGATTTCTGGCATGCAGAGCATCATGCTGTGGGTCCTGCAGGACCCCGAGCTCATCGGCATTTTGCCGCCCCTTGTCGGCCTGGTGTTCCTGGCAGTCGTGATGCGTTTCTGGCAACCCAAGAACATCTATCGCGAGCCCACCGCACCGACTCTAGAAGAGCTCTCCGCACAGGACGAACCGACGTACACCCTGCGCGAAGTTGCGAGCGCCTGGAGCCCCTTCATCTTCCTTTCCATCACCATCCTGCTCTGGTCCACCGTGCTGCGCCCCGTCTTTGACCATAACGGAGCCCTGGGCTTTGCAAACCTGAGCTTCCACGTGCCCGGTATCCACCACCAGATTGGCGACGGTGAAGGCCTCGCTATCCACGCAGTCTTCAACTGGAACATTCTGGGTGCGGCGGGTACCGCCATTCTGGTGGCGGCTCTGCTCTCTGCGTTCACCTCGAAAATTACCGTCCGTGAGACTCTGCAGGAGCTTAACGGCGCATGGCAGCAGCTGAAGAAGCCCATCTACATGATTTGCCTGGTCATGTCCGTAGCAAACCTCATGAACTACGCGGGCATGACCTCCTCCATCGCTCTGGCGGTAGCTACAGCCGGTGCGCTCTTCCCGCTCTTCTCGCCCGTAATCGGCTGGGTCGGTGTGTTTGTGACCGGTTCGGTGACCAACAACAACGTGCTCTTCGCCGGTCTGCAGGCAAGCACCGCGCATCAGATTGGTGTAGACCCCGCCATGCTGGTTGCGGCCAATACCTCCGGTGGTGTGATGGGCAAGATTGTGTCCCCGCAGTCGATTGCGGTGGCGGTTGCCGCCGTGAACGAGGCAGGGCAGGAGTCGAAGGTTACCTCCATAACCATCAAGTACAGTCTCTTCCTGCTGGTACTGCTGTGCATTTGGACGTACCTGCTCACGCTCATCGTGCACTAGGCTTTTTAAGCGACTTTTCCTGTCTTCGAGGAAGAACCGGAGAGATACGCAGAACGCTCGTTGCGAGGTCATGTCGCGGCGGGCGTTCGCCGTATCTGAGGTACCCAATGTCATACGATGCGGATAATCCACCCGGCAGGAGTAGAATTAGTGTTTGTGCCCACACACCGGAGACGTGCACAGGAGAGGCTGCCCGGCTGTTATCTGTGCGTTACTCTCTCGCCCGCTGCGTGAGACACACGGCTAACAGATGACCTACTACTCAAGGAGAAACAATGCAGGCACTCGCAACGGTCACCACCGTTTTTGCCTTCGTAGCAATCGCTATTCACGTGTACATCTGGATTATCGAATCCTTCCTCTGGACTAAGCCCAAGGGTCGCGAAACCTTCGGAATGACCGAAGAATTCGCCGAGTCCACCAAGGAGATGGCAGCAAACCAGGGCCTGTACAACCTGATGCTCGCCTGGATCGCCGCAACCGGTCTGCTCGCTTTCTGGTTCGGCTCCCCGCAGGTGGGTGTGGCACTCATGTTCGCAGGCCTGGGCTCCATGGCGATTGCCGGTGTCTACCTGTTCCTCACCTCCCCGAATAAGCGTAAGCCGGCACTGATTCAGCTGACCCCGCCGCTGCTGGCGCTAATTTTCCTCTTCGTGATGATCTAACCCTGTGACAATCTAATTCAGAGCGGAACCTCTCAACGTATAGAAGCCGCGTGCTTACTCCACTGAAGTAACACGCGGCTTTTCTGCGCCCTTGGACGCGAGTACGCCAAGCGAGGGGAGCTTAGGTGAAGAGCCCCGAACAGCCTCGCCGATGCGAACCCACCAGGTGAGCGTCGACCATACCGACCGCACACATAAGCGCATAGGCGGTCACCGGACCCAAGAACACACCTCCTAGAGCTTTAAAAGATTTGGCAAGAAGCGCAGACTCGGGTGTATCTGTCGGAATATCCTCCAGGGTATGCGGCACGATAGTCTCGTGCGGCGCGAAGGACCACAGCCACGCCGACAACCCGCCCGGTACACGCGTGCCGTCGGATAGGGTGCGCTCGCGCATCCGGTTAAGATCTTCATCGCGGAGCGTACGAACTCGACGGCGGCGGGCATTCGGCGCCTCAACGCTATCCGTATTGGGTGGGGTAGAAGAGTGGGTGATAAGAGGAAGATGAACATCCTCCGCGGACGCGTCATGCGGCGTGGCGGCAAGCTCACGCATCCGAAGGGTCAGCTGTGCATTGGAGATGACCGCGCGAATCTTCCGCTCGTTACGGATAATCTCTTCGTCCTGGAGGAGTCGCGCAACATCCTGGTCGGTGAACGCGGCCACGCGTTCGGGATTGAACCCTTCGAAAGCGCGACGAAATGCCTCACGGCGGGCAAGAATCGTGCGCCAGGAGAGGCCCACCTGAAAAGCTTCGAGGCTCAGGGCTTCGAAGAGTCCCCGCTCATCGGTGACGGGCATGCCCCATTCGGCGTCGTAGTAGTCGCGCAGAAGCTTATCGGCCACCCATGTGGGGTAGCTCGGGGTGTTTTCGAGGGGGTTGGCGGGAATAGTAGGTTGCGAGGTCACGGTTTCTCCTCTATGAGATTGCTGTGCTCATCCGAGTATTTCGGAAGCATGTTCTACTTAAACACTAGCCCTAGCGTGAGTAAATCGCAAGTATATTCGATTATGTGTCGTGGTGCAGAGCAACGAAACCGAAAACAGGTACGACAGAGGGCGGAGCCTGCATCCGATGCACGCTCCGCCCTCTGATAAGTCTCAATCACTGCCGGGTGACATCGCTAGAAGAGCCGCGCCTCCCGCACCTCTTCCGGCTCCTCCAGATCGAGGAGGAACTGCTTACGTTCAACACCGCCAGCGTAGCCAGTCAAACTACCATCAGCACCAATAACGCGGTGACACGGAATCATAATAGAAACCTTATTGCGGCCGACCGCCTGACCCACCGCCTGCGCCGGAGCACCGGGGCCAACCGCACGCGAAATCTCACCGTAAGTGGTGGTGTACCCGGCAGGAACAGTCTTCAGATGCTCCCACACAATCAGCTGAAAATCGGTGCCCTCAGGATCTAGCGGCAACGTAAAAGAAGTGCGCTTGCGCTCAAAATACTCGGAGAGCTCTGCCGCAGCACGCGACAGCAGCCGCGCTGCAGCGTACTCACCGGCTGGCTCTTCACCTTCAGTAGCGCTGTGATCCCGCAGGTAGGCGTCAGGATTCTCAATCAGTCCACCAAGCTCATGGGGGAGCGGGAAGTGCGCCTGATCCTCGTACCAGATGCCGACAACCGCATCCGCGCGGGCGGCGATGTAGAGAGTGCCCACGGGGCTTGCGTAGCGCGTGTACCAGCGCGCGAGCGCTTCCGGCGGCTGCGGCGAATCGGTCGCTTTGGTCATGCTCTTCCTCGTAGGCTCGTGGGTGTGTACTGCAGATGGTGCAAGGGTAAATACCCCTTTCAACCATCATAGGGGAGGGGCGCCTCCGTACCGTACCCGTAGCGGGTTTTGTCTATAACTAACCGCTATATATGAGATGTATGCACCGCCGTTGAAACATCTTAGGACGCCCCCGTCAATTTTGCCTGAACCCCAAGAGCTGGCATTCTGTGAAGTACACACCGATACACCGCAATTCAATACTCCGGCTTCTCCACCCCGCAGCGGGTAGGGGGATGGCCTGTGTTTCTCGTGCCTCAACGATGGGTTCAACGACGACTGAAATTGCAAGGAGAAACATGGAAGACCTGAAAGACATCCGCCGGCAACTCAAGGAAAACCCGGAGAGCCGAGAACTCAATAACCGTTACGCGCAGGCGTGCCTCGACATTGCGAAAGAATATACCGTTACGTCCCAGGGACATATCTTTATTTGCTCGCCCTCAGATTTAGAAGCTGTACGGTACATCATGGCCAAGATCCCTAACGCTTCGCCTCTAGACGGCGAAACCTTGCAGGAATACAAACGCCTGGAGAGAGCCGTTACCCAAGCTCGTATGAATAGAGGCAAGCCCGGTAGCAAGATGGGCATTTACTATGCCCTCATCCTTTTTATGGTGATGCCTTCCATGGCGGCACCAGTCCTTCTGTTATGGGAACTCACCGTGCTTGGCTCAGACCACACCCGCGACCCGAGAGCTCTTATTTACCTGATTCCTGTCGCTCTCATTACCGCTGCGCTTCTCTGGGTTGGGTGGCTTTTTGAACGAATCCCCGGCTGGAAATATAACGCTCTGATCGTCGAAAAGAACAAAAAGATAGAACTAGCCAGAGCCGAAGCTGAAACACGTCAAAGTACTGACTCAAACCGTTCAGACATGGTTGCAGTATCGGACTCTGAACCGCAATCTTAAAGTAAATGTGCCGCCTCACCGGTATTGGTGAGGCGGCACATTTTGCTATCTAGGGGATGAAGAGCTCGCTACTTAGCGGCTACTCCATCAGCGTTGCCCTCCGTGTGGTGCAGATGCGGCAGGTGAGTCGAGTGCAGGTCGTGGCCGAGCACATCGTGCGCATCCGGGTCCTCGTTCGGGAGCACGTGCGAGTACTTGGAGTAGTAGCGGTACAGCGCGTAGGCGCCAATCACCGTCAGCACGATAGCAATGCCCAGAGCCCACGGCACAGCGGCGGCAGAATACATAACAGAGAAGAGCACCAACAGCCAGGAGAGAGCAGCTGCAAGAACCGAAATATTCATAGCAATAATTGCAAGCTTACGGCGACGGACATCAACCATAATCGGTGCGGGAAAACCCGCTCCCTCCTTCCAACGGAGCTTCTCTCCGTTCTCGCGTGCACCCGAAGGTGTCAGATGCTTAACTAACCGCCATCTTCGGTGGTCAGAATAGAATCATAAGCCTATATATCTATGATACGGCGCTTGAAGTAGACATCAAAGGTTTACAAACACCATTAGAGCAACCCCACATAACAGGTGAACGGGTATCTCAATATGAGGTATAGAATGCGTAATTCTTACACAAAAGATGGGTACTCCATACCCTCTCATTCACTCTACGAACTGTGTAGGAAACGATAAAAGCTCACCGCCCTCCGCGGTACGTGAAGCACCACGGCGGACGGTGAGAGGAGCGTAAATAAGTATCAGCGCGAACCGCTGGTTGCGCGAGGAAACCCAGAATATGTCAACGGAATCCTGGACGGTACTGACACCTCACGAACAATACCGCAGAAAGCAACCGGCGGAAGATACTGTATTTACAATCACCCACCGTACCCCAGCACTAATTTTTGTAGAAATTACGCCGCAATAAACGCTGAATTGAGCGTCATAAAACAGCGAAAAGCCCCGGCTGCTTCAACCCCATAGCGGGGGAGAAGCAGCCGGGGCGTCGCTAGTACGCGGGCCGTGCCGTTAGGCAACGGGTGCTGTGATTAGGCGGTCGGAACGTCCTCGTCAACCCACTCGAGGGTGCGGGAGACAGCCTTCTTCCACAGGCGGTACTGGCGGTCAACCTCTGCGGGCTCCATGGAGGGCAGCCAGCGCTTGTCCTCAGCCCAGTTGTCCACAACGTCCTGCTCGCCGCTCCAGAAACCAACAGCGATACCTGCAGCGTATGCTGCGCCCAGAGCGGTGGTCTCAACAACCTTCGGGCGGATTACGGGAACGCCGAGGATGTCAGCCTGGAACTGCATGAGGAACTCGTTAGCGGTCATGCCGCCGTCCACGCGCAACTCGGAGAGCTCAACACCGGAGTCAGCGTTCATTGCGTCCAGAACCTCGCGGGTCTGGAATGCGGTTGCTTCCAGCGCCGCACGCACGATGTGTGCACGGTTCACGTAGCGGGTCAGACCAACGATGACGCCGCGAGCGTCGGAACGCCAGTGAGGTGCGAACAGGCCGGAGAACGCGGGAACAACGTAGCAGCCACCGGAGTCCTTGACGGAGGTAGCCAGTTCCTCAGACTCTGCAGCGTGCTCAATCATGCGCAGGTTGTCGCGCAGCCACTGGATCAGGGAGCCGCTCATTGCGACCGAGCCTTCCAGAGCGTAGACGGGTGCTGCGTCGCCAATCTTGTATGCGACGGTGGTCAGCAGACCGTTGTTGGAGAAGACGGGCTCGTTGCCGGTGTTCATGAGCATGAAGTTACCGGTACCGTAGGTGTTCTTCGCCATGCCCTTCTCGAAGCAAGCCTGACCGAAGGTTGCGGCCTGCTGGTCGCCCAGGATGCCCGCGATGGGGGTGCCTGCGAGCAGACCGGTTGCGCGGCCGAAGCCGTACACCTCGGAGGAGGACTTGATTTCGGGCAGCATGCTCATGGGGATGCCCATGTCTGCAGCGATCTGCGGATCCCATTCGAGGGTGCGGATGTTCATCAGCAGGGTACGGGATGCGTTGGTTACGTCGGTGACGTGAACACCGCCGTCAACACCACCGGTCAGGTTCCAGACCAGCCAGGTGTCGGTGTTGCCGAAGAGCAGGTCGCCGCGTTCTGCGCGCTCGCGTGCGCCTTCAACGTTGTCCAGGATCCACTTGATCTTGGGGCCGGAGAAGTAGGTAGAGAGGTTCAGGCCGACGATGTCGTGGTACTTGCCAACGCCCTCTTCGCCTGCGAGCTCTTCAACGATTTCCTGGGTGCGGGTGTCCTGCCAGACGATTGCGTTGTAGACGGGCTCACCGGTGTTCTTGTCCCACACGACGGTGGTTTCACGCTGGTTGGTGATGCCGACTGCAGCGATTTCGTGGTGGTTGACTTCGCCGTTTGCCATAGCCATTGCTACGACCTTACGGACGTTCTGCCAAATCTCGGTTGCGTTGTGCTCGACCCAGCCGGCCTTGGGGAAGATCTGCTCGTGCTCGAGCTGGCCCTGAGCCACGTTCTCGCCCGCCTTGTTGAACAGGATCGCGCGGGAGCTGGTGGTGCCCTGGTCGATGGAGAGGATGTACTTGCGTTCGACGTTGAGGGTTGCGGAGTGCAGAGAAGTCGTCATTGATTTTTCCTTAGAACAAAAGAACGGGGGTATTAGAGAGGTTTAGAGGGGCAGAACTGCCGGAACGATCAGGCCTGCGAGGATAGCGCCGATGATTGGGCCAACAACCGGAACCCATGCGTAAGACCAGTTGGAACCGGTCTTACCGGGGATAGGCAGGAAGGTGTAGGCGATACGGGGGCCGAGGTCACGTGCGGGGTTGATAGCGTAACCGGTTGCGCCACCAAGACTCATACCGATAGAAACAACGACCAATGCAACAGCCAAGGGGCCAATCTGGGCGGGGGTCTTACCGGATGCGATGATCCAACCAATCAGGACGAAGGTGCCGATAATCTCGGTGAGCAAGTTCCAGCCGTAGGACTTGATAGCGGGGCCGGTTGCGAAGATGCCGAGGCGGTCGCCCGGGTCCTCATCGAAGTGCTTCTTGTAAGTCAGGTAGGCTGCGGTTGCACCAGCCATTGCGCCGAGCATCTGAGCGACGATGTACAGGGTGATGTTCAGCGGGGTTGCGGGAACGCCGGTTGCCAGGTCGCGGCCTGCAGTTGCCAGGCCAACGGTCACAGCGGGGCTCAGATGTGCACCGGAGTGGAAGGAGAGGTATACGGCGGTGAACACTGCCAGACCCCAACCGAAGGTGATAACAACCCAGCCTGCGTCCTTAGCATAGGACTTCTTCAGGGTCACTGCGGCGCATACGCCGGCACCGAGCAGAATCAGGATGAAGGTGCCGAAGAACTCGGAAAGTACAAAACCAAGAGTGGTGGGGGCACCGGATGCATCCACGAGTGCGGATGAGCCGGCTGCAAGTACAGTTCCTGCGGAAGCAAGAAGAGACATTGATGCTCCTTGAAGACGAAGCGTCTGGAAGGCAAGCGAACCTTTGCTTGCGTGTTCCCGTGCGTCCTCACCGCACGGGCGGATCGGGGCACAACGCTGTGCTGAAATGTGTAGCGGATTGCTACGAAAAATTGATAGATGTTTTTGGATGAGAAGCAGATCGTACCAGTGGGTTAACCCTGTATTTAGCTCGCTGCTTCTTATGCAGGGGATTATCGTAAACGGTTATTTAACCTCTCGTCCACCCCTCACCGAAAATATGAGATAACCCATGCTCGGTGAGGGGTGAACGGTCGGTTCGTACCGGATAACCGGTCACGAAAGGTGCGTGGAATCTCTACGGATTAGAGCTTCACACGGGGTGCCACGGGGGTGACAGCCTCAATCTTTGCCGATGCCTCAGCGTCGGTGGAGGTGGACTCTGCCTCGCGGATAGCCTGTACGCGTGCGGCGTAGAGGTCGAGTTCCTCCTTGACCTTCTTATCGTCCCAGCCGAGCTCGGCACGCAGGATATCGAGGATCTCGTCTGCTGCTGCCAAGCCGCGGTCGCGCTGCTCGAGGTCGAGGCGTACGCGGCGGACCAGTACATCCTCCAGGTGTAATGCACCCTCGTAGCGGACAGCGAAGACGACGTCTGCACGCAGGAACTGGGGTGCCTTAGCCAGGGGAGCACCGAGGGAGGGGTCAGCGTCGATGAGAGCGCCGAGGTCCTCAATCTGCGCGCCGTAACGCTCGAGCAAGTGGGTGATACGGTCCTCATCCCAGCCGTAACGCTCTGCGTAGCGTGCACGGTTAGCAGCGATTGCGTGGTAGCCGTCTGCACCGACCAGGCCGATGGTTGCGGTCACGGAGGGGTTCTGCTTAGCCTGCTCGCCCAGTGCGAAGTCGACAGCGTCGGCAGCCATGACACGGTAAGTGGTGAGCTTGCCGCCTGCGATGGCGCTCATACCGGGTGCAACCTCGGTCACGGTGTGCTCACGGGAAACCTTGGTGGATGCTGCGCCGTCCTTGACCTTGGGCTGCAGCAGCGGGCGCAGACCGGTGTAGGTGCCGATGATGTCCTCGCGGGTCAGCGGGTTAGCGATCAGCTTGTTGGCCTGCATCAGGACGTAGTCGATGTCCTTGCTGGTTGCGACGGGGCGCTCGCGGTCCTCGGCGTAGGGGGTGTCGGTGGTGCCAATGATCCAGTAACGCTGCCAGGGGATGATGAAGAGAACGGACTTCTCGGTCTTGGTGAAGATACCGCTGGTTGCGTTGATGCGGTCGCGGGGAACCACGATGTGAATACCCTTGGATGCCAGAACCTCCAGGCCACCCTCGGGGTTAGCCAGGGATTCGGACTCTTCGGTCCACACGCCGGTTGCGTTGATGACGTGCTTTGCGCGCACGTTCAGGCGCTCGCCGGTCTCCAGGTCTGCCAGCTCTGCACCGATGACGCGGCCGGATGCGTCCTTGGTGAAGCCGACAACCTGGGTGCGGGATGCAGCCAGTGCGCCGTAGCTTGCAGCGGTGCGGACGACGTCGATGACGAGGCGTGCGTCGTCAACGCGTGCGTCGTAGAACTGGATTGCGCCGCTGAATGCGGAGTCCTTGATGTCGGGGAAGACGGTCTTGGTGCCGGCCTTGGTGAAGTGACGCTGGGAGGGGACGCCCTTGTTGCCGCGGGATCCGAGGAATGCCAGGGTGTCGTACATGCCGATGCCGATTGCGGAGTATGCGCGCTCGATGACGGGCATCTTCAGAGGCCACAGGAAGGGCTGTGCGTGCACGAGGTGGGGTGCAATCTTGTTCAGCAACAGGCCGCGCTCGGTGAGAGCTTCGGTCACGAGCTTGAAGTCGAGGTTGTAGAGGTAGCGCAGGCCACCGTGAACGAGCTTGGAGGACCATGCACTGGTGCCTGCTGCCCAGTCACCTGCTTCGACGATGCCGGTGCGCAGACCGCGGGTTGCTGCGTCGAGGGCAATACCTGCACCGGTAATGCCGCCGCCCACAACCAGGATGTCGAGTTCTTCGTTGACCATGCTCTTGAGGGCCTTGGCGCGGGACTCAGCGGTCAGCTGGGACTGCTGTGCAATGTGCTGGGAGCTCATGTATTGCTCTTTCTTGTCGTGCCGCGTGAGCGGCGTGGGGTTTCATCTTGCAAATAGTAAAACCCAATGGTGAAATAATAACCAAGCCACATGAACGGATTTTCATCGGAGGTCTGTACTCAATGAACGAACGCACTAACCACACATATGAGGCAGCGCAGCTGTACTACATCCACAACATGACGATGGACGCTATCGCGGCTCGTCTGGGGGTTTCTCGAGCCACTGTGTCACGTCTGCTTAAAAGTGCTCGTGAGAGCGGCATGGTACAGATCCGTCTAGATGATTCCTTCCGCGCCCGCAGCGAGCTTGAGCGCCGCATCGGTGAGCGCTATAAGGTGCGCGTTACTCTCGTGAACGTGCGCCCGGATGCTACCCCCATTGCCCGTATGAGTCAGGTATCCCGTACTGCGGCGGCTCTACTTGACTCCCTGATTGATAATGGAACGAGCCTGGGTGTGGCGTGGGGTTCGACCATGACTGAGATTTCTCGTCATCTGCCGCGCCGCCCGCTGAAGGGCGTGACTGTCGTGCAGATGAACGGCGCCGGTAATGCGCACCATTCGGGTATTCCGTACCTGGGCTCTCTGCTGGGGCAGCTGGTGAATGCTTATGATGCGCAGGCGATTCACTTCCCTGTTCCCGCGTTCTTTGACTATGCGGATACGAAGACCGCCATGTGGCGTGAGCGTAGCGTTCAGAAGAATTTGCATGCTCAGCATAATGTTGACCTCGCTATTTTTGGTGTGGGTGCTTTTGGTGGCCCTATTCCTTCTCACGTGTATTCGGGTGGCTATTTTGAGGCGCAGGAGCAACGTCAGCTGCGTGAGCTGGGCGTTGTAGGGGATATGTGCACGATTCTTCTGCGTGAGGACGGCTCGTGGGCTGATCTTGAGTTGAATAAGCGTGCGTCCGGTCCGACTCCGAAGGAGCTGGCTCGTATTCCGCGCCGTATTTGCGTTGCGTCCGGTACCCATCGTGTGCGTGCCCTGCGTGGTGCCTTGCGTACGGGTGCGATTACTGACTTGGTTCTTGATGACGCGCTGGCAAAGGCGCTCATGGAGAAATAGCTAAAAATAATCGCCGCGGGTATGAGGGCCTGTGGCGATGGGGGAAAGGGGCACATTGAATCTGAAAAGGTAGTGCTTGAGAGCTTTCCTGGTGAAGCTCTCAAGCGCCGCATGAACAATGTTTCAAGGTGCCCTTTAGTGTCGTCAAAAACTGCTTTCTGACCCTACAATGTGAAACGTTTGCGCATGTGAAAGTGCATATTTGTGCACTCCATTGAAGGTGTGCGCCACTCACCGTTAGAAAGAACCAACCATGACCCCCACCTATAACGCCCAGGTGAATCCGCACCTGGGCGCACCCGGCATTACCACCATGCACGGTGATGCCCAGTCCTCTGACGCTACTCCTCTTGCTGGCCCCGGCGCTGGCGACTGGAAGATTACCGGCACGAAGCTCGGCGGCGCCTGCCCGACGATCCTTGCCGGACGCGACGGCTTCATTCAGGTGCTCTGCACCCAGGTCTTCGCCCACGGCGAGTTCATTACCCCGAAGCTCTCTATCCTTGACCCGCATACCGGCCGCGAGCTCTCCCACTTGGACATCCCGAAGGGCGCACTGCTCGGTGGTGTGTATGCCTACCTTGACGCGCAGGACCGCATGGTTTTGGTGGATGGCTCTCAGTGCCTGCTACGCCTCTCCCACTCTGCTGACGGTCGCAGCATCCGAGTTGATGAGCGTATTGACCTGAGCCGCATGCTCGCGCAGAGTGCCAATGACGCTGTGGTCGGTCTGGTACCCGACTGGTCCGGCCGCATTTGGGTTGCGACGAAGAACGGCTACATTGCGGTGATTGATTCTGCCCGCGGCACGATTCGCTCGATGCGCCTGAATAAGGCGTCGATTGCGGGTGAGCGTATTGATAACTCGATTTCGGCGTGCCCGCAGGGCGTGAGCGTGGTGACTTCTCACGCTATTTATATGCTGAACGCTACTGCAACCGGTGCGCCCACCCTCAAATGGTGGCATGCGTACGACCGCGGTAGCGCCCGCAAGCCGGGTAAGCTCGCGTGGGGTTCCGGTGCCTCCCCGACGTTCTTTGGCCCGAACGGTTCGGATTACGTGATGCTGACCGATAACTCTGATATTCAGGAGTCGGTCATTGTGTACCGCACTGATAACGGTGCGAAGGTCGGTAGCGCCGGCCTGTTTACTGCCGGTACCTCTGGCACTGAGAATTCTATGATTGGTGTGGGTAACACGATGGTCGGTGCAAGCACCTACGGCTACCCCTACCCGAAGTACCCGGAGGGTGCCGGCCCGTCGGTTCCTGCGAACGCGCTTTTTGCTCCCGGTATGGAGCGTTGGGATATTACCAATCGCGGTCTGCGTAAGATTTGGGATCGTAAGGACGTATACTCTTCGGCTGTTCCTCGCTATTCCACCGCTGACGGTCTAATTTACACCTGTGAGCGTCGCCGCGGCCCGGCTGGTTTAGCGAATGGTGCCTACGCGTGGGCTGTCGCGCTGGACATGGAAACCGGTAAGACGATGCACGAGCAGCGCCTGCCTCAGCATGTGAGCCTGCTGCTTGGCGGTGGCGACACCCTGCAGATGGTGGGCACGATTGACCGTTACGGCACTTGGTGGCAGGGCACGATTAGCGGCGTGTACCGTATCGCGAAGGCTTAGGGGAGTAGAAAATGACTAAGAATAATCTGATGAACGCTTCTCGCCGTACCGCGTTGAAGGTTGCGGGCGCTTCGGCTGCCCTGGTGGCTGGCGGCGTGAGCGCTGCGGAGGCGGCAACTCGTTCGGGCGGTAAGCGCGCTCGCGTGACCCCGGTGACCCAGCGTCCTGGCGGACAGCGTGGCGGGCAGCGCGGTCAGCACGGCGGTGGACAGCACGGTGGCGCGGCGAGTTCCGCTCTGGCGCAGGTGCCGATACGCTATAACGAGTCGTGCATCCGCCTGGAGTTGAAGGCTGCTAACGGTGTGCAGGCTGTGCCTTTGCAGAGTCAGCCGGCGCGTACTGTTGCTTTCCGGAATCTGCCGACTCGCCTGAGCATTATTAATGAGGGCAATTCGACGCTGCCGGTGGGTACTCGCCTGATGGTGCGTGCTCGCGCGCAGGACCCGAAGACTGGTTTGTTGTTGAAGCCAGCGGTGACTCTTCGTGTTTCCTCGGGTCAGGCGGTGCTGCCTTCGGGTAACCTGGGTGCTTCGGCCCTGGTGGCTCCTGTGGATGCTCTGAATCTTGATGCGGTGCGCCGTAGCGAGCAGACCGGTCAGGCTGGTGCCGGTAGCGAGAACGTTCTGGAGTTGCGCACTGCTATTCCTCGCGGTCATCGCCTGGATGTTCAGCTGAATTATCAGGTGGCTTCGGGTGTTGCCGGTTCTGCGTTGAAGCAGGTTCATGTGAGCGCTGTGCTGGATATGGCGGCGGCTGGTTTGTCCTCTTCGTTCTACGAGGTGCAGAGCTCGGCTGTGGTTGCTTCGCTGAACTAGCAGTTGGGCTGGCTCCTGTGAAGGATGGGCACGGCGGGGGAGTGGCTCCGTTGTGTGTTTTTATACCTTATATATAGGCGCCTGTTCAAAAAGGTATGTTGAAAGGTCGGGGTCGTTCCTGGGAACGGCCCCGACCTTTGCATTGTCTAGTCTGCCGGCGTGAGCGGTAGCTGATTTTTCCTATGCGGTTTCGGTCCTGTCGTGTTCGCCGAATGCCACCTGCACCGCGTGGTGCAGTGCTTCGCGCACCATGGCGATGGCGGGGTTGGCGGCGGACTCTCGGCGTACGGCGGTAAAGATTTTGCGGCAGGGCTTGCCGGGCAGCTCCACGATGCGTAGCCCCTCGGTGGTGGAGAGGGAGGAGAGGATGAAGCCGGGCACGATGGTGACGGCGAATCCTGCTTTGACGAGGTTGGAGTTCGTAATCATGTCATTGGCGCTGTAGCGGATGACCGGCTCGAATCCTGCGGTGCGGCACTGGTTGAGCGCCCAGCTGCGGGAGGTGTTCTGCTCCATTTCGAGGACCCAGGGCAGTGCGTGCGCTTCCTCAATCGAGGTGATGGTGGAGGTGCTGGGCACGATGAGGCTGAGCGGGTCTTCGGTGAGTAGCTCGGAATGCAGTTCGGGGTATTCGGGGATGTGGTGGTGCGGGTAGGCTTCGGAGAGCACCATGTCGTATTCGCGGCTTCGGGTCAGGGAGGTTCCGGTTTCGGGGTCGATTTGCAGTACTTGCAGGGTGAGTGAGGGTGCGTGTTCGGCAAGGTAGCTGAGGGTTTCCGGTAGCAGTGCGAAGGCCGCGGACTGGAAGATGGCGAGGCGGACCATGCCTGCGGGTTCGCCGGTGAGGTTGGCGACGGAGGTTTGCATGCGGTCGAGTTCGCGCAGGATGCTGCGGGCGCTGTCGACGATGATGAGTCCGGCGCTGGTGAGCTGTACGCGCCTGCCGATGCGCTGCAAAAGCGGGGTGCCGGTTTCTTTTTCGAGGGTGGCAATCTGCTGGGAGACGGCGGAGGGGGTGAGGCTGAGTGCTTCGGCTGCGGCGATGACGGTGCCGCGTTCTTGGATTTCGAGGAGCATTTGCATACGTCGGATGTCGTAGATGGACATATTTTCCTCCCTGGTGCACTCGGCATTGCGCTGGCTGTGGCTGCCACCGTATTCCATGGTGCGTCTCTCATCGTGGACTCTTGTATATGGTACCGCGCAGGCTTCCGGCCGGCTCTTTTTGAGACGCCTGAAATGGGGTGCCGGCATGTTGGCTTGTGTAGCGAGTATTTTCGCGCTGAATGTGACGATTCTTGGGGTTGAAGATGCTTTTGGGACTGGTTTTGAAGTGTTCGTCTGTTACGAAGTGGGTTCGATATTTGCGCTCTGAAAGTGCTAGCCTGAGAGAGATGGATAGCGATGTCGCTACAAACTTCACCTTGTCTCTTCGAACAGGAGGTTCGGAGGGGGCGCGGGGTGAAAACCTCACCGCACAATCATTAAGAAAATCTAAATGAATTTTGGAAAAAACATTCAGTTTTTCTAATGAGGTATTTATTACCCTTTTGTGGTGAAATAGAGACATCGCCAAACGTGGTGTGTACCGCACACAGTAAGATAGTTAGGAGTCAAGGATGACCCATCCTTTCGCATCTGAGCACTACCAGAAGATGGCTCTGGAAGCTCGTCAGCTTGTTCGCCAGTGGGTAAATGAGTCCCAGTCGATCAAGCCCACCTTCGCAGCTGAGCAGCTCGCCGGTGTTCTGAAGGACCCCAATGGTCTTCCCTTCACCGTCGGCTTTGTTGATGGCGTTATTCGCCCCGAAGACGACAACGTCTCCGGCCGCAACCTCTCCCGCATTTCCGGCCTGGCACCTTCCTTCCTGCCCTGGTACATGAAGTCCGCTGTTGGCTTCGGTGGCAAGCTGGCTGGCAAGGTCGCATGGCCCACCGTTCCCGTTGCACGCCGCGTGCTGCGCGAGATGGTTGGTCACCTGATCGTCGACGCTTCCGAGGAGAAGCTGGGCGACGCAATTGCAGAGCTGACCAAGACCGGTAACCGCCTGAACGTCAACCTGCTCGGTGAGGCAGTTCTGGGTGACAAGGAAGCAGAGCACCGCCTGGCTGAGACCAAGCGCCTGCTGGCACGTGACGACGTTGACTACGTCTCCATCAAGGTGTCCGCTGTTTCCGGCCCCCACCAGCACTGGGCATTCGACGAGGTCGTTGAGACCGCAGTTCGTCGCCTGACCCCCCTGTACGAGCTGGCTGCATCCACCTCCCCCAAGAAGTTCATCAACCTGGACATGGAGGAATACAAGGACCTGGACCTCACCATTGAGGTGTTCACCAAGATTCTGGACCAGCCCCACCTGAAGGACCTGGAAGCCGGTATCGTGCTCCAGGCATACCTGCCCGACACCCTGGCTGCAATGCAGCACCTGCAGGAGTGGTCCGCAAAGCGCGTTGCTGCTGGCGGCGCAGGCATCAAGGTTCGCCTGGTTAAGGGTGCAAACCTCTCCATGGAAATCGTGGAAGCTGTTATGCACGGCTGGCCGCTGACCACCTGGGACACCAAGCAGGCTGCTGACACCAACTACAAGCGCGTTCTGGACTACGCACTGCGCCCCGAGCACGTGAAGAACGTTCGCCTCGGTATTGCAGGTCACAACCTCTTCGACGTTGCTTTCGCACTGCTGCTGTCCGAGGACCGCGGCGTGAAGGACCGCGTCGAGTTCGAGATGCTGATTGGTATGGCTGAGCAGCAGGCAGAGATCATCCGCCGTCGCGTTGGCCACCTGCTGCTGTACGTGCCCGTCGTGAACCCCAAGGAATTCGACGTTGCTATCGCATACCTGATCCGTCGTCTCGAGGAGAACGCTTCCTCCGAGAACTTCATGTCCGGTATCTTCGACCTGGCAACCGACGAGTCCATCTTCAAGCGCGAAGAGGACCGCTTCATGCGTGCGCTGAACTCCGTCACCGACGAGGTTCCCGCATCCAAGCGCACCCAGAACCGTCTGACCGAGAACGAGGACAACGTCTTCGTACCGGCAGGCCGCTTCGAGAACACCCCCGACACCGACCCTGCACTCTCCGGTAACCGCGAGTGGGGCCGCGCAATCCTCGAGCGTTCCAAGACCACCAAGCTGGGCATCGAAACCCTCAAGGCTAACGAGCTGACCAGCGAAGCTGACGCTGAGAAGCTGATCAAGGAAACTGAGGAAGCTGGTAAGGCATGGGGCAAGCTCTCCGGCCACGAGCGTGCAGAGATTCTGCGCAAGGTCGGTAAGGCTATCGCACTGCGCCGCGGTGACCTGCTGGAGGTTATGGCAGCTGAGGCTGGCAAGACCCTGGAGCAGGGCGACACCGAGGTCTCCGAGGCAATCGACTTCGCATACTACTACGCAATGCTGGCTGAGGACCTCGAGAAGATCGACGGCGCAAAGCCCAAGTCTGTTGACCTGACCCTGGTTGTTCCCCCGTGGAACTTCCCGACCGCTATTCCCGCCGGTGGTGTTCTGGCTGGTCTGGCTGCAGGTTCTGCTGTCATCTTCAAGCCCGCAACCATTACCGCTCGCACCGGTGCCCTGATCGCAGAGATCATGTGGGATGCAGGCGTTCCCAAGGAAGTTCTGAAGCTCGTCAAGGTTGTTGACCGCGCTGCAGGTAAGCTGCTCATCTCGCACCCCGAGGTTGACCGCCTGATCCTGACCGGTGGTTACGAGACCGCTGAGCTCTTCCGCTCCTGGCGTGATGACCTGCCCCTGTTCGGTGAGACCTCGGGTAAGAACTCCATCATCGTCACCCCGAACGCTGACATCGACCTCGCCGTCAAGGACGTCGTCTACTCGGCATTCGGTCACGCAGGTCAGAAGTGCTCCGCTGGTTCGACCGTCATCCTGGTTGGCTCCGTTGCACAGTCCGAGCGTTTCCGTCGTCAGCTGATTGACTCTGTCAGCTCCCTGCACGTGGCACACCCGCAGGACATCGAGTCCGAGATGGGCCCCGTTGTTCAGAAGCCGGAAGAGAAGCTGCTGCGCGGTCTGACCACCCTCGGCCCGGGCGAGCGCTGGCTCATCCAGCCCAAGGAACTGGACGAGACCGGTCGCCTGTGGAGCCCCGGTGTTCGCGAAGGCGTCAAGCCCGGTTCCGAGTACCACATGACCGAATACTTCGGCCCCATCCTGGGCATCATGACCGCTGACACCCTGGAAGAGGCAATCGAGCTGCAGAACGCACCCGATTACGGCCTGACCGCAGGTCTGCACTCGCTGGATGCTGACGAGCTCGAGCTGTGGCTCTCCAAGGTCCAGGCAGGTAACCTGTACGTCAACCGTGCAATTACCGGTGCAATCGTTCAGCGTCAGCCCTTCGGCGGTTGGAAGAAGTCCACCGTTGGCTCCGGTACCAAGGCTGGTGGCCCCAGCTACCTGATCGCTCTGTCCGATTGGGAGCCCGCACAGGCAACCGCAACCGCTGTCACCCAGTCCGTGACCGTCCGCGAGACCCTGGCTACCATCGAGAACTCCGAGCTGGGCAAGCGCGAGGACTTCGCATTCATCAAGCGCGGTGTCTCCTCTGACGCACACGCTTGGGACACCGAGTTCGGCTTCGGCCACGATCCCTCGAAGCTGGGCGTGGAGCGCAACATCCTGCGCTACGTACCCACCCAGGTTCTGGTTCGTGCAGACGAGTCCGCATCCGCAGCAGAGACCCTGCGCGTTGTGCTCGCCGGTCTGGCAGCTAACGCACCGGTTGCTCTGTCCGTCGGTAAGGACCTGCCGGTCGACGTCCGTGGCGTCCTCGAGAACAAGGGCATCAAGTACGAAGTCAAGTCGGACGCTCAGTTCCGCGAGTACCTGGCTTCGAACGCTAAGACCCCGGTTCGCGCACTGGCTGGTACCCCGCTGGAAGGCACCCGTATCCGCTACATCGGTAACGATGAGAAGTCCCTCTACACCGCACTGGGTGGTCGCCCGGACGTTGCAGTGTACTTCGCACCCGTCACCGAGGCTGGCCGTATCGAGATGCTGCCCTTCCTCCGCGAGCAGGCTGTTTCGATTACCGCACACCGTTTCGGTAACCCGAACCGCTTCTCCGAGCGCGTCATTTCTTCCCGCTAAGGCGCTGTGAGAGTTTAGCTCTCTAGCCTAAGGCTCAGGGCCCTGCACCATCATGGTGTGGGGCCCTGAGCCTTTTGGTGTGTCTGATGGCTCCCTGCTGGAGGTGAGTAATAGGGGTGCTTCTAGGGCCTTGGGAAGGGGCGCTTGTTGAGCGGTTAGATAGGATAAGGAAAATATAGTGTCATAGAAGTGGTACGGGGGTGTTTGGACGTGCCCCGCGTTACTTCTTATGTGATAATTGGTGTAGGACGTTCCGTCATCCCACATACGGAACGACACCGTGCGCGGGACGGTCCGCGCTACGCAAGAACACACTGAAAGGACACCGCTGCTATGAGCAACGTTCCCGCAGAACTCTCGTACACTTCTGAGCACGAGTGGGTTTCCGCTCTCACCGCCGAGGGCACCGTACGTGTTGGTATTACCGACCACGCTCAGGATGCACTGGGTGACGTCGTCTACGTCGACCTTCCCTCTGTCGGCGATTCTGTAGCTGCTGAGGATAGCTTCGGTGAGATTGAGTCCACCAAGTCTGTCTCTGATCTTTTCGCTCCCATTGCGGGCGAGATTGTCGCAGTGAACGAGGGCCTGGAGGATGACCCCGCACTGGTTAACTCCGATCCCTACGGCGAGGGCTGGATCATTGAGATTCGCCCCGAGAACGCTGATGACCTGGCTAACCTGCTGGATGCAGAGGCGTACAAGGCTGAGCTGGCTAAGCTCTAAGTCGATAGTCTAGCTCGATAGACTCTATAGCTCTGGCGTCCCTCGTGTTAAGAGGTACGTACTGATGAAACGGCGAGACCGATTGGTCTCGCCGTTTTTCTTTTAAAATGCACACAAACGCAAATAGTTGGGCGCATTTAAGGTTCGTCTTGAAGGTGCAGGAATTCACTAAAGGGGCTTGAAGGATGACTAAACCCCTAGTGGGGGCCTCTTTCAAGTTAAATGTGATGAAAACTTCAACTATCGCGAGAAGATAAAATTTTCCTCGTAAAGCAGTCCAATATGAGATATATGTGTTCGAAGTATTGGAATTTTGCTAAAATTGGTACTGTCTCTACTGATTAATGTTTGATTGTGTGGCTATTTTTGGGTTCAAAAAGCCTCTGAAAAGGGCGAACTAAATAGCAAAATGCCTTGTGAGGCTATAAGATTGTCTCGAAGGTTTGCGGTTTATCATTTCGTGATAAACAACTAAACTTATCTATCACACTCTCAACACTAAGCAAAGATGTTCGGCACGGAGCGAGACCCCCGACCGGGGGAACGAGCCATTCACTCAAATACGGCGAGTATCGTCATCGACCGAACAAGTACCCGAAAGACATAGATGACCTCACGCATCGATGAGAACCTCACTAACGCTGAGGTTCAACTAGAGGACGTGGAGAACGGCGACTCTGACCGTAACCCGCGTGACGTTAAGAGCCGGACCATTGGTCAGGTTCTTAGCCAGCTTGACCTGGAGTTCCCCGGAATTAGCGCATCCAAGATTCGCTTCCTGGAGGAGCGCGGCCTGGTGCACCCCAGCCGTACCGAAACCGGTTACCGCAAGTACTCCCAGACTGACATTGAGCGCCTGCGCTACATCCTCACTATGCAGCGCGATCACTATATGCCGCTCAAGGTAATCCGTCAGCACCTGGAGGACCTGGAAGCCGGTCGCGTACTGAACTCTATGCCTGCCACCGTAAGCGAAGACGTGCTAGACACCGTCCTCGGCCCGAACGAGCAGGAAGGTCGCACCTACACTCTCCGCGAGCTGGCAGAATACGCTGACACCACCCCTGAACTGATTCGCGAGCTGATTGACTTTGGGTTGCTCGAAGACGGTTCGGATGTGGAGTACACCGATTACGATGTGCTGATCGCCCGCGTTAGTGCAGAACTGACCCAGCACGGTATTCAGCCCCGCCACCTGCGCGCATTTAAGTCTGCGGCAGACCGTGAAATTTCCCTCGTGGAAATTGCGGTGGCTCCGCTGGCTTCGCGCCGCGACGCAGCCTCCCAGGCTCAGGCGCAGGAACGAGCCAACAAGATTCGCAAGTTGTGCCTGCAGCTGCATGCAACTCTCGTCGAATCGGCGATGCCTACCTACGAGTAGGCGACCGAAGACGCAGACGACCGGACTGTCTACCCTTCAAAACCCATGCGGTTCCACCGCACCCCGAACGGGGATTTCCCTCGGGAAACACCACTGACCACGGTGATTCCCTCTACAGTCCCTACCTGCACCAACGGGTAGCGGCCTCTAGACTTGGACGAAGCCGACGCTGGCACGCTCGGAATTTCTACCCCTTCGTCCAACACGAAGAGCTTTCTCACCAGGGGGCTCCCGGCCTGCCAAGGCTATTCACTCAACTCAGCGGTAAATGCGTACGGACTACCAGTCCGTACGCATTTACTTTTTAAACTCCTCCTGCATAAACTCCCTCTGTGGGGTGGGTGCCCAGAAAAGCGAAGGGAACAGTGGGGGAGGGGCGCCCCTATGAGGCGTTAATGAGGCAAGAATGAATCTGAAAAGATCATTCGCTTCGGTGGGTTCAATTTTAAGTAGAGCCCTCTATCAGTTAAAATGGATTGAACAACCGCGCCTATCGCGCATCGGTCGCACTGTCGAACCGCTGTGTAGTATTGAAAACCGCGCCGGAACCCAGTAGAGGAGCCACGCGAATCATAGACGCAGATTCTAGACCTCAACCCTAGAATCTCACCCCGATATCTCACCCCGAGAATCGGGTCTACACCGGAACGATATCGACTGCATTTGATGGGGCGCGGTGAAGCACTTAAAAGGGTTTAACGAAAAGGAGGGACCGTGCTAGAGCAGCAGGTAGCCGAAAATGCAGGCGAGGCCGCAACCACGCACGCACCCCAGGGCTTCGACCAGCCCCTGGATGGCTTCGATACCCTCTTCCCTGTAGCACCGCCTCCGCGCGGTGAACAGGGCGTACTCTTCACCGACCCTGTCTCTGTCGTCGAGGAAAACCTCGGCTACCGTGGCGCCGTCGCCTGCAAGGCAGCAGGCATCACCTACCGTCAGCTCGACTACTGGGCACGCACCGACCTGGTTGTACCCACCGTGCGTAGCGCCTCCGGCTCCGGTACCCAGCGCCTCTACAGCTTCCGCGATGTGCTCGTGCTTAAGATTGTGAAGCGACTGCTCGACACCGGCGTGTCCCTGCAGCAGATTCGCACCTCCATCGAGCATCTGCGTACCCGCGGCATTGACGACCTCGCGAACATTACCCTCATGAGTGACGGCACCACCGTCTACGAATGCACCTCCCCGAGCGAGGTCATTGACCTGGTTCAGGCAGGTCAGGGCGTCTTCGGTATCGCTATCGGTCGCGTCTGGCGCGAAATCGAAATGAACCTCAACGGCCAGCCCGGCGAAGAAATGCATGAAAACTTCGAAGGCGACGAACTCGCCGCCCGCCGTGCCCGCCGCGCACAGGCATAAAACACAAAACGTGAATCAGCCCGCGCTCACTACCTATCGGGTAGCGAGCGCGGGCTGAAGCTTTAAATGCGAGGGAATATTCAATGCTCACTTGAGAAAAAACTCAAGATACACCCCTGTCAGAGCCAGAAGAAAAGCGAAGATTCGCTAAAATAAAGGGGCATTACACCTCACTCATAAAAGGGACCTGCATGCCCCGCATCGTCAGTATCAGCAGCCTCAAGGGTGGCGTTGGCAAAACGTCCATCACTTTGGGGCTCGCCTCCGCGGCATTACACAGCGGACTCTCCACACTTGTTATTGACCTCGACCCCCACGGCGACGCCAGCACCGGCCTGGCAGTGGATGAAACCATCCCCGACGTCGCCTCCCTGATTGCCAGCTCCAATGAACGCGCCTTCGCGGAGGAAGCCGGTAGCTCCTCCTGGAACGCGCTCGTCGGCAAACCCACCCTGCTGACCAATAACCCCGTGACCACCGGTAGCGTGAAGGTGGCGCGAGGCTCGGCGCGCTCCACCCTCGTGGACCGGCAGGAAGCCGCGCCGTTCATCCGCCGATTCAAGCGCATGGTGGAGGCGGCAGCGGACGCCTACGACGTGATTCTGATTGACTGCCCGCCGTTCCTCGGAACCCTGTCTTCGATGGGCTGGGCGGTGAGTGAGCGTATCCTCTCGGTAGCAGAGCCCTCCCTCTTCTCCGTGGCGGGCACCGAACGAACCCTGCGCGCCATCGTGCGCTTTCAGCAGGAAAGCGGCATCAGCATTGACGGTGCGGGAGTAGTTATTAACAAGATGCGCCCCAACGACAGCGAACACCACTACCGACGCGACGAAATGCGCTCCCTCTTCGGCGAGCTCGTGGCAGAACCCGTGCTCGCTGAAAGCCCCGTGCTGCAGCGTGCCCAGGGTGCGGCGTACCCGATTCATTTTTGGCCCGACGAAGAATCGGTTGATCCCGCCATTGACTTCACCCGTCTGCTGGCTGGGCTCATGGCTGATTTCTAATCGCAGACATCTAAACGCAGATACCTGTGCGTCACCAATCCGCAGGCTCAAATAGTTTCAATGCTTGAGTGCGTCTTCTCAAAGAACCCCTGTGTTCTCAGCCCTGTGTTCTCAGTGCTGTGTTCTTTGGGACGGCGCACTTTCGTATATCCGTCAACATTGACACTAGATAGTGGGAATAGCCGGTAGCCTCCACGCGTTATAGTGGCAGTAACAGAAATAACCCCGCCATCGAGGGGCACGCTGGGAACGAGCCCAGCCTCAACACCAACAACGAGAGGACCACATGAGCATCGAGAACGTAGAACGCATTGACGGCGTAGCACAGTACGACCTCATCGTCATCGGCTCCGGATCCGGCAACACCCTCATCGGCCCCGAATGGGATGACAAGAAGGTCGCCCTCATCGACGGCGGTATCTTCGGTGGCACCTGCCTGAACGTTGGCTGCATCCCCACCAAGATGTACGTCTACCCGGCGACTATCGCGCAGAAGACCCGCGAGGTCAAGCACCTGGGCGTCGACGCACACGTAGACGCCGTGCACTGGGCACAGATTCGTGACCGCATCTTTGCCTCTCGCATTGACCAGATTGTTGAAGGCGGCCGCGAATGGCGTGCCGGTCTGCCCAACGTCGATTTCTACGACCAGTACGCGCGCTTCGTCGGCTCCCACACCGTTGAGTTGACCGACGGCACCCGCCTGCAGGGCCGCCAGATTGTCATTGCGGCAGGTTCGCGCGCCGTGCTGCCTCCCGTGCCCGGTATCGACTCCTCTAAGGTCTACACTAACGACAACGTCATGCGCCTGGACGAGCTGCCCGCCCGCATGGTCGTCATCGGTGGCGGCGTGATTGCGGCAGAATTCTCCCACGTTTTCTCCGCATTCGGCACCGAAGTAACCCAGCTGAACCGCTCCTCCCGCCTGCTGCGCGGCGTGGATGAAGAGGTCGTGGCACGCTTCGAAGAAGCCGCAAGCAAGCAGTGGAACATCGTCAAGGATGCGTCCCTCTCCGAAATCCGTGAGAACGCCGACGGCAGCGTAACCGTCGTAGCGAAGCGCACCACCGAGAACGGTGAAGAACTGCTCGAAATCCCGGCAGACGCTGTGCTCGTGGCAACCGGCCGCCGCCCCAACACCGACACCCTCAACGCGAAGAACTACTTCGACGTGCAGGACGGCGGTCAGCTCAGCGTCGATAAGTACCAGCGCGTGCTCTACAACGGCGCGCCCGTACCCGGCGTCTACGCCCTCGGCGACGTGTCCAGCCGCTACCAGCTCAAGCACGTGGCAAACCACGAGGCACGCGTTGTGCAGCACAACCTCAGCCACCCCGAGGACCTGCGTGCCAGCGACCACCGCTACGTACCGGCTGCCGTCTTCAGCAACCCGCAGATTGCTGTGGTCGGCATGACCGAAGAGCAGGCGCGCCAGGCGGCTGAACGTGAAGGCTTTGAGATTACCGTCAAGGCACAGAACTTTGGCGACACCGCCTACGGCTGGGCAATGGAAGACAAGATTGGCCTGTGCAAGCTCATTGCCCGTAAGGACAACGGTGAGCTGCTCGGTGCACACCTGGTCGGTGAAGAGTCCTCCGTGCTCATCCAGCCGCTCCTGCAGGCAATGAGCTTCGGCATGGATGCGCGCACCCTCGCACGCGGCCAGTACTGGATTCACCCGGCACTGACCGAAATCGTTGAGAACGCGCTGCTCGGTCTGGAATTCGACGAGCCCGCAAACTAAGAACCCGCCATCTAACGACGGCTAGATAACGTCCGAAAATCGAGGTTTCTAGCGAACAAACAGAGAGGAGGGGATCGTACCTAAGCGGTACGACCCCCTCCTCTCGTTATTGGTGGCCAGAGCCGGTTATGCCTTGTCGCTGTCAGACTTCTGCGGGTTCTGCTCTGCAACAGTCTTCTTCTCAGTCTGCGCGGGCTTCTCAGCGGGAGCATTAGCGGAAGACTTCTCAGCCTTTTTTACCTCTTCAGCCTCCTCTTCCTGAGGCTTCTGCATCATCTCGGCGGTCTGTTCACGCAGCTCCTCAAACTTCTCAGCCGCCTGCTCACGCAGCTCGGCAAGACGCTCCGCCTGGTGGTCCGCGTACTCGTGCAGACGCTCTGCCGCCTGCTCACGCAGTTCAGCGAACTTCTCAGACTGCTCCGCCGCGTACTCCTGCAGGCGAGCCAAAGAATCCGACGTGCTATCGGAAACCTTGCCGTACATCTCATCCACGTAGGAGGAGAAGTCCTGCAGAATCTTCGCGCGGCGCAACTTCTGCGAGGGAGTCAGATAGCCGTCCGCCTCGGTCAGATCGCGGTTCATAATGCGGAACTCGCGAATACCCTCAGCGCGGGAAACCAACTGGTTCGCCTCGTCCACGAGCTTCTGAACTGCAGCACGAACCGCCGGGTGAACAGCAGCCTCCGGGATGGAGAGCGAACGCGGCAGACCCAAGTGCTCCAACTGCTCGGGCAGGGTATCCGGATCCAGGGTCACCAGAGCCGCAACGAACGGCTTCTCATCGCCTACCAGCATCGCCTGAGAAACCAGGGGAGAGGTACGAAGATGAGTCTCCGCAATACCCGGAATCACGTTCTTACCGCCGGCGGTGACAATGATTTCCTTCTTGCGGCCCACAATCTTCAGGTAGCCGCGCTCATCGAAATGAGCCAGGTCACCGGTACGGAACCAGCCGTCCTCAGTGAACGCCTGAGCGTCCTCTTCGGGGTTCTTGTAGTAGCTGCTAATCACGCCCACGCCACGAACCAGAAGCTCGCCGTCCTCAGCAATATAGCCTTCGGAACCGGGGATGAGCGGGCCAATCATGCCAATCTGGTACGGGTTGATGCGGCCAGCCGCAATCGGGGCGCAGGTCTCGGTCAGGCCGTAACCCTCAACCACCTGCACACCCACCGCGTGGAAGAAGTGCGCCAGGCGCTCGCCGAGGGGACCGCCGCCGGAGACCGCGTAGCGCAGCTCGCCGCCCAGAGCCGCACGCAGCTTCGAGTAGACCAGCTTGTCGTAGAGAGCGTACTGCGCCGCCAGCTTCAGCGGGACACGGCCCTCAACCTTCGCCTGTGACCAGCGCACCGCAATATCGGTGGAACGCTCAAAGAGCGACTTATTGAACTTGCCGCCCTTAGCCGCCTTCGCCATGGCGCCCTCGTACACCTTCTCAAAGACGCGGGGCACCACCAGCAGCATGGTCGGCTTGAAGCTATCCAAGTCAGCAGCCAGGTTCTTAATATTGGGGGAGTGACCGATGACCAGACCGGCATCCAGTGCCAGCACCTGAATCAGACGCGCCAGAACGTGCGCCAGCGGCAAGAAAAGAATGGAGGAGTTGCGGGAGTTCGCAATCTCGGGTTCGACCATTTTGGTGTTGACACTCAGGTTTAGGAAGTGGCCGTGAGTCAGCGCGCAACCCTTGGGGCGGCCGGTCGTGCCGGAGGTATACACAATGGTCGCGATGTCATCACAGCCGGCAGCGGAACGTACCTGCTCCAGCTGCTCATCGCTCACCTCGGACGCGCGAGCGCTGAGGGCATCAAGGTCGCCGTTCTCAATGACCCAGCGGTGCTTGAGCTGGTACGGTTCAGAAGTGGAAGCGGCGTATTCTTCAGCCTCAGCCACACGATTCAGGAGCTTCTCATCCTCGACGAAGATGGCGACAGCCTCAGAATGGGACAGCGCCCATGCAGCCTGGGCGGCAGCGTTCGTCTCATATACCGGCACGGAGACAGCACCGGCATACCAGATGGCGAAGTCAATGACGGTCCACTCGAAGCGGGTGCGGCTCATAATGCCCACACGGTCACCCGGGCGGATACCCGCAGCAATCATGCCCTTAGCCAGGTCGGTCACCATCTGGTGGAACTGCTGGGCTCGAACCGGCTGCCAGTTACCCGGCGACATCTGACGGCGGTACAGCACCGGGTTGGAGCTATCGGCTCGGTGGCGCTCAACAATGCTTGTCAGGTTCAGCGAGGGGTCGACAAGAACCTCAGCGGGAGTGGAGAAGACTTTCATAATGCGCCTTTCAAATCAGGGCGTGAGCCCGTGGCGAATCCGGTGCCGCGGGCTGTCCTCGATTTCTCGAGGTGCCGTGATGGCTTTCTGAGTGTTCTGTCCACCGCGGCGGGTGATGCATTCGCCGGTGTGCAGCGGGCGGAACTGTCAGAATTTAGTGGTTTAGTGATGCGACAAAAGCTTGAACAGTAGAGAGAAGATACTCGGCGTCGTAGTCGAGCGTTGCCACATGGTAGCTGCGGGTCAGCCACCTAAATTCTACAGGAACTGAACAATGTTCGAGAAAATATTTATGGGAGCTATCCGACACAGTATGATCGCCCAGTGAACGCAAATACAGAACCGGCGACTTCAACTGCGGGATCAGAGCACGAGTCTCAGCACCCAAAAGATGTAGCTGATGCACTGCTGCCGTTGGAACGATAGAATACGCGCCCTCGCTCACACCCGGAACCGCAATATCAGACCCGATCGCCTTGAGCACCGGCAGAACCTTCGACACCTTACCGGCGTGACGCATCATCGGGTTCACATCCACCATGTAGGGGTTGATGAGTACCGTACCCGCCACCGGCAGGCGCGCCGACAGATGGGTCGCCACCGTGCCGCCCATCGACATACCAACGACCACCACACGCAGACCCTGATCGGCTAGGCGACGGTACCCCTGCTCGGCAGAAGCTAGCCACTGCTCATAGGTGCTATCGCGCAAATCTTTCCAATGAGTACCGTGACCGGTCAGCAACGGCATCTCCACCGCATACCCGAGCTCCATAAAATGCTGAGCCAACGGGCGCATGCTATGCGGTGAACCCGTAAAACCGTGCACCAGCAAAATACCCACAGAATGCTGCGCCGGGTCAGGACTAAAAGAAACGGGGGAGTGATCGAACGCTTCCTGGTCGCCCTCGAGGCGACGCGCCAGGGAGTCCTTGACATTTTGGGTTGCTAAAAGCCTGCGCTCGCGAGCCTTGCGGCGCATCCGCTTGAGCGGCTCCAACGAGTTATCAAAAATGCTCATGGTCCTCCTTCGCCAACCTGCGAGAATATGAACGCAGGTGCAGGCTCTATAGCGTACCCCGGTGGGGCGCAACAGATACAGCGCCGATGCCGGTATATCGCCTCCAGCGCACCCGAATACACCGGTGCGCAGAAAAATCGTTCTCTTTTCTTTAATTATCGCGCGTTCCCTCGCGCCTCTCCAGACACGCTAGAATTGAGCCGGGAACATTCAGAGAGGAGACCCCAATGTCTAACACCGCCCTCTATTCAACGCTCAAGGTTCTTGGCTCCCCCCTGTTGCAGGGACTGTACCACCACGACGTGGTTGGCCTGGAGAACCTGCCCGAGGGACCCTACATCGTCGCCAGCAACCACCTGGCGTTCTGCGACTCCATTTTTATTCCTCTCGCCATGCCGCGCACCGTGAACTTCCTCGCCAAGAGCGACTACTTCACCACCCCCGGCGTGAAGGGCCGCGCCATGGCGGCGTTCTTCCGAGGCGTTGGCCAGCTTCCCATGGACCGCTCCGGCGGCCAGAAGAGCCAGGAATCCCTCAACGCCGGTGCGCAGGTCCTCAAGGACGGCGGCGTGATTGGCATCTACCCCGAAGGCACCCGTAGCCCCGACGGACGCGGCTACCGTCCCAAGGTCGGTGTCGCCCGCCTCGCAGTTGAAGCAGGCGTGCCCGTAGTGCCCGTCGGACAGATCGGTACCGACCTGATTCAGCCCTCCGGCTCAAACCGTATCCGTCTGCGCCACGACGGCAAGCCCATCCAGGTGCGCACCATTATCGGCAAGCCTCTCACCTTCGAGGAATACACCGACGGCTCAGACCTGAGTCACCGCGTTCAGCGTGAAATCGCCGACCGTATCGGCTCCGAAATCCGTGCCCTGAGCGGCCAGGAATACGTGGACGTGTATGCCGACCGCGTCAAGAAGCTCATGGCTGATAAGAACATGAGCGCTGACGAAGCTGTCGCGCACCTGCAGCACTAAACATTGAGACAGCACCCTGAGACAGCACCCCGGGTGCACACATACGCCAGAGGGCGGGATGCGGTAGACGCCGCATCCCGCCCTTTCGTATGCCCTTCTGCAACGGCACTCATCAACCCGCTTATCGCCGATACCGGGTGGCGCCATCTAAACATGTGAGATGTACCTGACTACAGGGTTAGGTGTTGAAGCAAGCAAGAGTACAATTAGTCTATTCATCCCTGAGAACCACGTGCACGCACGCCGAACACTGCGCACCGGGCACCCGAACCAGGGCTGAATCAGAAAACGCACAAGACCATCCCGATGGAGTGAAGATGAGCAACCAAAACCTCAGCACCTCGCAGGCCCCCGACCACGGCCTGGACACCTGGCGCGAGCTGCACATTGACCAGCAGCCCACCTGGAGCGAGCACGAAGATTTTGAAAGCACCATCGCCGAGCTGAACTCGGTGCCCCCGCTCGTCTTCGCCGGTGAGGTCGACGCTATGCGTCAGGCACTTGGCGAGGTTGCCGAAGGCCGCGCATTCCTCCTGCAGGGCGGCGACTGTGCAGAAACCTTCGCGGGCGCAACCGCCGACAAGATTTCCGGCCGCGTCAAGACCATCCTACAGATGTCTGCAGTGCTCACCTACGGTGCGTCCATGCCCGTGGTGAAGATGGGCCGCATGGCGGGCCAGTTCTCCAAGCCGCGCTCCGCAGACATGGAAACCCGCGGCGACGTCACACTGCCCTCCTTCCGCGGCGAGACCGTCAACGGTTTCGACTTCACTCCCGAAGCCCGCGTACACGACCCCAAGCGCATGCTGCGCGGCTACCACACCAGCGCATCCACCCTGAACCTGGTGCGCGCCTTCACCAAGGGCGGCTTCGCCGACCTGCGCGCCGTGCACCAGTGGAACCGAGGCTTCACCTCTAACCCCGCCCACGAGCGCTACGAGAAGACCGCTAACGAAATCGGCCGCGCCCTCAAATTCATGGAAGCATGCGGTGTGAACTTCGAGGCCCTCAAGACCACCGACATGTACGTCGGCCACGAGGCACTAGTTCTGGACTACGAGCGCGCCCTGACCCGCATCGATTCGCGCACCCACCTGCCCTACGACACCTCCGCACACTTCCTGTGGATTGGTGAGCGCACCCGCGGCATCGATGACGCCCACGTGGACTTCCTCTCCAAGGTCCGCAACCCCATCGGCGTGAAGCTCGGCCCGACCACCACCACCGAGGACGCACTCGCACTGATTGACAAGCTCGACCCGAACCGCGAGCCCGGCCGCCTGACCTTCATCACCCGCATGGGCGCGAAGAACATTCGCGAGAAGCTGCCCTCCATCGTTGAAGGCGTGCAGGCCGAGGGCGCGAAGGTCGTGTGGGTGACCGACCCGATGCACGGCAACACCATCTCCGTGCCCTCCGGCTACAAGACCCGCCGCTTCGACGATGTGCTCGACGAGGTTCGCGGCTTCTTCGAGGTGCACGAGGCTCTGGGCTCGTTCCCCGGCGGTATTCACGTGGAGATGACCGGCGACGACGTGACCGAGTGCCTGGGCGGCTCCGACGCTATCGACGAGGCAGCACTGGCTGACCGCTACGAGTCCCTGTGCGACCCGCGTCTGAACCACTCGCAGTCCCTGGAAATCGCGTTCCTGGTCTCCGAGTACCTCAAGAACCGCGCATAAAACGTTCATACGCCTCGCCGTACTAGTCAGCGGGTACTAGCCAGTGGGTACTAGTCGGCGGGGAATAGCAAAAACAAATGCCCGGGTCTTCACTCCCTATGAGCGAAGACCCGGGCATTATCGTTTAACCTGCGCGCGGTACAGGCGAGGACGGGGCGTTCGGTAAGGCGTGCTACTAGAAGGTCAGGAACGCTTCAATATTGCGCCACCACTGCGACTGCACGAGCGAGGTTGCAAGCCACCAGCCGGTGAAGCTCGAACCCATGCCCAGCAGAATCAGCGCCAGAGCCCAACCGCCCACCGCCATACCCGAGGGCGGGGTCCTAAACTGCTTGGCGGGCAGGCGAGGATCCTTCTGCGAAGACTGCTCGGATTCCTGAGAAGAAGCGGTCTCCTCTGCCGGTGAAGCCTCCGACGCGCTCGCCGGTCCCTTAGACTTCGAACGACGTGTGCCGGAGGGGCTCAACGAACGCTCCGCATGGATTGGGGCGTACTCGCCGTTAGCTGAGATGAACTCTTGCTCCGTCTGCGGGCCAATGCCAACGGACTGAGTCAGCGGGCCCTTCGCCGCGGCGGTACGGCGGCCCATGAACGAACCCAGACCATGCTTGCCGGATTTGCCCTTTGAGCCTTCCTTCTCCTGATCAGTGTCAGAATCGTCATTATCGGAGGCAGAACTCACCAGAGGCGGAATGCCCTGGCGGTTGAGCACGGAGTCCTCAGCATCCACGTCGGCAAGGTGCACGCCCTGACTCGCTGCCGAGGCATCGTACACGAGGCTGTCGGGGGAGTACACATCGTAGGCGAGCAGATCGCGGGCATCGCTAAACGCGCTAATCGGGGTGTTACGCACCATCTGCGCGGCGCCGCTACGCTCCGCAATATCGGCGACGGCCTCCCAAAGGGGAAGCTCCGGTTCCGGGCACGAGGGGGCGCGCCAAGCACGCTCAGACTCACCCAACGACTCAGAAATCTCCAGCAGAGCCGTGAACAGCTCGGTCGCATCCTCTGGGCGGGCGTGAGGCTGCTTGCGGGTACACCACGAAATCAGCCCCGCAATATCGCGGTCCGCACCCGGTGCGACATCGGTCAGCGCGGGCATCTCAATATTCGCGTTGTGGTAGAGCACCTGCTGGTCATTCTCCAGACCAACAAAGGGCAGACGACCTGAAAGCATGCGGTACATCATCACGCCGAGCGCAAAAATATCAGCTTGAGCTCCGACCTTCACCTTCGGATCAAGAACCTCCGGCGCTACGTAGGCGGGGGTGCCCATGGGGGCGCCCGCATCCACCTGATCGTCACGGCGGGAGAGACCGAAGTCTGTGAGCTTCACCTGGCCGTTAGCGTCGAGAAGAATATTGCCCGGCTTAATATCGCCGTGCAGGTAGCGGTTCGCATGAACCTCCGAGAGCGCCTCCACGACCGGAATGAGGATATCCAGAGCCTCACCCAGCGAGAGGGCATTACGCACACGTAGCAGCTGGCTCAGCGTACAACCGTGCACGTACTCGAGCACGATATACATGACCATCTGACCCGAAAAATATTCGGTACCCGATGAAATCACACCCACCGTATGCCCGCCGCCACCTACCTGGCGCATCGAGCGCTCCTCACGGTGGAACTTCTGACGGTTCGCTGCATCCTCAGCCAGAGCGGGGGAGAGAACCTTGAGCGCAACCGGGTTATTCGACCACAGGTCCAGCGCATAATACACCTCGCTCATGCCGCCGCGGCCAATAAGCGAACCCACCTGGTAGTGACCCTCAATAATGGCGCCACTGAGCCACTGCGAAGAACCAATAGCGGTATCCGGGGCAGCGGGACGGGTGGCGGGAGGAACAGGAGTATTTGCAGAAGAACGAGGGTTCACAGGAGAAATCCGGCGTGGGCTGGGAGTATTCATACGTCTCAACATTTTAGCCCGCCCACCTGGGCAGAAGCGATGCCAAAGGGCGCCGGGCAGGTGAACACTCAGCGAATTCTTACAAAGTGCCGGTGGACCCGACTCCAACGCAAGAACAACGGGCAGGGCACAAGAACGAAAGAATCCGGGAGGGGCAGCGAACCTGCGGCGGGTCAAAAGTGGTAAATACGTGCCAGCTCTGGCACTCTTAAAAGGTGACTAACGAAAATATTGCTCAGACCTTCGCCCTCGTCGGCGATTGGGTAACTATCCCCGAAATTGCGCAGGCACTCGACCTGAAGGTGACCCGCGTTCACAACCTGATTTCTGACGGTACGCTCATCGCTCTGCGCGACCCGGAAACCAACGTGCGTAAGGTACCCGCACTGTTCATGAACGGTTCGCGAGTACTCGAATCCCTCAAGGGCACCCTCGCTGTCCTGAAGGATTCCGGCTTCAGCGATGAAGAAGCTATCGTGTGGCTGTACACCAGCGACGAGTCCCTGCCCGGCCGTCCCATCGACGCACTGATTGACGGTCGTAAGACTGAGATCCGTCGCCGTGCGCAGGCACTGGCTTGGTAATCTGGCTCGGTAATAGCGGCTCAGAACTATAGCTAAATACGTTGAGGCGGCATACTTCGGTATGCCGCCTCAACCTATTTAACGTTTATACCTGTGTTGGACCTCTACGCCTTGCGACGCAGCGCATCTATGCCTTGCGGCGCAGAGCACGACCCACAATATCGGTCAGTGCCGCATGCGCCAGCTCGTCCAGGTTCATCGCCTCCAGCGCCTCAAACACAGCCTGAGACTTCTGTTCAATCAGCTGCTCATGCTTGGCGAAAGCGCCCGAAGAAACCATCAGCTCGCGGATGCGCTCCACCTGCTCATCACTCAGCTCGGGGTTGCCTAAGCTATTGTGCAGAAGCGCCGCGTCCTTCTCGTCGAGGACGGCGGAGGTGAGCGCCACCAGCACGGTACGCTTACCCTCACGCAGGTCATCGCCAGCGGGCTTACCGGTCACCTCGGGCTGGCCGAAGACGCCCAGCTCGTCATCACGCAGCTGGAAGCCCTCACCCAGCGGCAGGCCGAACGCACGGTAACCGGCAAGTACCGGGTGCTGCTCGCTCACGGCACATGCACCGCTCTCCAGCGCGGCAGCCTGCAGAGCCAGAGCACCACCAATCGTGAAGGGGTGCTCGCACGAGTACTTGGCGGACTTGAAACGAATCACGTTCAGGGCACGCTGCAGAGCCGCCTGAGCGTCCTCGGTTTCGAGAACCTCGGAGTAGACGTCCAGGTACTGACCCGCCAGAACTTCGGTGCGCATCCGGTCAAAAATAGTGCGTGCAGGGGCGCCATAAATCGCTCCCTCACCCAGGGACGCGAAAACCTCGGCAGACCACGCCAGGGTCAGATCGCCGGCAAGAATACCGCCGGTCAGACCGTAGTTGAAAGCATCACCGCGCCAACCATTCTGCTCGTGCGCCGCCTCGAAACGCTTGTGCACGGAGGGAGCGCCGCGGCGGGTATCGGAGCGGTCGATAATGTCGTCGTGAATCAGTGCGGAGGTCTGGAACAGCTCCACCGCCATGCCGGCCTTCACAATAGACCAGGATGCGCGGTTCTCGGTTACGGGTGCGCCGCCCGCACCTCGCCAACCCCAGTAGCTCAGCAGGGCACGCAGGCGCTTGCCGCCGGTGGAGAGGGATTCAATAGCCTCCAGCAGGGGTAGAGTCTCAGAAGAAATGCCCTCGAGTAGCTCGCGCTGGCGGGTAAAAAACTCAGCCATGAGAGTGTCAAAAGCGTGCAGGTAGGCTCGCTGCTCTTCAGCAATACGCTCGGCGAGGTGCGCAGAATCCGCCGGGATCTTCGGGGCTGCTACGGTGAGGCTCTCGGTCGCCTGGGGAGTGGGTGCTCCGGAAGGAGAAGGGGGAGTCATACTATCCTCGCTGATGGTCGCTATGTACGGTCCTGATGCCGTGCGGTGTGCACTTCTTCTAGCTTAGTGGAGAAAAGCCCAAGAGAACGTATTTGCGAACACGTTTACGATATATTGCCCCTATTGTTCGTAGAAATGTGCTATATTTTCGGTAGGCGGGAGTAGAAGCTATGAGAGGAGGCGACATGGGGCAGAAGCGAACCGGCAAGAACGGCGGCGCTAGGAACGGCCGCGTCATTATGCACCTGGACATGGACGCCTTCTTCGTCAACGTCGAACTCCTCGAAAACCCCGCCCTGCGCGGCGAACCCATTATCGTGGCGCCCCTCGGTCCCCGCTCTGTGGTCTGCTCCGCCTCCTACGAGGCGCGCGCCCACGGGGTACGCTCCGGCATGCCGCTCAGTCGCGCCCGGAACCTCAGCCCCAACGCCACCGTCCTGCCGCTGCGCGGCGACTACCGGCACTACTCCCGCGCCGTCATGGCAATCCTTCACGATTTGAGCCCCTACGTCGAGCAGGTTAGCGTGGACGAAGCCTTCGTGGACCTGACCGGCGCCTACCTGCACGGCCAAGATCCCGTCGCCCTGGCGCAGCGCGCTCGCGACCGCATCGCGCAGGAGCTCTCCCTGCCCTCCTCCGCGGGGGTTGCACCCAATAAGCTACTCGCCAAAATGGCATCCACCGGCAGTAAGCCGAACGGGCTGTGGGTCATTCCACCCGAGCGCGTTCAAGAATTCCTCGACCCTAGAAAAGTCTCTGACCTGTGGGGCGTGGGTGCGAAAAGCACCGAGCAGCTCTCCAGATACGGTATTCACACCATCGCCCAGATGAGGTCCATGAGCTTGGACTGGCTCAAAGAACGCTTCGGCACCGCCCAGGGGGAGCACCTCTGGGCCATGGCGCGCGGTATTGATGAACGCCCCGTGATCACCGAACGCGAAGAGAAAAGCATGGGTGGCGAGCACACCTTCGAGACGGATACGACCGATGCCCATGAGGTGAGCGCTGCTATTCGGGAGCTGAGTCTCAAACTGGGAAAGCGCCTGCGATTCGCGGGGAAACTCGCCGGAGGGCTCAGCCTCAAAATCCGCTACAGCACCTTCGAAACGCACACCCGCGCTATCCCCATAAATGTGCCCGTGGACTCTGGCATGCAGATCGCCTCCCTGGCGTTGGAAGCCCTGCGAGCCGATGAAATTCTGGTGGGTCAGGAGGCGCCACGCGCCCTGCGGCTCATTGGCGTGCGCGCCGAAAAACTCGCCCGCGCCGAAGACGGGGTGCAGCAAACCCTCTTCGACTCCATCGAGAACGGGGCAAACTCACGGTCCGCAAGAACCACCTCCGCCAGAACTGCCTCAGCACAACGAGGCGGTGGCGGGGGAGTGGGCAATGGCCCGGAGAACGGCGCCCGCTCGGGATCTGGTGCTCATTCGGGATCCGGTGCTCGCCTCGTGAAGAGTGGCAGATGGTCCGAAGTGGAGCACGTCATGGACGCGATTCACCGCAAGTACTCGCAAGAAAGCCTCAAACCTGCCTCCGGAGTTACCGCACCCGAGAAGAGCATTGATGAAAAGGGCATTGACGAAAAGAGGTCATAAAGAGCTTCTGCCCGAAAAAGAATGCGCCAACCCCGTCCCGCGCGGTACGATGGGAAGCATACGACCGGAAACATGCAATGGGAAGAAGCGCCCACTGCGCCAGCTGATGCACTAGCTAACCCGGCTGATACCGACGTCATCTTGAGTAGCGACACCTCAAAGGAGAAAACGATGGCACTGTCCGAGCGTGAACAGAAGGTTCTGGACCAGCTCGAAGAACTCATGAGCAATGAGGACCCGCACTTTGCCTCCTCCATGTCTTCGACCGGCAACACCGCGCCGGTCTTTAGCGCTCGCCACCTGGCTCTCGGTATTCTCTTCGTCCTCATTGGCCTGGGTATCATTATTGGTGCGGTCGCGTCCAATATGATTTGGCTGGGTGTATTCGGCTTCCTCTTCGCGGCAGGTGGCGTGTACTTCGCAACCACCAGCAAGAAGACCCCCGTGGATTCCTTCCTGGGCGGTAAGGCAGAGGGTGCAGCGCGTGTGCGTCAGCGTGAGCAGAAGGAGCGTTCCTCCTTCATGAACCGTCTGGAGGACCGCTGGGACGAACGCAATAACGGTCAGTTCTAATACTGCGTATCTGATGCGTGTAGCCAATACTGCGTAGCGTTGTCTCGAGGCTGAGTGTCTGTGCTCTCTGAGCCATCTAAACTTCACAAGCGGAAGGTAAGAATTCTCTTGCCTTCCGCTTTTTCTATGCCCGAACTAGTGATAGACGGGTGCTTTAGAGGCTGGTGGGCTGAGCATGCTGATTGCCGCAATCGACCCCGCCATTGGGTCTGTAGCCATTGAGTCTGTAGTTGAGTCAGTGTGTGGCAAGCATGATGAGGGCGAGGTGTTGAGCGAGTGTGACCCGAAGCTGTGTAGAAGCTGTGTGCCAGCGTTAAAAATGCAGAAGAGAGCATAAAAACACTAAAAGATACTCTGTAGGGTGGGGTAGGTGGTGGAAAGTGGGGTAAAGTGGAGGGGAAAGCTGAAAGTCAGTCCTATCGCCGTGCCCTCAAGCAAACGGCGGAGGTGACCGCCCGGCATGCCCCGCCGTCGGCACCTACAGGAATATGGAGCAATCACGCTCCCGCAGACTTTAGTACAACGGCACACATCGGGGAGGTGAAGTGAATGTTCTTAGGTACCTACTCACCACGAATGGACGCCAAAGGACGCATCATCCTTCCCGCCAAATTCCGTGAGGAACTCTCTGCAGGCCTCGTTCTGACCCGCGGTCAAGAACGATGCCTGTACGTTTTCCCCGCCGCAGAATTTGAACGCATCCACGAGCGGATGCGCACCGCGCCCCTGCCCGGACGAGCCGCCCGAGACTTCCTGCGAGTCTTCCTCTCAGGAGCCTCAGACGAACTGCCTGACAAGCAGGGACGCATCACCATCCCGCCGATACTGCGCCAATACGCAGGGCTGAGCGACAACCTTGTCGTCATCGGATCCGGAACCCGCGCAGAAATCTGGGATGCAGCCGCCTGGGAGGAATACCTCGCCCGCACCGAAGCTGAATTCGCTTCCCTCGACGAGGACCCGTTCAGCCCGCTGCTCTAGTCGGCACCTCGCCGGCGCGACGGCTACCGCCCGGCATCTCTCTATCACCACCGCACCACTCTTCCGTAAGCCACCCCGCAGGACAAACTCTCACAGGAGCACCCATGAGCGTAGACCACGCCCCCGAAACCGGTACGACCGCATCCGGTACTGCCGCTAAGGTGACCGGCGCATCCATTGAGAACCTCTCCCAGCGTGAAGCCAGCGAACGCCACGTGCCCGTCATGCTGGACCGCTGCATTAACCTGCTGGCACCCGGCATTGAGCGCGCCGTTGAGGAGCGCGGTACCGCCTACGTGATTGACGGTACTCTCGGCATGGGTGGCCACTCTGAGGCGCTGCTTGAGCGCTTCGAAAACCTTGTGCTGATTGGTATTGACCGTGACCTGCAGGCGCACGCCATCGCCGGTGAGCGTCTGGCACGTTTCGGTGACCGTTTTGTTCCCGTTCACGCCGTCTACGACGAAATTGACCGCGCCATGGAAACCGCCGGCGTGCAGGGCATCGACGGCATCCTGATGGACCTGGGCGTTTCCTCCATGCAGCTGGACGAACGCACCCGCGGCTTCGCATACTCCTACGACGCACCCCTGGACATGCGCATGAACTCGGAAGATGAGCTCACCGCCCGCATCGTCGTCAACGAATACAGCGAAGACCAGCTGCGCCGCATTATCCGCAACTGGGGCGAAGAGAAGTTCGCCTCGCGTATTGCCCGTGCCATCTGCACTGCCCGCGCCAACGCGCCCCTGGAAACCACCGGCGAGCTCGTGCGCATTATCCAGAAGGCAGTGCCCGTCGCCGCACAGCGCACCGGCGGCCACCCCGCCAAGCGCACCTTCCAGGCGTTGCGCATCGAAGTGAACCACGAGCTGGAAGCCCTCGAACGCGCCGTACCGGCAGCCCTGGAGGCGCTCAACCTCGGCGGCCGATTCGTCGCCATGAGCTACCACAGCCTCGAAGACAAAATCGTCAAGAGGGCACTGACCGCAGAGGCAACCTCCAAGGCGCCCAAGGGATTCCCCGTGGAGCTTGAAGAACACAAGCCCACCGTCCAAATCATTACCCGTGGCGCCGAACCGCCTACCGACGAGGAAATCGAACAGAACTCCCGCGCCGCCAGCGCCAAGCTGCGCGCAGCCGAGAAGATCCGCATCCCCGCCAAGTAGAAGACAGAAAGCGAAGAAGAGTGAGCACCCAGCACGCATCCCAGCGCCCCACCCGCACCCAGGGCGCACCGCGGAGTCGACGCGCCGGTTCCTCGCGCCCTGCCGCCGGTACCCCCGGCGCCGTTGGCTCTACCCGTGCATCCTCTACAGGTGGCTCCACCGGGGCGAGCCGCGCCTCCACCCGAGCTCACTCCGGTCGCACCCGCACCGCGCGTCTGGAGCCGGTCACCGCAACCCAGCCGGTGGTTCGTCCCGCCAGCACCGCCGCATCTCACGGTGGTAAGCGCACCTCAACGAACGCGAGCCGTGTTCCCTCGAGCGTCCGTGCGGCAGCACGCACCGAAGAAGCACGCGAAACGAAGCCCAAGCAGCGTAACCCGCTGTCCACTGTGCGCCGCCGAGCCCGTAAGCTCAGCCCGCCCACCATGCTCGCTGTTTTTGCGGCAATTCCGCTGACCCTGATTTTTATTCTGCTGCTTAACGTGCTGATTGTGACCCGACAGTACGACATGGTGGATTTGCGCGCGCAGGAACAGCGCCTCGTGCAGGAGAACCAGGCGCTGCAGCAGGAGATTGGTTTCAAGGAAGCCCCGCAGGATTTGGCGATACGCGCCAGTACCCTGGGCATGTTTGTGAGCTCTTCGCAGGCGACCCTGAACCTGCAGACTTCCACGATTGAGGGCACCCCCGCCCCGGCTGCAAGCCCCACCGGTATTGAAGGATCCAAGCAGGAGAACCTGATTTCGCCGCCGGCAGCGGGTTCGGAAGAAAGCTACGCCAAGGGCATTGTGGATGCTGACAAGTCTGTTCAGCAGCGACACAGCCAGGCGAGCGCTACGGCAAAGGCATCTGCAAGCGCCTCGGCAAGCCCCGCGCAGCAGGCTAACCCCGCCCAGCAGGCCAACCCCGCTCAGCAGGCCAACCCTGCACCGAGCGCGCCTGCTAGCCCGGCTGCTTCCGCCGCCCCGAGCGCCGCTCAGCAGTCCAGCCCTGCCGCTAGCCCCGCGGCAAGCCAGCCCGCACGATAAACAACATTGACCACAGGATGCGTAGCATCACCGATAGACCAGACCAGCGAAAGGACCACCGCATGAGCTCCGACGCGCGTAAGAACGCGAACGAATCGGCATCCGGTCAGCCGGACCTGACCCGCCGTGGCTTTGTCGCCGGCGCCGCTGCCACCTGTGCTCTGGGCGTCATTGGTGCGAATCTGTTTATCCGCCAGGGCTTTGATCCCGGTGCGGTGGCGAATGCGTCCCGTCAGAAGCGTTTGCGCTCCCAGGTGCTGCCTGCTGTGCGCGGTCAGATTCTCGATATCAACGGCAACGTCATGGCGCGTACTGTGCAGCGTTATAACCTGACTGCTGACCAGAGCGCCGTGGCGACCTTCAAACGCTACAACGAGGATCGCACCCAGAAGGTTGAGGTCACCCCCAACCAGCTGGTGTACGAGATGGTCGATATTCTCAAGACCGTTGACCCGGGCATTACCGACGAGTTCATCAAGTCCAAGCTGGACGGCACCTCAAAGTACTCGGTGATCAAAGCAAATATCACCCCGGAAATTTTCAATAAGATTGATGCCCTGGGTGCGCCCTTCATCTACGGTGAGGCGTTCTCTCAGCGCCTGTACCCCAACGGTAGTGTGGGCGGTTCCGTGGTCGGTAAGTACAACATTGTTGAAGAGGCAGACGGCAACGGTACGGGCGGTACGGTGTCCCGTAACTACTCCGTGGGCATTGAGCGTGTCTTTGAGAAGGAGCTTGCCGGTACCCCCGGTGAGCGCACCTACGAGATTAGCGCTGATGGCGTGCGTATCCCCGTAGCGAAGGAAGAGCAGCGCCTGGCGGTGGACGGTAAGAATATTCGCCTAACCATTAACCGTGATGTGCAGTATTTTGCGCAGCAGGTGGTGCGTGCCCGCGCCGAGGAGCTGAAAGCTGAATGGTGTACCGCCATTGTTATGGATGTGCGTGACGGCTCCATTTTGGCTCTTGCTGATTCCTCCACGATGGACCCGGGCGCGGCAACCATTGAGGACGCGGCGGACATGACCCCGCGCGCTATTTCGCAGAGCGTGGAGCCCGGTTCGACCGAGAAGATGCTAACTGCTTCGGCGCTGATTGAGCAGGGCCTGACCACCCCGACGAGCGTGTATGACGTGCCCGCGACCCTCACGATTGACGGCCAGACTTTCAAGGATGCGTTTGAGCACGGGGCGCAGCGGCGTACTTTCTCGGGCATTATTCATGACTCGATGAACACCGGTACGGTGCTGGTCGGTCAGAAGCTCAGCAAGGAAGAGCGCTACAACTGGTTGAAGAAGTACGGCGTCGGCGAGTTTACCGGCATTGAGCTGACCGGTGAGGAGCAGGGTATAATCGCTGATTGGCGTGATTGGGATGGCCGTCAGCAGTACACTGTGCTGTTCGGTCAGGGTGTTGCGCAGACTCCGCTGCAGACCGCCATGATTTTCCAGGCGCTGGGCAATAAGGGCGTTCGTCTGAAGCCGCGCATTGTGGACGCGATCATTGACGCCGACGGTACCGAACATAAGCGTGCCGTAGAGCCTGGCGAACGCATGGTCAGCGAGGAGACTGCCGCTTCCTGCCTGACTCTCATGGAGAATGTGGTGGAGCAAGGCCACGCCCGTCCGGCGAAGGTGACCGGCTACCGCGTGGGCGGTAAGACCGGTACTGCGGAAACTCCGAGTGAGAAGGGCGGCTACGACGGCAACACGACGTCCTTTATTGGTGTGGCGCCGATTGAGAACCCGCAGTTCTTGGTGGCGGTGACCATGCAGCGTCCTGAGGGTAGCGTGGGTGCGAACGGTACGACGGCTGAGTTCTCCAAGATTATGGAGAAGACCCTGCACACCTATAATGTGCCGCGTTCTACCGGTGAACCGGAGTTGATTCCGCTTTTTGCTGAGGATAGCCCCAATAAGACGAGCTAAAGGCGAGCGGGGGAGAGGTTCCCGGTAGCTGATTCGTGATGAAGAAGCCCCGGGACTGAACACCTGTCGAAGCCTAAAGCCCGTAGAATATTGAATGACCCTGTGTGCCTTGAGCGCATTGACCATACAGAGCTCACCGCTTCGGACAGCGGAGAGGAAAGAAGGACGATGGATACCGCATCTCACGCACCCGGCCAGAACCTGCTGGGCGGCGACGCTCAGACTCTGCGCCCGAATTCTGTGCGCCCGGTGAGTTTGGCGCACCTTCGCGAACATCTGCAGGGATTGGGTGCTCAGGTGAGTGCCCAGCCGGCTAGCGGCGTTCAGGGCTCTGAGTCCGGTGAATCTGTTGAGGTTACCGGTATCAGCATGGACTCCCGAGGCGTGCGCCCGCAGGACCTGTACGTGGCTCTGCCCGGTGCGAAGGTGCACGGCGCGCAGTTTGCTGAGGCCGCGTTGAAGCTGGGCGCTTCCGCTATTTTGACGGATGCTGCCGGTGCGCAGTTGCTGGGTGAGGCGCCGGTGCCGCTCCTGGTGACTGAGAACCTGCGCGAGTACGTTGGTCCGTTGGCTGCGCTGATTTATGGTTCGGTTTCGTTCCCCGCCACCCACCGTTACGCGGTGACCGGTACGAACGGTAAGACCACCTCCACCTACATGCTGGAGTCGGTGTTCCGCACCGGCCTGGGTGTGAAGACCGGTCTGATTGGCACTATTCAGATTCTGATTGATGGTGTGTCGGTTCCTTCGAAGATGACCACCCCGGAGTCTCCTCACGTGCATTCTCTGCTGACGATTATGGGTCAGCATCAGGTGCGTTGCGCGGCGATGGAGGTGTCTTCGCACGCGATTGATTACCACCGTGTGGACGGCGTGAAGTATGCGGTTGCTGGCTTCACGAACCTGACCCAGGACCACCTGGATCTGCACGGCACTATGGAGCACTACTTCGACTCGAAGGCTCAGCTGTTTACCCCCGAGCGCGCCGAGCTGGCTGTGATTACTGCTGATGACGAGTGGGGCGAGAAGATGTTCTCCGCCGCTTGCGAGCAGATGGGTGCGCAGCAGGTGCACCGTCTGGTGACTGCGCGCGGTGCCGGTCTGGCTGAGGTGCCCGCAGAGTTTGGTGCCCGCGACTGGGCTGTGGTGAAGGTTCAGCGTGAGGGTCTGGGCCACCGCTTCCACGTGGCTAATGGCACCGGTGAGAGCGTTGAATGCTACACCGGTCTGCCTGCTGACTTTAACGTTTCGAATGCCGCGTTGGCGGCTCTCATGGCGTACCTGGACACTGATTCCGCTGAGCGTGAGCGTCTGCTGCCCGAGCTGGCATCCGGTTCGGCTCTGACTCCGGTGGTTCCGGGTCGTATGCAGCTGATTTCTTTGGCTCCGCACGCGATTGTGGACTTTGCCCACAACCCTGACGGCCTGACTCGTGCCCTGGAGGCGATGGATCGCCCCGGTGAGGGTAAGGTCATGATTGTTTTCGGCGCGACCGGTGAGCGTGACCAGCTGAAGCGCCCGATTATGGGTGAGATTGCGGCACAGTACGCAGATATTGTGGTTGTTACTGATGACGATCCGCACGGTGAGGCGCCCGAGCCGATTCGTGCCGCCGTTGAGGAGGGCGCGCAGAAGGCTGAGAACCGCCGAGCCACCCAGATTCTGAATATTTCTCCGCGTGCCGCCGCTATTGATGCGGCAATTGCCCTGGCGGGCGAGCATGACGCCATCCTGATTGCTGGCCGCGGCCACGAAACCGAACAGGATGTTGACGGCGTGGATATCGCCCTGGACGACCGCGTTGAAACCGCCCGTGCCCTGCGTGCGCACGGTTTCGAGATTCTGCCTGATTACCAGCGCATGCTCGATGAAAGTGACTCTAAGACCGCTGAAGGTATGGTGAAGAATGATTAAGCTCAGCGCCGCCCAGATTATTGAGGCAACCGGCGGCACCGCTATCGGCCTGGAGGGCCGTGAGGAGCAGGTGTACGCAGACTTCGCCACCACCGACTCCCGCGAGGTGCAGACCGGTACCCTGTTCGTGGCGAAGCCCGGTGCGGTCACTGACGGTCACAGGTTCATCCCCATGGCGTTTGAGCGGGGCGCGACCCTGGCTCTGGTCGAGCGTGAAGTACTCGATGAGCAGGGCGTGCCCTACCCGAGCATCCAGGTGCCCGATGTGGTGCTGGCGATGGGCGATTTGGCGCGCTATTCCATTGAGCAGATGCGCGCTCAGGGCGAGCTGACCGTTATCGGCATTACCGGTTCTGCCGGTAAGACCACCACCAAGGACCTTCTTGCCGCCATTTTCACCCCGGAGGGCCCGACCGTTGCACCGGTCGGTTCCTATAACAGTGAGGTGGGCGTGCCCCTGACCGTTTTCCGTGCGGATGAGTCCACCCGCTACCTGGTCATTGAGATGGGTGCCGACCACGTGGGCAACATCGAGTACCTGGCGAATATTGCGCACCCCGATCACGGTGCAATCCTGAAGGTTGGTACCGCGCACGCTGGCGAGTTCGGCGGCGTGGACAATATTGAGCGCACCAAGGGTGAGCTGGCTGAGGGCGTTCAGCCGACCGGTTCCCTGGCTCTGAACGCTGACGATGAGCGCGTGCTGCGCATGGCGTCGCGTTCGGTTGCCCCCATTACTTACTTCGGCGTGGGTGAGAAGACCGACGCGAACGGTCAGCCCTACGAGCGTTACGTGGCGGCGCTGAATCTGCGCACCACCGATGCCGGTTGCCCCGAGTTCACTCTGCGCCTGCCTGACGGTAGCGAGTACGAGATTTCCTCGCAGCTGATTGGTGAGCACCACGTGCACAACCTGCTGGCTGCGGCGACTGTCGCCTACAACAGCGGTATTTCGGGTGAGAAGATTGCTCGCGCGCTCAATAAGGCAGCGGCAGCTTCGAAGTGGCGTATGGCGCGCACCGACCGTGCCGACGGCGTGACCGTCATTAACGACGCGTACAACGCGAACCCCGAGTCGATGGCTGCGGCACTGCGCACCCTGGCGCAGCTGGGCCGCACCGTTGACCCGGCGACCGGCCAGCCCCACCGCACCTGGGCTGTTCTGGGCGCCATGCTGGAGCTCGGCGACGCCTCCGTGGAGGAGCACGACCGCATCGGCCGCCTCGTGGTGCGCATGAACATTTCCAAGCTGATTGCTGTGGGCGACGAGACGAAGCCCACCTACAACGCGGCTCACCTGGAAGGCTCCTGGGGTAATGAGGCGACCTGGGTGAAGACCCCGGAAGAGGCAGAGCAGATTCTGCGTGCCGAGGTTCGCCCCGGCGACATTGTGCTCTTCAAGTCCTCGAACGGCGCGAAGCTGGGCATTCTGGGTGACCAGGTTGCTTTCGCCGAGTACACCTTTGGCGTTGAGAAAGAGCAGGCACCGACCTGGCTTTCTGCCGGTGACTTTGTTGAAACCACCGATTTGAGCGACCACCTTGCCGTTCACCTGGACGGCACCGCTAAGGGCGACCGTACTTTGACCGAACAGACCACGAACGAAGGGTAGCGCTTTATGATTACCGTGCTGATTGCTGGAATCTTCGGATTCCTCATCTCCCTCACCGCGCTGCCGGTGTTCATCAAGAAGATGAAGTCTCTGAAGCTTGGCCAGCTCATCCGTGAGGAAGGCCCTGCAGCCCACCAGCATAAGGCGGGCACCCCCACCATGGCGGGTCTGATTTTCATCCCCGCGGCGATTCTCGCCTACTTCTTGACCCTGGCGGTGAGCGCCCTGCTCTTCGGTACCGCGCCGGTACCGACTGCTACCGCGTGGCTGACCATCGCCTTCACCCTGGGCATGCTCGGTGTGGGCGCGGCGGACGACATCATGAAGTTCCGCAATAAGGGCAACGAGGGTCTGACCGAGAAGCAGAAGACCATTGGTCTTCTGGGTGTTACCCTGCCCTTTGCGTACCTGGCGTTCCAGTTTCCGAATGAGTCGGGTGCACGTCCGGCGTCGACCGCTATCTCTTTCGTACGTGACCTGCCCATTGACCTGTTCGCGGCGGGCGCGGTCTTCGGCTCCATCCTGTTGGTTGGTTGGATTACCCTCATCTCCCTGTCCGGTACGAACGCGGTGAACTTCACCGATGGTCTGGACGGCCTGGCTGGCGGCATCATGATGACCATCTTCTCCGGCTACCTGACCATCAGCATCTGGCAGTACGTGCACGCCTGCTCCGCTGGCGCTGGCACTGCCTGCTACGATGTGCGCGACCCCGGCTCGCTGGCGCTGATTGCTGCTTCCCTGGTGGGTTCGCTGGCTGGCTTCCTCTGGTGGAACGTGTCGAAGGCACAGATCTTCATGGGCGACTCCGGTTCTCTGGCGCTCGGCGGCGCAATGGTTGCCTTCGCGCTGTTTACCCGCACCGAGCTGCTTCTGCTGGTCATCGCTCTGATTCCCGTGCTGGAAGTGTTCTCTGTGATCGTGCAGAAGTTCGTGTTCAAGACCAGCCGTAAGCGTTCGGTCGCAGCGGGGGAGAAGCCCCTGCATGCGCACCGTTACTTCCGTATGACCCCCTTCCACCATCACATGGAGAAGGTCGGCGTCAACGGCAAGTACTCAATTGATAAGCGAGGCATTGCCCCCGGTACCGTCAGCAGCGGCGAAGTGAACTCCGTGTTCCGCCTCTGGGTTGTTAACGCCCTCTGCGTGCTCGTTGCCCTGGCGCTGTTCTTCGGTGACTGGTTCTCGCAGACTTCTGGAGTGATTCACTAATGTCAACTAATGAACAGCCGGATACAGCTCGCATTGAAGCGAACGCCGCCGCTATTGCGGTGAACCCGGTGTATGAGAACGAGCGCCTCGCGGAGCTGACTCACTGGGGCGCCCCCTGGGCTAACCTGCGTGTGGTCGTGGTGGGCATGGGTACCAGCGGAGACGCTGTGACCGATGTGCTCGCTCAGCTGGGTGCGAAGATTGTTGTCATCGACGGGGCAGATACCCCGGAGAAGCGTGAGCGCATCGACCTGTACGCTAACGCCTACGGCAACGTTGAGGGCCTGTTTGGTCCCGAGCACATGCGCGCACTGCCCCCGGTGGATGGTCAGGAACCCGAGCTTGTGGTTACCTCTCCGGGCGTGCGTCCCGACCACCCGGTCATGCTGGACGCTTATGAGCGTCGTATCCAGATTTGGGGCGATGTTGAGCTGGCATGGCGTTTAAACGAGCGTAGTGGCCTGCCGACCCCCAAGTGGCTGTGCCTGACCGGTACGAATGGTAAGACCACTACCGTGGGTATGGTCGATTCCGTCCTGAAGGCTGCCGGCAAGAAGGCTATTCAGGTAGGCAACGTGGGCATGCCGATTGTGTACGCCATTGCCGATGATGAGCCCTATGAGTTCTTCGCGGTGGAGCTGTCCAGCTTCCAGCTGCACTGGACCCATTCGTTGTCCCCGTACGCTTCGGTGGTTCTGAACATTGCTGAGGACCACGTGGACTGGCACGGTTCGTTCGAGCGTTACAAGGCTGATAAGGCTCGCGTGTACGAGCACACTCAGGTTGCCTGCATCTTCAACACCGACCATGTGGACACCCTGCGCATGGTTGAGAACGCGGACGTTATTGAGGGCGCTCGCGCGATTGGCTTCAGCTCCACTGAGATGCCCGCCGTGTCGATGCTCGGCCTGGCTGAGGACATCATGGTGGACCGCGCCTTCTTGAAGAACCGTTACAACGAGGCGTATGAGCTGGCGGTTCTGGAGGATTTGGCTCCGGCTCCCGGTAAGATGCCTGCGAAGCACACCGTAGAGAACGCTTTGGCGGCTGCGGCTCTGTGCCGTGCGGCTGATATTGACCCGAAGGCTGTGGGCGCTGGCCTGCGTTCCTTCAAGACCGGTGCGCACCGTAACCAGCTGGTGGGTTACGCAAACGACATCATGTGGGTGAACGATTCGAAGGCTACGAATCCTCACGCCGCGAATGCTTCGATGAGCGGTTACCCCTCACTGGTGTGGATTGCTGGCGGTCTGTCGAAGGGCGTTGAGTACGATGAGCTGATTGCTGCTCACGCTAAGCGCCTGAACGCTGTGCTGATTATCGGTACCGATACTGCGGCGTTGAAGTCGGCATTGGCTAACCACGCTCCGCAGGTTCCGACCTACAATATGACCGCCGCTGTGGCTGATTCTTCGGACGGCATCGCCGTGATGAACGCGGCCGTTGCGAAGGCTGCTGAGCTGGCGCATCCGGGGGATACCGTGCTGATGGCTCCCGCGTCTGCGTCGATGGACCAGTTCAAGAATTATGCGGTGCGCGGTGATGCGTTTGCGAACGCTGTTGCCGCCCAGCTGGCAGACTCTTAGGACGTTACCTGCAGGGGCGTCTCGGGTAACCGGGGTGCTTTCTGCAGGTTCTTCTCGGGGGTGGGATGGTAACGGTGTCCCACCCCTGAACCTTTTTCGTGTATTCGCCACGACGGATCCGTGGCAGTTGAGGCCTATAGGAGGGCATGTGAGTACCAGCGCATCTTCGGAGCGTTCGGCTTCTTCAGCGCGTTCGACCGCGAGTGGTCGTTGGGCGTCTTTGCGAGCCGGTTTGGAGGATTTCTCAGCGCCGTTCCGTGCTCGTGCCGGTAGGCTGTACCGTCGTGGTTTGAAGGCTGACCTGTGGGATGTGCCGGTGATGCTGTTGGTGACGACCCTGGGTCTGGCTATTTTTGGCTGCATTATGGTGTTGTCGGCTTCGAGCGTCACGATGATTTCGCAGGGCCAGTCGCCGTTCTCGCAGGTTTCGTCTCAGATCATGTTCTTGGTCCTTGGCGTGCTTGCGATGGCGGGTATTACGCGTATTCCGGTGGGCGTTTACCACAAGAAGTTTGTGGTGTATGCGATGCTGGCTACCGCTTTGGTCATGCAGCTTGCTGTGGTGGTTGTCGGCGTTGAGGTGAACGGTAACCGTAACTGGTTGAAGCTTGGCCCGGTGCAGATTCAGCCGTCGGAGTTTTCGAAGCTGGCGATTATTATGTGGCTGGCATGGGTGTATAGCCGCCACGGCGATATTTCTCGCAGTATTTGGCGCACGCTGTTCCCCTCGATTTATGGTGTGGGTGCCCTGGTGCTGCTGATTATGCTCGGTGGCGATATGGGTACCGCCATGGTGTATGGCTTCATCTTTGTGGGCATGATGTGGCTGGCGGGTGCTTCTCGCAGCTCGCTACTGAAGATTGGCGGCGCGTTTGCGGCGTTGGCGCTGGTGGGTGTGCTCAGTAGCGCGAACCGTGTGGCTCGTATTTTCGGTATTTGGGGCTCGTGCACGAACGCTAACTGTGACCAGGCGAATTCTGGTGAGGTGGCGCTGACGACCGGTGGCTTCTTGGGTGTTGGTCTGGGCCAGTCGCGCCAGAAGTACAACTACCTGGCTGAGGCGCATAACGACTATATTTTCGCCATTATTGGTGAAGAGCTGGGTCTGCTGGGTACGCTGGCGGTTCTGCTGCTGTATGTGGGCCTGGTGTATTGCGCGGTCCGTATTATGCTTCGCACTACTGATCCGCTGGTGCGTTTGGCGACGGGCGGCATCATGATTTGGTTGACCTCTCAGGCGATTATCAATATGGGCATGGTGTCCCGTATTTTGCCGGTGATTGGCGTGCCTTTGCCGTTTGTCTCCTATGGTGGTTCGTCGCTGTTGTCCTCGTTGTTTGCGGCGGGTTTGTTGTTGGCGTTTGCGCGGCAGACTCCGTTGCGTGGCGCGACGAAACCGTCGAATATTGAGACCCAGAGCGCGCGTGAGGTTCGTCGTGCGAATGCTGAATGGCAGCGTCGTACGCCGTTGCAGGATGTGCTGAATCAGGAAGAGGCTGCTCGTGCGGCTGCCGGTGGTCACCTGTTGAAGGAACATAATCCTTTGAAGGCTGTTTTTGGTCCGGAGAGCACGTTGCGCCGCTGGTTGGGTTTTGCGCCGGATCAGCAGCGTGAGTTGTCTCGTATGGCTCGTGAGCAGCAGAAGGAGCAGGAGCGCCAGGCTCGGGAGCAGGTTCGTCGTGAGGAGGAACAGGCTCGCCAGGAGGCGGCGCAGGCTCGAGAAGAGGCGCGTCGTGCTCGTGAGGAGGCGCGTCTGGCTCGTGAGGAAGCTGCCCGTGTGAAGGCGGAGCAGAAGGCCTCGCAGAAGGCTGAAGCTCAGAAACAGAAGGCCTCGCAGAAACCTGCCCCGCAGAAGCCTGCACCGAAGAAGGCAGCTCCGCAGAAGGCTCCCGCTCAGCCTCGTACCGGTCAGCAGACTCGCCCCGCTCAGAAGGCTACCGCTGCGAAGCCCGCAGGTCAGAAGCCCGCGGCTCCGAAGCAAGCTGTACAGCAGCGCGCCGCTCAGCAGCCTACTGCTCAGAGGCGAGTGCAGCAGCCTCGTGCTACTCAGCCCCGTAGCGCACAGCACCGTCCGTCGGGTTCGCTACCTGCGGGTCTGCAGCCGCTGCATCCTGAGGACCGTCAGCGTCGTGCCCAGCGACAGGGCAATCCTCGACAGGGCGCTCAACGTCAGGCAGCGCCGCGACAGGGTACTCAGGCAAAGGGTACTCAGCCAAAGGGCGCTCCGAAGAACAGCGCTCAGCAGGCGCAGCGTCCGGCTCAGGGCGTGGCTCGGAACTCGGCTCAGCGCGGCACCCGCAAGCAGGGCTAAACCCCGCGGAACCCGCTCTGTGAAGCCTGCATATCGGGGGCTGACATTCGGGGGAGTGAGCTGCGGTTCGTGCCTCTACCCGTGATGAATATGTGCTGAATATAAGATAAAGCCCTCGCTGTTGAGTTGTAGCTCAATGGCGGGGGCGCTCTTTTGAACAGGTGCGATAGCGTAAAATGATGCTGTACCGATGTGTTGGGAGAAAGACCTATGACGAAGAAGGCGCCCTCTATAGTCTTCGCCGGTGGTGGCACCGCCGGTCATATTAATCCGATGCTCGCGATTGCGCGTGCGGTTCGTGATCTTGAACCGAACGCTAAGATTCTGATGCTGGGCACTGCGGATAAGATGGAAGCCGAGCTGGTTCCGGCAGCTGGTTTCGATATTGAGTTCATCCCTCGTGCAGCGTTCCCTCGTAGCATTAACCGTGCCGCTTTGGCTTTCCCCGCTAAGTTCTTTGGTGGCCTGTCGAAGACCCGCCGCATCCTCAAAGAAGCAGATGCAGACGTGGTTGTTGGCGTGGGTGGCTACGTGTGCCCGCCGGCGTACCTGTCGGCGTTGAGCGCTAAGATTCCCGTGGTGATTCATGAGGCGAATGCGAAGCCCGGTTTGGCGAACCGCCTTGGTGGTACGTTTGCGGAGTTCACCGGTGTGGCGTTCCCTAATACTCCTTTCCCGCGTGCAACCCTGGTGGGTATGCCGATGAAGGATGAGATTGCCTACCTGAACCGTGATGCGCACCGTTCGAAGGCTCGCCGTAACCTGGGCCTGGACCCGCAGAAGCCGACCGTGATTGTGACGGGCGGTTCGCTGGGTGCGTTGAGCCTGAATAATGCGGTGGCGGCGTGCCGTGACCACTTTGCGGAGTGGGACTTCCAGATTCTGCATATTACCGGCAAGGGTAAGGCTGTTCTGGATGAGAACGGCGAGTTGTTGAGCGCCCCGAATTACCGCCAGATTGAGTTCAGCAACGGCATGCAGGATGTGTATGCTGCCGCTGATCTTCTGCTGGTGCGTTCGGGCGCGGCGACCGTCAGTGAGGTTGCTGCGGTGGGTGTTCCCGCTATTTTTGTGCCGCTTCCTATTGGTAATGGTGAGCAGGCTCTGAATGCTCGTTCTCTGGTGGAGGCGTCTGCGGCTCTGCTGGTGAAGGATGCAGAGGTCACCGGTGAGTGGTTTGCCCGTGAGATTCCGGCTCTTATGGCGAACCCGGAGGAGCTGGAGCGCATGGGCGCTGCGGCGTATGAACTTGGTATCCGTGACGCGGCACGCGTTATGGCTGAAGCAGTATTGAAAGCAGCTGAGAAGTAATGACTGAATTGATGAATCTTGAGATGGTGTTGCCGGCACCGCTGAACCCGCCGTTTCCTGAGCGTGCGAAGATGAGCGAGTTGGGCCGTGTGCACTTCATCGGTATTGGTGGCGCTGGTATGAGTGCTATTGCCGCTCTGATGCTGCAGGCTGGTGTGACGGTGAGCGGTTCTGATCGTGCGGAGTCGGCTACTGTTGAGTCTTTGCGTGCTGCGGGTGCTCGTGTGGGTGTTCCTCAGCAGGCTGAGAACATTGTGGACGTTGATACCGTGGTGATTTCTACTGCGATTCGTGAGGATAACCCGGAGCTTGTTGCCGCTCGTGCGCAGGGTCTGCGTGTGCTGCATCGTTCTGAGGCGCTTGCCGCTGTGATGGGTGAGGCTCAGGTGGTTGCTGTCGCCGGTACTCACGGTAAGAGCACGACCAGCTCCATGATTTCTGTGATGTTTGATCAGCTGGGTGCTGACCCGTCGTTTGCGGTGGGTACTGTGATTGCTGGTCGCGGTACGAACGCTCACCTGGGTGCTCAGGGTCCGGAGTCGATTTTTGTGGCTGAGGCTGATGAGTCGGACGGCTCGTTTGTGCGTTACCGCCCGGCTATTGCTGTGGTGACGAATGTTGAGCCGGACCACCTGGATTTCTATGAGACGGATGAGCGTGTCTTTGAGGCGTTCAACCGTTTTGTGGGTTCGCTGGCTCCTAACGGTGTTGTGGTGACCTGTGCTGATGATGCAGGCGCGGCGGCTTTGGCGGCTCGTTCTCGTGCGGAGGGTGTGCCCGTGGTGACTTACGGTGAGTCGGCGGATGCTGACCTGCGCATTAGCGAGATTACCAGCGCTGGTTCTTCCTCGTCGTCGCACCTGTCGTGGTCGTTTGAATGCCGTGGCTTGCGTTATGAGGGGGAGCAGGATATTGCTCTGAAGGTGCCCGGTATCCACAACCAGCTGAATGCTTCTGCGGCTTTTGCTTCGGCTCTGATTTCTGGTTACGAGGCTGCTGATATTGCTCGCGCGCTGGCTGATTTCGTGGGTGCTGACCGCCGCTTCACCCTGCGCGGTGAGGTTGCCGGCGTGAAGGTCTTTGACGACTACGCGCACCACCCGACCGAGGTGTTCCGTGCTTTGCAGACTGGTCGTACCGTGGCTGATGGCCATAACCTGTACGTGATTTTCCAGCCGCACCTGTTCTCGCGTACTCGTGAGTTCGCGAAGGAGTTCGCTGAGGCCCTGTCGATGGCTGATCGTGCTCATGTACTGGATATTTACCCGGCTCGTGAGCTGCCGATTGAGGGTGTGACCAGTGAGCTGATTACCGGTGCTGGTTTCTCTGAGGTTCGTTACGCTACCGCTGAGGACGCTATTGAGGATATTGTGACCTGCGCTCAGGCTGGCGATATTGTGATGACCGTTGGTGCTGGCGATGTGACCGCTTTGGGCGCGCGTCTGCTGGAGTCCCTGGAAATCCGTCACGGTGGCGAGTCGAAGAAGTCGGAGGCTTAGGCTGTGCCGATGAGTTCTGGTCTCTCTTCGGAGGGGCATTCCTCCTCGCGCGCGCCGAAGGCTCCGCGTTCGCGTGCTCGTTTGCGCGCCCAGCAGGTAGCTGAGAATGCGCAGGTTGAGGCTAAGAAATCTGAGTCTGTGCAGGCTGAATCTGCGCAGTCTCAGCTGACTCAGCTGCAGGCCACCCAGCCTCAGGTTGTGAAGAGCGCAGAAGCTACTGGGGTTGCAAAGCCCTCGGAAGCTATGAAGTCTGCGGACGCCGTGAAGCCTGTCGAGATTGCATCCTCGGAGGCTTCTGCTCAGCCTTCTGGTGCGCAGTCTGCCGCTACTCAGCCTTCCGCTACTCAGTCTTCGAGCTCCGTTCGACACATGCCGCGTAAGCCGGTGGTGCATAAATCGCATAGCCAGAACGGTGCTGATACTTCGGCTTCCAAGAGCGCTGCGGCGGTTCATTCTTCGGCGCAGTCTTTGAAGGATTCGGTGCGTTCTGCGCTGATGACCGGTCGTACCGTGTCTGAGGTTGAGCACGCGCCCGAGCTGTTTGATGTTGAGGCGTTTGAGGATTCTTCGTCGAAGACTTCATCCGCCAAGGGTGCATCTGCTCAGACTGCATCCTCGCAGTCGGTGAAGAGCGCAGAAAAGGAAGTAGCCGATCAGAAGGCTACGCAGAAGAGTTCTGTTCAGAAGTCTTCTGCCGGTTCTGTTGAATCTTGCGAAGAGTCTGCCTCTCAGAAGGCTGAAGAAAGCGCCGATAAGGCGGGGGAGAAGGCTGTTGAAGAGCCTCGCCCCGCGAGCCGTTTTGGTCGTTGGCGTGCAGAGCGTGAGCAGCAGCGTGCAGCGGAGATTGAGAAGGAGCGCGAGCGTGCGAGCCGTCAGGCTCAGCGTGAGCGTCTGCGTCAGGATCCGGGCTTGGACGGTCTGCGTGCTGAGGAGCGCCCCCGTAAGGAGCGTGCGCCTCTGACTCGTGCCCGTAAGCTGCTGTACACCGCTTCGGCACTGGCTATTATTGCGGTGCTGTATGTGGTGCTGGTCTTCTTTTCGCCCCTGTTGGCGACTCAGAAGATTACGGTGCGCGGCGCGTCCCTGCTGGAAACCACCCAGGTGGAGCAGAAGCTTGAGCCTCTGCGCGGCGTTCCGCTCACTCGCATCGATGAGAAGAAGGTGCGTGAGCTGATCGGGCAGGATAACGTGATTCGTAGTGTGCAGGTGGAGAGCCGTCCGCCGCATGAGCTGGTGGTGACTCTGAAAGAGCGTACCGCGGTTGCGGTTGTGAAGCAGGGCGATACGTACCATACTGTTGATAGCGATGGTGTGAGCCTTCTGGAGTCGGCGACTCAGCCCGATACATCGGTGCCGCTGGTTCGTTTCAGCGGTGATGACCCGAAGACTTCGGCTGAGTTCCGCACCATTTCTACCGCGCTTTCGGCGATGCCCTCTGAACTTCTAGCTCAGGTTAAGGAAGCCGGCGCTACGTCAACCTCAAGTATCACTCTAACCTTGAGGGATAATACTACGGTGCAGTGGGGAACCGCTGAAGAGAGCGAGTTGAAGGCGAAGGTCCTGCTCTCCCTGCGCCAGGCTATTGCTAAGCGTGCTCAGGAGGAGACCTCCTCCGAGGCACAGACGCAGAAGGTGACCGTCTATGACGTGTCTGCCCCGCGCGTACCGGTGACCCGTTAGGGGAACCAATCATGCGCTTTATCCTCCCTTTTTGTGTGAAATCCGCAAAAAGAGGGGGTAATTGCGCTGTGTGACTAGGAACCGACAAAAACAGTTTGGTATCCTAGCAGATAAAGTCATTCTTTAGAGGAAACCTTCAGGCTTAGATTAAGCTGCGGGTCTTCCGAAGCTGGAACACGGAACAATCGAGGAATACATGGACGCTGGAACTCCCCAGAACTACTTGGCAGTCATCAAGGTCGTTGGTATCGGCGGCGGTGGCGTCAACGCAGTCAACCGCATGATTGAGGTTGGTCTGCGCGGCGTTGAGTTCATTGCTATCAACACTGACGCTCAGGCTCTGCTGATGTCCGATGCAGACGTTAAGCTGGACGTTGGTCGTGAGCTGACCCGCGGTCTTGGCGCGGGCGCAAACCCCGAGGTTGGCCGTCAGGCAGCCGAGGATCACGCGCAGGAAATTGAGGAAGTCCTCAAGGGCGCAGACATGGTCTTTGTGACCGCAGGTGAGGGCGGTGGCACCGGTACCGGTGGCGCACCCGTCGTGGCACGTATTGCCCGCTCCCTTGGCGCTCTGACCATTGGTGTGGTGACCCGCCCCTTCACCTTCGAAGGCCGTCGCCGCTCTAACCAGGCTGAGACCGGTATCGCGGCTCTGCGCGATGAGGTTGATACCCTGATCGTTATTCCGAACGACCGACTGCTGTCGATTTCGGACCGTAACGTCTCCATGCTGGACGCATTCAAGTCCGCTGACCAGGTTCTGCTCTCCGGTGTGCAGGGCATTACCGACCTGATCACCACCCCCGGCCTGATCAACCTTGACTTCGCTGACGTTAAGTCCGTCATGCAGGGTGCAGGTTCGGCTCTGATGGGTATCGGCTCGGCATCCGGTGAGGACCGCGCAGTGAAGGCAGCTGAGCTGGCTATCGCATCGCCGCTGCTGGAAGCATCCATCGACGGTGCACACGGCGTTCTGCTGTCCATTCAGGGTGGCTCCGACCTGGGTCTGTTCGAGATCAACGAGGCTGCACGCCTGGTTCAGGAAGTTGCTCACCCCGACGCAAACATCATCTTCGGTGCGGTTATTGACGACGCACTGGGCGATGAGGCTCGCGTGACCGTGATTGCTGCTGGCTTCGACGCAGTGAACCCGGAGACTAACTCCAACGCTTCCACTGCTGCGGCTACTCAGGCTCAGCGCACCCAGGCATCCTTCGGCGGTTCCACCGCTGCGGCTGCTCCGGCTGCTAACGGCTACGGCTACAACGCACCCGCTGCTGCTCCGGCTTCCACCGGCGCTGCTGGCTTCGACGTTGACCTTCCCCCGGTTGTGGAGGAAGCTCCGGCTCGCCGCGACACCCTGGACGTCCCTGACTTCCTGAAGTAGTCTGCCCGGCTGTGAACGCCTAAGCGTTGCACGGCTGAGAGTCTTATGAAGCTATAGGGGAGCTGAGAAACACGCACAATGTGCTGTTCTCGGCTCCCCTTTGCTATACCCGCTGACATCTGATGAAGGAATAGAAGATGAGCGATAACCCCAAAACTTCGCTGCTTGCCTCTGCCGATACCCGAACCCTGGGTCCCTGGCGTGTGCGGGTGGGTTTCACCTCCCGCGCGGCGGGCAACCTGGGCTTGCATGTGGACGATGAGCTCGGCGGCGGTATGGACGCCTCCCTGGTGCGCACCCTCAACCACCGTGCCGCTCTGGAGGAGGCGCTGGGTACCGAGCCGTTCTTCTACCTGAACCAGGTGCACGGTGTGCAGATTGCCTACCCGGAAGATTATGAAGTGGAATCCTACGCACCCGGTGCCCCGCAGGAGCGTACGGTTGAGCGTGCCCGCGCGGTGCTGGAGAACTCCCCGGTCGCCGATGCGGCGATTAGTAGTGAGGGCGTGCCCCTGGCGATTATGGTTGCTGATTGCATTCCCGTGGTCCTGGTGGGCGAGCGGGTCGAGAACTGGCAGCCGATCCTGGCGGTGGCTCACGCGGGCCGCCGCGGCCTGCTTGACGGCGTGCTCCAGCAGACCGTGCAGCGGATGCGTCAGCTCGGCGCGGAGAAAATTACCGCCTGGCTGGGCCCGAGTATCTGCGGTAGCTGCTACGAGGTGCCCGAGGCGATGCGCACCGAGTCCACCGAACTGATTCCGCAGGTGCATTCGGTGACCAGCCAGCAGACCCCCGGCCTGGATCTGCCCGCCGGCGCTCGCGCCGTGCTGGAGGAGGCGGGCGTGCAGGTGAGCATGGACTGTGCGCAGTGCACGTTTGAGGAGCCCGAGGTGTATTCGCATCGCGGGTTCACGAACCGCGGTGAGAAGCCGGGCCGCATCGCAGGTCTGGTGTGGATCGAGAAGGCGGCAGAGCCTGCCGCCTAGAGCTGCTAAAGATAGAACCGCTAAAGATGAGCCGCTGAAGAAGAGAAGATGTCTGAAATGAACGTAGAAGAGAACCTGCAGTACACTCCCGAACGCGCCGAGCAGCTGCTGCAGAACTACCGCCGCGTGCTTGAGCGTATCCGCACCGCGGAGCAGGACCACAGCGCCGTGCGTACCGAGGCGAGCGCCCCGGTGCAGCTGGTGACGGTCACGAAGTTCTTCCCCGCCTCCGACGCGGCGGCGCTGCTGGATGGGGGAGTGACCCTCTTCGGTGAGAACCGCGACCAGGAGGCGAGCGGGAAGGCTCGTGAGCTTGCCGCCTACTGCGCCCAGCGTGAGGTGCAGCCCCCGCATTGGGCGTTTATCGGTCAGCTGCAGACGAACAAGGCGAAGTCTGTGGTCAAGTACGCCTCCAGCGTGCATTCGGTGGACCGCCCCTCCCTGGCGGACGCGCTGGCGAAGGCGTACGCAAACCAGCTGGCACGCTTCGAGGCGGGGGAGGCGCCCGCACCTGCAGCGGCGGAGCAGGGCGCGCTGACCTGCCTGGTGCAGGTGTCCCTGGCGGAGGTGGCGACGGCTGGCCACGCCGCTGAGGGCGCGCGCGGTGGTACGAGCGCATCCGAGCTGCTGGAGCTGGTGGAACGCATCGAGAATCACGAGCATCTGCGCTGTGGCGGCGTGATGGCGGTGGCGCCGTTGGGCATGAACCCGGATGCGGCGTTTGAGAAGCTCTACGGGCTGGCGTCGCTTGTGCGTGAGCAGGTGCCGCACGCGACCGAGATTTCTGCCGGCATGAGCGGGGATTTGGAAGCGGCGGTGCGTTGGGGCTCGACCTGTGTGCGCGTGGGTAGCGACATCATGGGTAAGCGCCCGGCGCTCTAGCCTCGCCCAAGCTACGCGCCGTGCGTTGCCCTTTCGAGTGCTGAGCTGCTTTCGGTGCGGACCGGCGGCATAATCATCGGTGCCCTTGACCGCCCGCGCGGGGTGGGCGCTGGTAATATATACATGCCGGTGCATGACGTACCGTCACGCACGCACCTTCTGATGAAGCACTACGGCAGAACCTGTACACCACCAACGTGAAAGAACAGCGAGAGAATCATGGCGAAACAAAGCCGTCTGGCGGGTTTCCTCGGCCTGGAACGATACCAGGGCGCTGAGACGACGCCGGAAGAATCCCCGCAGGCTGTGCAGGCTGATTCCCGCCGGGAGGCAAACGCCTCCGCAGGGCAGGCTGCTACAGCACAGAAGACCGACAGCGCCAACAGGCTCTCAGCACTGCCCGGCTCGGCACAGTACAGCGTTGCCGAGTCGCAGAGCGAAACCTACCACCCGCAGGACGAACCCGCCTATACTGAACAGGAAGAGTACCTGCAGGCTGATAGCTACGATGACGGTACAGAAACCGAGTATCTGGACGCAGAAGAATCTGCCGACGGACGAGCAACCGTAGATGCAGCGGCATACGCCACCGCTCATACACCTGAAACCACAGCTGATCTGGCAGAAACCGAGCAGACTTGGGACGATGCCAGCGCAGACAATTGGGAGGACACCCCGGTGCCGAATACCGAATACACCGAGCAGTACGCCGATACGTACTCCAACGACGGCTACTACGAACAGGGCTACGAGCCCGAAGAAACCAACGGATACACCTACGGTTACGAGGAAGAAGAGGACGAATTGCGTCGTATCACCACTATCCACCCCCGCTCCTACAATGATGCAAAGATCATTGGTGAGGCATTCCGCGAGAACATTCCCGTGATTATGAACGTGGAAGAAATGCCTGACGCAGACGCAAAGCGCCTGGTGGACTTCGCATCCGGTCTGGCATTCGCACTGGAGGGCCGCATTGAGCGCGTCACCGCTAAGGTGTTCCTGCTGACCCCCTCCAACCTGGAGGTTCTGGGCGTGGCTAACTCCGAGGTTCCCGCCGGCTTTGAGACCGACGGCGAATTCCCCTTCGACCAGGGCTAAGGACTGATAGATGGGTTATATTTTCGCCCTCATTACGATTATTCTGTACGTTCTCTACGTCTCCATGCTGCTGCGCATGCTCTTTGACTGGGTACGCATGTTCGCTCCGGGATGGCGCCCGAAGGGCATCGTTCTGCTCTTCGCTAGCGGCGTGTACGCGGTGACGGACTGGCCGATGAACCTGTTGCGTCGTCTGATTCCGCCGGTGCGTGTGGGTAACGTTGCGTTGGATACCGGTTTTCTGATTCTGATTGTTCTGCTGTCTTTCCTGCTGAACATCATGACGACGATTACCGCGAAGCTGTCCTAACGTGCCCCTCCATCGGAGAGATACGAGAACTAGGCATGAGAGCCCCGCTTGCGCTTGGCATCCTGACATGGGATGACGTGCTGGCGGGGTTTTCTGTACCCAATTTCTGGGCCGAGAAGAACCTCCCGCGAGGGGGAGAGACGAATACAGCCGGCGTCGAATCATGCGAAATGCACCCGCGAGCAGATATCGAGCTTGATTACGGCGGGGATAGGGATAAACGCAGCGCGTGGTGAATCCCACCCTTGCGCCGAGCGAATATTTTACGATTCAACCGACGTATAACCGGGCACAGAAACCAAAGAATAGTAGAATTGGTGCCAACGACTGCATCGCGGCATAGCCATGCCCTGAATCATCGGGACCCTAAAATATTGGGGCCACGCCCTATCTGGCTGGTGAATCCGCGGCACTCAACATCACCACCAAACCCCGTAGGGATACCCAGAGGAGAAGCCCATGGCAATCACCCCCGAAGACCTGATCACTAAGAGCTTCAAGATCGTCACCGAAGAGTCCGGTTACGACCGCAACGAGGTCGACGACTTCCTGGACGAGCTCGTTGTCGAACTGCGCGCACTGTACTCCGAGCGTGACGCTCTGGAGCGTCAGGTCGAGCAGCTCTCTGCAAACGCTCCCGATTCCCCCGCAGCGGCTGTGGCACCCGCACAGTCCTCGGCAGCGCCGGCAGCAGCACCTCAGGATGCAGCAGCACTGCTTGCTATGGCACAGAAGGTTCACGACGACTACGTGGCACAGGGCGAGAAGGCTAAGGCTGAACTGATTGAAGAGGCAGAGAGGAAGGCAGACGCTATGGTGAGCGAAGCTCAGCAGCAGCGCGAAGAGGTTCTCTCTCGCCTCACCGACGAGAAGGAAGAACTGGAGATCGCTGTTGAGGCTCTGCGCGGCTTCGAGAGCCGCTACCGCTCCAAGCTGCTGCAGCACCTGGATGCACAGGTTCAGGAGCTGAAGAACCTCAAGTCCATCGAGGCTTCCGCATAAATCAGTTCGCTTGAATGAGCTAACGACGCTTTGAGGCGTATGCCGCCCGGATTCTTTCTCTTCCACCGTTATTCACCGGGGAAGATGGAGAGAACCGGGCGGTATTCTCATACCTGCTCCGCCCGGCTTGAGAACACAGGATGAGAAGCGGGGGAGAGCACCCGCCGAATACTCGATGCACTACCCCGATTTGCTAAGCTAGAGGGGCACTATCGAACGGTACCGCACCAGGTTTGCGTTCGGGCGCGTAGCAACCGGCACAGACTAGAGGAGAGCTATGACCAACACCCCCAAGACTGCTGAATCCTCAGTCTCACACACCGCTACAAAGGCTGACGGACGCCGCGTGCGCATCCTTTCGGCTCGCTCCGCGGGGATCCTCGCGCTCGTGCTTGCCGCCGTCGTGTTCGCTATCGACCAGGGCACCAAATACCTGGTCGTCACCCAGATGCAGTTGGGGGAGCGCATCACCGTTATTGACGGGCTGCTGTGGTGGTACTCGATCCGTAACTCCGGTGCCGCATTCAGCATGGGTGAGAACGTCACCTGGGTCTTCACCCTCGTCATGGTTGCCGCCGCAGCCGTGGTGCTGTACCTGCTGCGCCGCACCCGCGCCCTGTCCTGGACCCTCGCGCTGGGCGGTCTGCTCGGCGGTATCTGCGGCAACCTTTTTGACCGTCTCTTCCGTGAACCCGGCTTCGGTTCCGGTCACGTGGTCGACTTTATTTCCGTACCGAACTTCGCGATTTTCAATATTGCAGACTCCGCAATCTGCGTGTGCATGGCGTTCATCGTTCTGCTGAACTTCAAGGGCCTGAACCTCAACGGAACCCGTGTGCAGGCGCCCGCTGACGAAACCCCTGATGGCGATGCCCCGGCTGGCGATAAGAACGCGGCAGAGAAGAACTCCAAGTAGCTCCCTGCCCGGCTACATCGCCATTACACGTGCCTATAGCCATTCTCACACAGACGACCCCTCACACAGAAAACCTAAGCAAACACCACCCGAAGGAGAGCCGCATGAGCGAAACCACCAACGCCGCCGAAGATACGGCACGCATCCGCGCCGAATTCACCGTTGAAGGCGCGCTCGCCGGTATGCGCCTGGACGCCGCGCTCGCCGGTGCCCTCGATGCGCCGCGCACCCGCACCTCCGGGTGGATTCGTGACGGCCACGTGACCGTGACCAACAACGGCAAGACCGTGAAAATCGGCAAGTCCTACAAGCTGTCCGCAGGGGACGAGGTCGTCGTGGATGCACCCGCACCGCGCGATCTGGCGGACATCCGCCCCGAGAAGGTGGACGGCTTCCGCATCGTGCACCTGGACGACGACATCGTTGTGGTGGACAAGCCCGCAGGCGTGGCGGCACACCCCTCACCCGGCTGGCACGGCCCCACCGTCATCTCCGCGCTCATGGGCGAGGGCATTTCGGTTGCTACCTCCGGCGCGGCAGAACGCCAGGGCATTGTGCACCGCCTGGACGTGGGCACCAGCGGCCTGATGGTCGTAGCCCGCAGCGAACGCGCCTACACCGAACTCAAGCGAGCCTTCAAGGAACGCACCGTGGACAAGGTCTACCACACCCTCGTGCAGGGCCTGCCCGACCCTCTGCGCGGCACCATCGACGCGCCCATCGGCCGCCACCCTGGCAACGAATGGAAGTTCGCCGTGGTCGAAGACGGACGCAACTCCATCACCCACTACGATGTGCTCGAAGCGTTCGGTCCCGCATCCCTGGTAGAGGTGCACCTGGAAACCGGACGTACTCACCAGATTCGTGTGCACTTCTCCGCGCTGCGCCACCCCTGCTGCGGTGACCTGACCTACGGCGCTGACCCGCGCTTTAGCGCCGAACTGGGTCTGACTCGCCAGTGGCTGCACGCGCACCGCCTGGGCTTCGACCACCCCGGCACCGGTGAGCGCGTGACCTTCACCAGCGAGTACCCGCTCGACCTGTCCTACGCGCTGACCGCTCTGCGTGAGGGTAAGGTTCAGCTCGGCTAGACAGCTCGGCTCTGCTAGACAGCCCAGCTAGGTAGAGCCGCCCGCGGGCCGTCGCACACAGCTTCACATTCACCGCCCATCCTCCAGCCCACACCTCCAGGAGATTCCCGTGGCAACCAAAGAATTTACGCACCTGCACGTGCACACCGAGTACTCCATGCTCGACGGTGCCGCGCGCCTGGGTGACCTGTTCACCCACGCTAAAGAACTCGGCATGAAGTCCATGGCGACCAGTGACCACGGCTTCCTCTTTGGTGCCTTCGACTTCTGGCGCCAGGCTAAAGCGCACGACATCAAGCCCATCATTGGTGTGGAGGCGTACCTGACCCCCGGCACGCACCGCACCGACCGTTCGCGTGTGCGCTGGGGCGACGGCTCCCGCGACGACGTGTCCGGTGGTGGCGCGTACACCCACATGACCATGTGGGCTGAGACCACCGAGGGCATGCACAACCTGTTCCGTGCCTCCTCGATTGCGTCGCTGGAAGGTCAGCTGTACAAGCCGCGCATGGATCGTGAGGTGCTGCAGACCTACTCGAAGGGCCTGATCGCTACCACCGGTTGCCCCTCCGGCGAGATCCAGACGCGCCTGCGCCTGGGCCAGTTCGACGAGGCAATTCAGGCGGCGAGCGACTTCCGCGATATCTTCGGCAAGGACAACTTCTACTGCGAGGTCATGGACCACGGCCTCGACATTGAACGCAACGTGCAGGAGGATTTGCACCGCCTCGCCAAGCAGCTGAACCTGCCCTACGTGGCGACCAACGACCTGCACTACACCCGCCAGGAAGACCACACCGCCCACGCGGCGCTGCTGTGCGTGCAGTCCGGCTCGACCCTGACCGACCCCAAGCGCTTCAAGTTCGACGCGGATAACTTCTACCTGCGCTCGCCCGAGGAAATGTACTCCATTTTTGGTGACATTCCCGGTGCCTGCGAGAACACCCTCGAAATCGCTGAACGCTGCAACGTGGAGTTCAACACCAAGGCAAACTACATGCCGAACTTCCCCGTGCCCGAGGGCGAAAACGAGGAATCCTGGTTCGTGAAGGAAGTTGAAAAGGGCCTGCACTATCGCTTCCCGCAGGGTATCCCTGATGTTGTGCGCAAGCAGGCGGAGTACGAGGTGGGGGTTATTACCTCCATGGGCTTCCCCGGCTACTTCCTCGTGGTCGCCGACTTTATCAACTGGGCTAAGCGCAACGGTATTCGCGTGGGCCCCGGCCGTGGCTCCGGTGCAGGCTCGATGGTGGCGTACGCGATGCGCATTACCGAGCTGAACCCGCTCGACCACGACCTGATTTTCGAGCGATTCCTCAACCCCGACCGTGTCTCCATGCCCGACTTCGATGTGGACTTCGACGATCGTCGCCGCGGCGAGGTCATCGACTACGTGACTGATAAGTACGGTGAGGACAAGGTCGCGCAGATCGTCACCTTCGGCACCATTAAGGCGAAGCAGGCGCTCAAGGACGCCTCCCGCGTGATGGACCAGCCGTACTCGGTGGGCGAGCGCCTCACCAAGGCGATGCCGCCGGACGTCATGGGCAAGAACATTGCTCTGGCGAACGTGTACAACGAAGAGGATAAGCGCTACGCCGAGGCGGCAGATTTGCGCGCCCTCATTGAGGACCCGGTCGATAAGATTTACGGCCAGGTGTTCGAGACTGCGAAGGGCCTGGAGGGCCTGAAGCGTCAGTGGGGCGTGCACGCCGCGGGCGTGATTATGTCCAGCAAGAATCTGGTGGATGTGATTCCCGTGATGCGCCGCGAGGCTGACGGCCAGGTCATTACCCAGTTTGATTACCCCACCTGTGAGGGCCTGGGCCTGATCAAAATGGACTTCCTGGGTCTGCGTAACCTCACCATCATCTCCGATGCGGTGGAGAACATTAAGGTCAACCGAGGCATCGACCTGGACCTGGAATCCCTGTCTTTGGACGATCCGGAATCGTACCGTCTGCTGGCGCGCGGTGACACCCTCGGCGTGTTCCAGCTCGATGGCGGCCCGATGCGCTCGCTGCTCAAGCTCATGGAGCCCGAGGAGTTCGAGCACATTTCGGCAGTGTTGGCGCTGTACCGTCCCGGCCCGATGGGCGCGAACTCGCACACCAACTACGCTCTGCGTAAGAACGGTAAGCAGGAGATTGAGCCGATTCACCCTGAGCTAGAAGAGCCGCTGAAGGATATTCTGGACACCACCTACGGCCTTATTGTGTATCAGGAGCAGGTTATGGCGATTGCTCAGAAAGTCGCGAACTACACTCTGGGTGAGGCAGACCTTCTGCGCCGTGCGATGGGTAAGAAGAAGAAGGCGGAGCTGGATAAGCAGTACGCTACCTTCCACGACGGCATGATTTCTAACGGCTACTCTGAGGGCGCTATTAAGGCGCTCTGGGATATTCTGCTGCCGTTCTCTGACTACGCGTTCAACAAGGCGCACACGGCTGCGTACGGTCTGGTGTCGTACTGGACGGCGTACCTGAAGGCACATTACCCGCAGGAGTACATGGCTGCGCTGCTGACCAGCGTGGGCGATAACAAGGACAAGCTCGCGCTGTACCTGAACGAGTGCCGCGCCATGGGCATTACCGTGCTCGCGCCGGACGTGAACGAGTCCACCCTGACCTTCGCCCCCGTGGGTGAGGACATCCGCTTCGGCATGGGCGCAATCCGTAACGTGGGCGCGAACGTGGTCGAAGGCATGATTGCCGCCCGCGAGGAGAAGGGCCGCTACGAGTCCTTCAACGACTTCCTGAAGAAGGTGCCGCTGCAGGTGTGCAATAAGCGCACCATCGAGTCGCTCATTAAGGCGGGCGCTTTCGACGACCTGGGCCACCCCCGCCGTTCGCTGTCCCTCATTCACGAGGCGGCAGTGGACGCAGCCGTGGCGGTCAAGCGTAAGGAGGCGGCGGGTCAGTTCGACCTCTTCGGTTCCCTCGGCATGGATGACGCCCTGGGTGATGAGCTGACGGTGACCATCCCGGACGTGCCCGAGTGGGACCGCCGTGAGAAGCTGAACTTTGAGCGTGACATGCTGGGCCTGTACGTTTCGGACCACCCGCTGCGTGGCCTGGAACGTGCGCTCTCGGATGCCGCAAGCCATTCGGTGCACGACATCATCGGCGAAGACTCGCACGTGCGCGACGGCGAAACCGTCACCATTGCGGGTATGCTCACCGGCGTTTCGCGCCGTATCGCCAAGTCCAGCGGTAACCAGTACGCCTCCGTGGAGCTGGAAGACCCCTCGGGCGCAACCATTACGGTCATGTTCTTCTCCCGCGCCTACGAGACGATGGGCGCCGCCCTGGCGGACGACCTCATCTGCTCGATTCGTGGCCGCGTGCAGCGCCGTGACGACGGCAGCGTGAACATGAGCGCGCAGGAACTGCAGATCCTGGAAATCAGCGATGACGGTCGCGCCGCACCCATCACCATTGTGGTGCCCGAGTACCTGGTGACCGAGGCGAATCTGAAGGAGCTGAAGGAGACCCTGCGCGACCACAAGGGCACCGCTGATGTGCGCATGCTCGTGCGTACCCGCGATAAGGAGCAGCTGGTGCTGCTGGACCCGAGCGTGCGCGTGGAACCGAACCCGAGCCTCTTCGGTGAAATCAAGACGATTTTCGGTCCGAGCTGCATTCGACGCTAAACATATATAACCCCGCAAGGTGGGAATGACAGGGTGGATTCTGCATAGCAGAGTCCACCCTGAGCGTATATTCACTCACACCATACGGTGTATCCGCTGTATATCACGGTAGAATAGGTATAAATATTCTTGAGCGCTGTATACGCGGGCGCTAGCGCCCAGCCAAGGAGAAACAATGTACTGCCCCTATTGCAAGCACACCGACTCGCGCGTGGTGGATTCCCGCACCACCGATGACGGCGCCGCAATTCGCCGCCGCCGCCAGTGCACCTCCTGCGCTCGCCGCTTCACGACCGTTGAAACCACCACCATTTCGGTGATTAAGCGTTCCGGCGTGACCGAGCCCTTCGACCGTTCGAAGATTGCCGCGGGCGTGCGTAAGGCATGCCAGGGCCGCCCCGTGGGTGAGGACGATTTGGCGAAGCTCGCCCAGGAGGTTGAGGAGCTGATTCGTGCCCGCGGTTTGGCAGAGATTAACGCGCACGAGGTGGGTCTGACCATCCTGGAGCCGCTGTCGAAGCTGGACGCGGTCGCCTACCTGCGTTTTGCGAGCGTGTACCAGGCGTTTGAGAACCTTGAAGACTTTGAGGAGGCGATTGCGCGTCTGCGTGAGGACCGCATCGCCCAGTAACTAGCTAGCCCAGTAACTGGCCAGCCCAGTAGCTAATGAGCTCAGCCGCCGCTACATGAGCGGCGGCATATAAAAAGGGGCTGTTCCCGAGATATCTATCTCAGGAACAGCCCCTTTAGCTGTAGCTACACTTTACGCTTCGCCGCGGCGCTTGCGTTCCTGCAGCATGCCGCCAGCCCACAGTGCCGCACCCACAATACCCGCGTTGTTACGCAGGGCAGCCATGACCATGGGGGTACGAATCTGATCCTCAAAGTAGGGCATGAACTTCTCCGGGTTCTTGGAGATGCCGCCGCCAATGATGAACAGGTCGGGGGAGAAGAGCATCTGAACGTGCTCGAAGTAGCGGTACAGGCGCTTGCCGTACTTCTTCCAGGACAGCTCGTGCACCTCGCGGGCACGGGCCGAAGCCTGAGACTCGGCGTTGTGGCCGTCGATCTCCAGGTGACCCAGCTCGGTGTTCGGGATCAGCTTACCGTCGTTGATGAGGGCGGAGCCAATGCCGGTGCCCAGGGTGATGACAGCGATCAGGCCGTCACGGTTACGGCCCTGACCGTAGGTTGCCTCAGCCAGGCCCGCTGCGTCAGCGTCGTTGAGGCCGTAGACGGTGCGGCCGTCCAGCGCCTCGCTCATGACCTGCTCCAGGTCGGTGTTAATCCAGGAGTCGTCCACGTTAGCAGCAGAGAAAACCATGCCGTTCTTCACCACTGCGGGGAAGTCGATGCCGACAGCGGACTCGGGGTCCGGTGCCAGGTCGCGGCCCTGCAGCTCGTCCACTACACGGCGTACAACCTCAGCCACAGCGGCGGGGGTTGCGGGCTTGGGGGTGTCGATGCGGAAGCGGTCGGACACGAGGTTACCGGTGCGCAGGTCAACGATGCCGCCCTTAATGCCGGTGCCTCCAATGTCCACACCAATCTGCAGGTCCTTGGGGGTGGGGGCGGGCAGTTCGGTGATGACGCCGGGTTCTGCGTAATCGCTCATGGTTTTCTCTCTTTCGCCCCGCCTACTGCCGTGTAACTGAGGGAGTGGGCGGGTTTGTTAGTGGGTGAACTGATATAAAAGTGAGGTGCTGGGCTCGTATCTGCACAATACCTGCACAAGTAGGAAACCCAGAGGGCTGCGCTTAGGGCAAGGTCAGGATGTCCGCGCCGTCAGCGGTCACCACGAGGGTGTGCTCGAACTGCGCGGTGCGCTTGCGGTCGCGGGTGACCACGGTCCAGTCGTCGTCCCACAGGTCCCATTCGATGGTGCCGAGGGTCAGCATGGGCTCGATCGTGAAAATCATGCCCTCACGGATCTCGGTGTCGTAGGCGGGTGCCGCATCGTAGTGGGGGATGATGAGGCCCGAGTGGAACTCACGACCCACACCGTGACCGGTGTAGTCGCGAACCACGCCGTAACCGAAACGTGCCGCATACTTCTCAATGACGCGACCAATCACGTTGATCTGGCGGCCCGGCTTCACAGCCTTAATCGCACGGTTCAGGGACTCTTCGGTGCGCTCAACCAGCAGGCGGGACTCTTCGTCCACGTTGCCGACGAGCAGGGTCTTGTTGGTGTCGCCGTGCATACCGTCCAGGTATGCGGTGACGTCCAGGTTGAGGATGTCGCCGTCCTCCAGCACGGTGGAGTCCGGGATGCCGTGGCAGATGACCTCGTTCAGGGAGGTGCACACGGACTTGGGGTAGCCGCGGTAATCCACGGTGGAGGGGTACGCGCCGTGGTCGCAAATGTACTCGTGGACCAGCACGTCAATCTCGTCGGTGGTGGTGCCGGGCACACAAATCTTGGATGCTTCAACGATGGCGCCTGCCGCAATCTTGCCGGCTGCGCGAACCCGCTCAACTTCCTCGGGGGTGTACATGTTCGAGTCGTTACCCTCGTTGGCGGTGGGCTTACCCACGTACTCGGGGCGAACAATGTGCGAGGGGACCGGGCGCATGGGGGTGATGCGTCCGGGGGTCAGACAACCCACGGGTGCTCGACCGGGCTCTGCAGGAAGATTGTGCGAAGTATTCGTTTTGGTTGAAGACATAGTTTCATCTTACCGGGCGCGGGCGGGTTGTGTCCCTTGCTCAGGCGCTAAAAAGCGGCGGATACACAAGCCGTACCTTTTTTCCAGATTGTGAATAAAATTTCATGCACGCTAGCGGCAAAACTGCGCGGGCGGAAAGCCGGAGTGGAAGGCAGAGGCGGAAGACCGGGGCGGAAGACCGTGGAGGGGAAACGCCGTGAGAAGCTCCACCCGCCTCATTGCCACGAACCTACGCGCGTGAGAAGCTAGAAACACCAACCCCTCACCGTCGAAGGAGAACCATGAGCCACCACAAGCACCGCCTGAGCGAAGCCATCGAATCGGCGGTCGAAAAGACCCTGAACTCCGCGACTGAAGCCACCAGCCCGCACCCCGAAGAGTACTGGTACAACCTCAAAACCGGCGAGGTTGAACGCGGCCAGCAGAGCGCCGTCACCTCCCTGTGGGGCCCCTTCAAAACCTACGAGGAAGCGGCACACGCCATGGACCGCGCCCGCGAACGCAATGACGCCTGGGAAAAGGACAGCGGCTGGCTCTAAAAAACGAGCACCCTCAGCCTTGCCCAACGCCCTCAGCCACGCTCAAGGCGCAAGGCACCCAACAGACATACAGCCTGAGAAGAAAGACCCCCGCACCCGGAGCACCGGATACGGGGGTCTTTCTTCTCAAGCTTTTCTTCTCAGCCTAAAGCCTACTCAAAAGTGTGCTCAGCCGCCGGGAACTCACCCGAACGAACCTGCTCACGATAAGCACGCGCAGCGTCCTCCATGACCTGACCGACCTGCGCAAACTGCTTCACAAAACGCGGCACGCGACCGGAACGAACACCCATCATGTCCTGCCACACCAGCACCTGACCGGTCGTCACATTCGAGGCACCAATACCAATAGTCGGCACAGCGCCCACAGCCTCATCCACCAGCTGCGCAGTCTGGGTAGTCACCATCTCCATCAGCACGCAGAACGCACCAGCCTCAGCCAGCGCCACCGCATCCTCACGAACACGCTCAGACGCATCGCCGCGGCCCTGCACACGGAAACCGCCCAGGGCATGCTCCGACTGCGGGGTGAAACCAACATGCGCCACCACCGGAATACCGGTACGCACCAGGGCACGAACCCACTCAGCCATCGACGCATCAGCCTCAATCTTGACCGCGTGCGCGCCGCCCTCCTTCATCAGGCGAACGGCGCTCGCCACCGCCTGCTGCGGGGACTGCTCATACGAACCAAACGGCAGATCAGCAACCACCATGGCGCGGGATGCACCGCGAGAAACCGCCGCAACCAGCGGAATCATCTCATCCAGGGTAATGGTTAGGGTGGACTCGTAGCCGAGCACCACATTCGCCGCTGAATCGCCCACCAGCAGCATGTCGATGCCGGCGCGATCAAAAATCTGCGCCGTCAGAGCGTCATAACAGGTCAGCATGGAGAACTTCTGACCGGTCGCCTTAGCCTGCGCCAGGTGAACGGTGCGCACCTTCTTGACGGTATCAAGGTCAAAAGGCTTCTGCACGCCGGAGGGAGCAGAAGCAGTCGCGGAGGTAGCGGCAGGCTGTGCCGCGTAGGGTGAAGAGATCTCGGAAGAACGCTCAGTAGTCATGCTGACTATTCTAACCCTGCACGGCTCCAACCTGGCGCACCGCTCACCACGGGGGAACTACACCTAGTTCCAGATGAGGTTAATGTAGTAGGTCGGGAACGACGCAGCGGCGTTCTTATTCATCAGCTCCGGAATAGCGGAAGAAGCATCACTAAACTCGCGCGGCAAATCGCGCTGAATGAGCGCCTGCTGCACCAGAGCATCCCAGTACAGCTGCATGATCGAATAGGTGCAGACTTCCTTCACGACGTCCTCCGCGTAGGACTCCCACGCAGGGAGTGCCGCATCGTTATCGAAGAAACCCTCATAGCCCTGGGACAGGCCCGTATCGCAGGCGTTCACCGCGTTCTTCGCGTACTGCAGCCAGTAGCTGCGGCTCAACTCATCGGTGGTGTTGAAAGTAAACGCCTCATAGTCTGCCTTCAGCAGGGCGTAAGACGCCTGAATAGAACCGGCAAGCGGGGCGTGCGAAGAGAAGACAATAACGTCCAGAAGAGCAGCGATGTACTCCATCTGCACCTTCTCGTACGCAATACCGGAAGGCTGAACCGGACCAGAATGCATCTGCACCAACGCCTCCACCGCGTTAATGAAACGCTCAATGTCGGCGGTCGCCTTCACCATCAGATTCAGCAGACGCTGAACACACTGATAATCCTCAGAAATCTGCGAGAACACGCCAAAGGACAGGACGCCACGTTCCGAAGCAGCCGTCGCCAGAATCTGGCTCGTCAGACGCTGGCTCTCCGCCTCCGCCTTCGCCACGCTTACCAGCAGGGCACCGCAATACGCCAGCGCGCGGCCATCCACCAGCTGAGGCTGCTGCCGATGCAACGGCAAAAGACGCTCATGAATCTGACGGAAAATAGCGCTCTGCGTCAAAGCCTTCTTGCCCAGCTCCTCAGTCTTCAACAGCACAGTATCCGCCGAGAAATCACGCGGCACGAAACGGCGCGCATCCGGCGCAGTAAACGGCGAATAGGGGCGGCCCATCACCGGCTGCAACAGCGACATCGTGGTAAACAGCGAAAAACGAGCCGCCACCGGGTACAGCGAATCCGGGTAGTTCGGCGCATCCGGCGCGTTGACACGCTCCGTGCACAGAGTCAACCAGGTCTGCTCCACCGCGCGATCAGACGTAATACCAACACCCATACCCAGGATGCTCTCACCGAACGCCTCCGAAGGAAGCTTACCGGGGTTCATAGCACGCGCCTGCATGAGCGCCACAGCCAGCTCCACCGTATAATTCGTGCGGCGCTTCTTGCCCGCCTCGTCAAGGTGCTGGAACGGACGTACACCCGCAATCTTCTGACCGCGCGCCAGATTGTGCAGTTCCTTGCTCATGGCGAACTGCTGCGGGTTACGCTGCATCATCCTCGACACCTCGTAAGCGCTCTTACGGTTCAGTTTCTCACGGCGCTGAGCACCCTCAGCCGACAGCGCATCATACTTGCCGCGGCTTGCGTGAACATACCAGGAACGAATTACCTGAAGCGGCAAGAAGAAGAAAGTGTACTTCCACGACCAACTAAAAATAATGATCGGAATAGCCGCGCTCGACCCCAAACGGCCCGTATAACCGGTCCAAATGAACTCCACAAACGCACCAACCAGAGCCCACAACGCCAAAGTGCGAACCCTAAACGCCACACGGGAGGGACGGTCCAGCAGGTAGGTCGCACCACCGGTCTTGTTATTCTTCATGACTGTCGGGCCAAAGACCGCAACCGCAAAAAGACAGACCAGATACAACACCAAGAAAACAATGGGGGCGGTAATAAGTAGCAGCCACTCAAGCCCGGTGGGGTCAGCAGCAACCAGCGTGCTTGCCGCTAGAGGAATCTGTGCGGGCGCCACCTGTGCGGGCAGCGCCTGCGAAGCTGATGAGAGAAGAACGGAATGTAGCATACCCCCATTATCGCAAGGCGCCCCCGAACACGCCCCGCGAACCGTCATCTGCCAGGTATCTGAACAAAGCCTAGACCCGCACCGCAGAAAAGTGGGGGAGCGGCCCCGGTACCGCCCAGAATCTGAGCTACCGCGGCACACGAAAAGAGAATTTACACAAACGAAACCTCCCACCCACCCGCCACACAGCAGAACCCGATAGGCTAGATAACAACAGGACACACGCCGGGGCAAGGAGGCGCCAGCACCGCTGGTACGCAACCCGCCGCAACCCCCTTGGAACCCCAAGGGGACATGCAGGACCTTCCGCAACAGGGTCTTCTTCACCTCGGCAGCAAATTTAGCGCGCCTCCGCCACCCACAGACGGGTACCACGCGGATGCGCGCCCGCACCGAGAGGGCAACTCATGGACCGCCAACAGGAATTCGTACTGCGCACCATCGAAGAGCGCGACATCCGCTTCATCCGCCTCTGGTTCACCGACGTGGTCGGCACCCTCAAATCCGTTGCGCTCGCACCGGCTGAAGTAGAAAGCGCCTTCGATGAGGGCCTAGGCTTTGACGGCTCCTCGATTGAGGGTTTCTCCCGCATCTACGAATCTGACATGCTGTTGCAGCCGGACCCCTCCACCTTCCAGATCCTGCCCTGGCGCGGCGAGGAAGACTACACCTCCCGCATGTTCTGTGACGTGCTCACCCCCGACGGCGAAATCAGCGCCTCCGACACTCGCGGCGTGCTCAAGCGCGTGCTCAACAAGGCAGCCGAGATGGGCTTCACCTGCTACACCTCGCCCGAAATCGAGTTCTACCTGCTGGAGTCCTCCAAGCTCGGCGCCGACGGCTTCCCCGTGCCCGTGGACCACGAATCCTACTTCGACCACACTCCCGGCGGCATCGTGCAGGACTTCCGCCGCAAGGCAGTGACCATGCTCGAAGAAGTCGGCATCTCCGTCGAATTCAGCCACCACGAAACCGGCCCCGGACAGAACGAAATCGACCTGCGCCACGCCGACGCCCTGCAGACCGCCGACAACGTCATGACCTTCCGCACCGTCATCAAGGAAGTCGCCTACTCGCTCGGCATGTACGCAACCTTCATGCCCAAGCCCTTCACCAAGTACGCCGGCAGCGGCATGCACACCCACTTCTCCCTCTTCGAAGGCGACACCAACGCATTCTTCGAAGCCGGTGCCGAATACCAGCTGTCCAAGACCGCACGCCACTTCATCGCCGGTGTGCTCAAGCACGCCCCCGAATTCACCGCGGTCACCAACCAGTTCATCAACTCCTACAAGCGCCTCTGGGGCGGCGGCGAGGCACCCTCCTACGTCTCCTGGGGCCACAACAACCGCTCCGCCCTCGTGCGTGTGCCCCTGTACAAGCCGGATAAGATGCAGTCCGCACGCATCGAGTACCGTGGCCTGGACTCGGCGTCGAACCCGTACCTCGCCTACGCGGTGATTCTCGCCGCCGGTCTGAAGGGTATCGAAAACGAGTACCCGCTCATGCCCGCCGTGACCGAAGACCTCGCCGCCATGACCAACGCTGAACGCCGCGCCATGGGCTACAACCCGCTGCCCGCGTCCCTGCGTGAAGCTATCAATATCACCGAAGAATCCGAGTTCATGGCGGAGGTTCTGGGCGAGCAGGTCTTCGAGCAGTTCCTGCGCAATAAGCGCGCCGACTGGGACCATTACCAGGCTCAGGTGACCCCGTACGAGCTCAAGCACAACCTCGGTATTCTCTAAATGAGTAACCGCTGACAGCCTCAGGGCGGTACCCGCTACCGGTAACACGCCGGCGGGTACCGCCCACAGGTCTATCAAATGCACCTATCGGCTGCGCCGTTCACCGCCGATTTTTAGCCGCCGAAATTTATACTTTCCGCCCCGGATCTACTCTCCACCCACAGTTCTCTAACCTAGTTCTCTACCCACGGTTCTCACGCTATGACTGACAGCTCCCACTACCCGGCCACCGGGCTCATCCGCATTATCGACCCCGCCAAAGAACCCAAACCGCTCACCGACATCGCCCCCGACGCACTCGACGACGAGCAACGCGCCGAAGCCGAACGCAAAGCCCAGCTACGCCTGCGCACCCGCATGATTGCCACCGGCTTCCACGACCCGTCCAAGGCAGAACGCTGGCTCAACGCCCCCGAACTGAAGCACGTCTCGCAGGATGCACTCTTTGCCGGGCTGCGCCTCGCACCCTCACCGGATATTGCGCTGCCCGCCCTCGTGCGCCTCATCGAGAAGCACCCGGCGGTCGCCGAGCGCGCCAACCGCGGCGACAAAGAATTTGGCATGTACCGCCTGCTCGGCGCATCCCAGGCGATTGGCGATTTTCTCTACCGCCGCCCCGAACACATTGACCCGCTCTTCGACACGCAGGTGTACCCGGCTGAGAGCGCGCTGATCCGCTCCCAGCACCCGGCGTCGATTCTGCCGGAAACCGACGGGGAATTCCTGACCCCCATCGCACCGCTGGACACCCCCTACCGCCGCGACATCCTCACCGCCCTCGGCGCCGACCCCCACGCGGAGCATCCGCGCGCTGCCGCCGAGCAGACCGGCAAAGACGGCTACGTGACCCTGCGCGTCGCCTACCGCGCCGCCCTGGCCCGCATCGCCCTGCTCGACGTGTGCTGCGAAGACCCGGTCGAAATGATGCCCACCATCGGTCGTCACCTCGCCGATTTGGCTGCCGCCGCGCTGGAGGGTGCGCTCGCCATTGCCCGCACCGAAGTGGCGGAGGGGCTGGGCCCCGGCCTGGCGGCTCCTCGCCGAGGTGAAGCCGTAGACGCCCTGGACTTGGCGATTATCGGCATGGGTAAGTGCGGTGCCCGCGAGCTGAACTACATCTCTGATGTTGACGTGGTGTACGTGGTTGCGCCCGTGGAACCCGCCGCCGCTGGCGCCGTGCCCAACGCCGGGGCAGAGGGGGAGAGCGCCCCGCTCAAGCTCACCGAGAACGAATGTTCCACCATCGGCACGGAGCTCGTGCACGCCCTCACCCGTGCCATCATGGGCCCCGCACCCGAACCCGCCCTCTGGGAGGTCGACGCGAACCTACGCCCCGAGGGCAAGGACGGCCCGCTCGTTCGCACCGTCGAATCCTACGTTCAGTACTACAAGCGCTGGGCGGAAAACTGGGAGTTCCAAGCGCTGCTCAAAGCGCGCCCCATCGCCGGTTCGGCGCAGCTGGGCGCCCGCTACGCCCGCGCAATCGACCCCTTCGTGTGGGAGTCCGCCGCCCGTGAATCCTTCGTGGAATCCGTGCAGGCGATGCGCGCCCGCGTGACCGACAACATTCCCTCGCACCAGGTGGACCGCCAGATTAAGCTGGGCCCGGGTGGCCTGCGCGATATCGAGTTCACCGTGCAGCTGCTACAGCTTGTGCACGGTCGAACCGACCCCGCCGTACGCACCAAATCCACCGTGGATTCCCTCGCGGCGCTGACCGCCGTCAGCTACATTAGTCGCACCGACGCCGAAGCGTTCAGCCGCGACTACAAGAAGCTGCGCGTGCTCGAGCACCGCATCCAACTGCAGCAGCTGCGCCGCACCCACCTGATGCCCGAGAAGGACGCCGAACAGCGCGCCCTCGCCCGCTCAATCCTCTCCCCGGAACGCAACGGCACGCTCTCCGCCGAGCAGATGCTCAAGGCATGGCAGAAAATTAAACGGAACGTCCGTTCACTGCACGAGCGGATCTTCTTCCGTCCGCTACTCGCCGCCGTCTCCACGCTCAGCCGCGACGAAGTGGTGCTCAGCGAACAGGCGGCACAGGACCGCCTCGCAGCCCTCGGCTACCGCGACCCGCGCGGCGCCATGCGCCACATCAAGGCACTCACCACGGGACTTTCCCGCAGTGCAGACATTCAGCGGCACCTCATGCCCGTGCTACTGGGCTGGTTTGCTCGCGGCGTGGACGCGGACGCCGGCCTGCTCGGATTCCGTATCGTCTCCGAATCGCTCGGCAGCACCAGCTGGTACCTGCGCATGCTCCGCGACTCACCCGCAGCCGCCGAACGCCTCAGCCAGCTACTCTCCAGCTCGCGCCCCATGACCGACCTGCTCGAGGATGCCTCCGCCTCCATCGCCTGGCTGGACAAGGTCGCCGACCTCAAACCGCTGGGGGAGGAAGCGCTCGCTTCCGAGATTTCCTCCCTGCTGGCACGCCATGCGGACGCCGCCGAGGCGATGCGCGCCGTGCGCTACCTGCGCCGCCGCGAAACCCTGCGCACCGCCATGGGCTGGACCCTGGGCATCGTCGACGTTGAGGACACCTGCGCCGGTCTTGCCGCCATCGACGAGTGCACAATCGGTGCGGCGCTGCAGATTGCCCTGCGTGAACTCCAAACGGCACCGGAAGGCGCCGAACCCGCCGAAGCTGAGGCGACAGCGGGGGAGAAGCTGCTCACCCGCATCGCCGTCATCGGCATGGGCCGCCTCGGCGGCGCCGAGAACGGCTTCGGCTCCGACGCGGACGTCATGTTCGTTCACGAACCCCTCGACGGGGCCGACGAAGACGCCGCACAGGAACAGGCGGCACGCATCGTCAACCGCACCCTGGCGCTCCTCAAACAGCCCGTCAAGCCCGCCATTCGCGCCGAACGGCCCCTCGAAGTGGACGCCGACCTGCGCCCCGAAGGCAAGCAGGGCGCTATCGTGCGCTCGCTGGACTCCTACCGCTCCTACTACGAACGCTGGGCGGAAACCTGGGAGTTCCAGGCGCTCACCCGCGCCCGCCCCATCGCGGGCGACGAGGCGCTCGGCGAGGCTTTCGTGGAGCTCATCGACCCGTACCGCTACCCGGCAGCTTTTGAACCCGAACAGGTACAGCAGATTCGCCGCATGAAAGCGCGCGTGGAAAACGAACGCATGCCTCACGGCGCCGACCGCACCCGCCAGCTCAAGCTCGGCCGCGGCGGACTCTCCGACGTGGAATGGCTGGTCCAGCTCGTACAGCTGCGCCACGCGCACGCCGTGCCCGGGCTGCGCACCACCTCCACCCTGAAGGCGCTGAACGCCGCGGTTGAGGCGGGGCTGGTCGAAGCCGCGGACGCTGAAATCCTCAGCGGCGCCTGGCTACTCGCCACGAAGATCCGCGGCGGCAACGTACTGCGCGGCGTGCGCCAGTCCGACACCCTACCCTCGGGACGCGCCGACCTGGAAGCAATCGCCCGCTGGTGCGGATACCCCGCCGGTAGCGCACGCGCCCTCGAAGAGGACTATCTGCGCCAAACTCGCAACGCCCGCAAAGTCTACGAGCGCCTCTTCTTCGAAGAACTATAAAAAGATTCCAGAAAAACATGAGCCCGGCATTTTTGTCGGTGCGGATTTCTGATGCGAATTTCATAGGGGAGGGGCGGGGAACATGGTTCCCCGCCCCTCCTTTTCGTGTCCTTGCGAAAAATTTTGCGGACGTTTCGCGGACATCGTGTGCCCGCCGCTGCCCTCACGGGAACAGTAACCACCCCAAAACCCCAAAAATGTGACCGGCACCATGAAAATAAATTTTGCCAACATGTCCCAAAAAAGAGACAAAATACCCCGTTTTACCCCGGAAACACGCGGAACACCGGGTGTCTAACAAGGGATTTGGCAAACGCTCAAAAACCCCGTATAGTATTTACCTGTCAGCACGACGGAGCGAAAAACTCCAACGGAATGATTCAAATTGAATACGCTGATATGCGGTTGTAGCTCAGTTGGTAGAGCACCACCTTGCCAAGGTGGATGTCGCGAGTTCAAGTCTCGTCAACCGCTCGTAAGGACTCCAAGAGTTCGAACGCGTTCCCTTGTGGAGCGTATGCGGTGAGGTGGTCGAGTGGTTAGGCAGCGGCCTGCAAAGCCGTGTACGCGGGTTCGAATCCCGTCCTCACCTCGCAACAAAACAACTGTTTTGTGAGCGCGATTGGCGCAGCGGTAGCGCGCTTCCCTGACACGGAAGAGGTCACTGGTTCGATCCCAGTATCGCGCACAGATAAAGCCCTTAGCTTTCGAGCTAAGGGCTTTTGTGTTTAACTTTTTTGGTTTTGGTTAGAGGGGCGGTGCTCCTCAGCTGACTTGTGTTTATTCTGGAGGCGGTGCTCCGTATATTTCCTCCGCGCCGTCGCAGGGGACCCGCCCTCGCTTCGCTTCGGGCACCCTGAGGGCGCTTCCGGAAAATACGCTCGCCCCCGCTCCGCGTCCCCGATGTCACGACGGAGGACACCATCCCTCCGCCTCGTAGGTAAAACACTCGACCCCGGTTCAGTAAGGGCAGGGCTTGGGTGCGCGATACCGGTATAACGAACTGGAGGGGGAGGGGGCTGTCACCTTCTCAATCTTTTGCTGGCTCCGCCGGACAGGTGAGCTGAAATTGTGCCCGCGCCGCACCTTCCGAAAGTGACATCAGGGTGCCCGCCCGGGCGCTCTCCGCAGCGAAGCAAGGAGAAGCGGAGCGTCCGGGCGTGGCGGGTTCCCCTGCAGGAGCGCAGGAGGGGAGCGGCGCGAGATGCCCAAGAGCTCCCATACTGTGCTCGAGCTAGGGATTTATGTTAAAGCTGAGGTTCAAGGTATGCTTTTCCTCGGCGTCCGGGCGCAGGCCTGCAGGCTCCCGCTTCCGCACCGCAAACACATCACCCCACCTGAATAAAGGGCATACCATGTCTACATCCCTGACCCGCCGCAAGCTCGTCGCCGGTGCAGCCTGGGCGGCACCCGTCGTCGCCGCCTCCGCAACCATCCCCTCCTACGCGGCATCCGTCGCCGCAACCAACGACTGCATCCTGGCACCCAACCCGGCGTACAGCATCTCCGGTACCGACGAAGGCGCCAAGACCGTTCAGAGCTTCGCCGTGCCCAACAACGTCTACAAGCTCCGCTTTGAACTGGTCGGCGGCGCGGGCGGCACCAACAACCGCATGACCCCCGCCGGCTCCGGCGCGAAGGTCACCGGCATCATCCCCGTCACCCCCGGCTCCACCGTGCAGATTATCGCCGCGGCAGGTGGCATTGGTAACGGCTCCCTCACCCCCACCGCCGGTGGTGAAGGCTACGGCAACGGCGGCTCCGTACCCGCCTACACCATCCCCGCCACCATCACCGCGCAGGTCGACGCCAAGTACGCGGACCCGGCAAACTCCAAGACCCAGGCGTACGCTGCATCCGGCGGCGGCTCCTCCGCACTGCTCATCGACGGCGTCGTCGTAGCTGTAGCAGGCGGCGGTGGCGGCGCGGGCATGACCACCTCCGGCGTGTCCTACGCAGACCCCTGGTACTCCAACTTCAACGGCCAGATCGACGCCGGTGTGGCGTCCCTCGGCTCGGACGCATCCCCGCAGTTCGACGCGGCGGGTAGCGCCTCCGCGGCGGCAGGCTCCAACGGCACCCCCGGCTACGAAATCTACAATGCTGAACACTCCAAGGTCCTGACCTACAACTCCGGTTTCGGTGGCGCAGCGGGCGTGGGCGGTGCAGGTGGCGCGGCAGGCACCCTGCCGGCAAGCGGCCCCATCATCGGCTTTGAAACCACCAACAACCAGGTGCTATTCAGCCAGTTCGTCGCCGGTAACGCGGGCACGAGCGGCTTCGCGGGCGACGGCGGCGACGGCGCAGGCGCATACTCCTACCAGCTGGATGAGAACCCCGCCAGCGTGCACGAGAAGGGTACCTACGAGGACCGCAGCTGGGACCTGGACGTCTACAACGACGAGGGCGCGTACGCGCAGAACTTCAACGGCTACCAGTCCGTGGTGTCCGGTGGCGGCGGTGCAGGCTACGGTGGTGGCGGTTCCGGTGCGGCACAGTCTGTCTCCTCGATTGTGCTGACTCAGAAGTGGCTGAACAGCCCGACCGGCGTGCGTCAGGGTATCGGCTACACGATGCAGGGCGGCGCAGGTGGCGCGGGCGGCTCGTACATTGCACCGTCGGTGAGCGAGGGTGCGATTGTTTCGGCTGAGAACGCGCCGCAGTGGATGCGCGAGCGCGGTAACGGTTCGGTGACGGTGACTTTCTGCGAGGCTGCCGCCTAAACGCTTCTCCCGCTGAGGCGCTTGAGGGGCGGTGCACCGTAGTTTCCCCAAGCGGTTTGGAATGCTTGAGGGGCGGTGTTCCTCCTCGTTCCTACTCAGGTGTAGGTGCGCCGCATATTTCCTCCGCGCCTACGCAG
>NZ_KV813811.1:12863-111613 GCF_001813725.1 Rothia sp. HMSC072B04 | reverse complement strand
TGTGACACCCTGAGGGCGCTTCCGGAAAACACGGCTGCACCTGTAACGCAAGCAAAGAGCCCCCACACGAGGTGATCGTGTGGGGGCTCTTTGCCGTTCACAGCGCAAGCTGAGGCGGGAACCTATCGCGGACAGGCGGTGTCGTCCGTAGCGACATCAGGGTGCCCGAGCTCTGCGAGGGCGGGTGCCCCTGTAGGAGCGAGGACGAACACCGCCGTCCGCACAACCCGTAGTCTCACAATCTAGCGCTTGATAGCGTCCAGCGCCTCACGCTGAGCCTTCGCAATGCGCTTCTCAGAAACCGTGTAGGCGGTGCCGAGCTCCTGGGCGAAGAAGCTAACGCGCAGCTCCTCAATCATCCAGTTCACGCGGCGGAGTGCATCCGGCACGATGGTGCCTGCCGGTAGCGACTTGACCGCGTTATCGTAGGAGTCTTCCAGGTCCTGCACGGTGAGCATGAGCTGGTTGTCGCGGTGCAGGTTCGGGCCGAGCTTCGTCAGGCGCACCTGGGCGGCCTTCAGGTAACGCGGCAGGTGAACCAGCTGGTCGTAGCCGGTCTGCGCCACGAATCCGGGGTAGACGAGGTTCTCCATCTGTGCCTTCACGTCGGAGACGGCGTGCATGGTCGTCAGCGAGGTTGCCTTCTTGATTGCCTTCTTCAGCGCGGTGGCTTCGGAGAGGATTTCGGCGACGAGCTTGGTGACGTCGAAGACCGTCTCGATGAGTTCGGCACGCACGTGCTCGTAGAGTTCGCTGTATTCGGTGTGAGTGAAGATGGGCGTGTGCGGCACGAGGTGGTCGAGCGCCGCGACGGTGCAGTCGCGGATGAGTTCGTCGATAGAGCCGTGCGGGTTCTGCGTGAAGACGATTTTCTCCTTGTGGGAGAGGTGTTCGCTCACGTAGCGTACGGGCGAGGGCACCTGCAGTTGGAGCAAGCGGATGATGCCGCGGCGCTGTGCGTGGAGCTGTTCGGCTTCGGTGGGGAAGATTCGCAGGCCTACGCTGGTTTCTTCGTCGACGAGGGCTGGGTAGCCGTTGACTGCCTGGGTGGCGATGATGCGCTGTACCTTGCGGGGGATTTCTCCGTTGGGGAAGAGGTCGGCGGGGAATTCGGTGAGGCCGCTGATTTCGCGTACCTGCGAGCCGTGCGCATCGGCTGCCTGAGCGGTGCCGCTCTGAGCGTTCTTCACGCTCTTCTTGGCAGAAGCCGCGGAGCTACCCGAGTTGCCCTGCGCGAGCGCCACCATTTTTGCCATGGTGTCGTCGGATGCGCCGAGCGAGTCGGCGAGGGCGCTGCGGATTTCCTTGTGGAGCTGCTGCTGTAGGGCGCGCAGGTCCTTGCCTTCGCCGAGGATTTTGTTGCGTGCGTTGCGCACCTGGAATCCCATTTTCAGGTGTTCGGGCACGGCGTCCCAGTTAAAGGCTTCGGGCTCGACAACGACGCCGCGCAGGCGGCGTAGTACGAGTGCAAGGGAGGGGATGAGCTCGTCGGTGGCGGGGGAGTAGTCCTCCTCCAGTGCGGCGCAGGCAGCGCGTGCCACGTCGGGTGCGGGTACGAAGTTGCGTCGGATCGCCTTGGGGAGCGATTTGATGAGCGCGGTGACGAGTTCGTGGCGCAGGCCGGGGATCTGCCAGCGGAACGGTTCGGGGTTCAGCTGGTTGAGGAACAGGATGGGTACCTGGACTGCTACACCGTCGCGCTTGGCGGCGTCGGTGCGGGCGCCTCCGATGCCGGCGGTGGGGGCGTATTCGTAGCGCAGGTCGAGGGTCAGTTCGCCGCTGTCGGTGCGCTGCACCCACTGGCGGGGGAACTGGGAGTCGTCGTAGTCGGCGGCTTCCTCGTTGATGAGCTTTTCGGGGTTGAAGTCCAGGTAGTTGTCGTCTTCAAGACGTGCCTGCTTCCACCACTTGTCGAAGGCGCGCACGTCGGTCACGTGGGCGGGGATGCGTGCGTCGTAGAAGGCGAAGAGTACGGAGTCGTCCACGCGCAGGTCGCGGCGGCGCAGGCGTGCTTCGAGTTCTTCGACCTCAGCGAGGGCGCGCTGGTTGCGCAGGTAGAACTTGTGCTGGGTGTGCCATTGGCCTTCGACGAGGGCGGACTGGATGAACAGTTCGCGGGCTGCGGCGGCGTCTACGCGGGCGTACTGTACGGGGCGGTCGGCGTAGATGGTCAGGCCGAAGAGGGTGCCCTTGGCGTAGGCGACTGCCGCGCCGGAGCTGAGAGACCAGTGCGGTTCGGAGTATTGCACGCTGATGAGGTGCCTGCCGATTTCTTCGATCCACTGCGGGTCGATGGAGGCGTTGGTGCGCGCCCACAGGCGGGAGGTTTCGACGAGTTCGGCGGAGAGCACCCAGTCGGGGCCCTTTTTGAACAGGCCGGAGCCAGGGAAGATTGCGAACTTGGTGCCGCGTGCGCCGAGGTATTCGCGGGGGCCGCGGTTGCGCCCCTTGGAGTCCTTCTCGCGTTCTTCCTTGACGCCTACGTGCGAGAGCAGGCCGGTGAGCAGGCTCTTATGGATGTCGACTTCGTGGGCGGAGGCGTTGATGTCCCTGCCGCCGCTGGCGTGAATGTTGGCGGTGCGTCCCATTTCGCGTAGCTGCGCGAAGAGGTCCTGCCATTCGCGGATGCGCAGGTAGTTGATGTATTCGCGGTGGCACATTTTGCGCAGCTGAGAGGAGGACAGCGCCGCCTGCTGCTCGTTGATGTAGTCCCAGAGCAGCAGGAAGGAGGAGAAGTCGGAGGTGTCGTCGACGAAGCGGGCGTGCATCGCGTCGGCTTCGGCGCGCACGTCGGCGGGGCGTTCGCGCGGGTCCTGGATGGTCAGGGCGGCGGCGAGTACCATCATTTCCTTGGCGCAGTTGCGGCGTCCGCCTTCAATGATCATGCGGGCCAGGCGCGGGTCCACGGGGAATGCCGCCATGGCTCGGCCGATGGCGGTGAGGGTTGCGCTATTGCCGCGGCCCTTGCGGGGTTGGCGGGGGCGTTCGGTGAGCGCGCCAAGTTCGCGCAGCAGGTTCACGCCGTCGTTGATGGCGCGAGATGCGGGCGGCTGCACGAACGGGAAGCGGGAGATGTCGCCGGGCTCGCGGACCACGCCGATTGCGATCATCTGCAGGATGACGGCTGCGAGGTTGGTGCGCAGAATTTCGGGGTCGGTGAACTCGGGGCGCGAGTTGAAGTCTTCTTCGGAGTAGAGGCGGATTGCGATGCCGTCGCTGACGCGGCCGCATCGACCGGAACGCTGGTTGGCGCTTGCCTGCGAGATGCGTTCGATGGGCAGGCGCTGCACCTTGGTGCGCGCCGAGTAGCGGGAGATGCGTGCGGTGCCGGTGTCGATGACGTACTTGATGCCGGGCACGGTCAGTGAGGTTTCGGCAACGTTCGTGGCGAGCACGATGCGCGGGCGCGATCCGGGGGAGAACACGCGGTGCTGTTCGGCGAGCGAGAGGCGCGCGTACAGGGGCAGCACTTCGTAGTTCAAGCGCGGCGACTTGAGAACCATTGCCTCGATGGCGTCCTTGGCGTCGCGGATTTCGCGTTCGCCGGAGAAGAAGATGAGGATGTCGCCGGGCGCTTCCTTGGAGAGTTCCTTGATGGCGTCGAGGATGCCATCGGTGGGATCGTGGTCGTCTTCGATTTCGTCGTCGCTGAGGTAGTCTTCCTCGTCGAGCGGGCGGTAGCGGATTTCCACGGGGTAGGTTCGGCCGGACACCTCAATGATGGGCGGCGCGTCGTCGGGCAGGATCGCTTCGGCGATTTCGCGTTCTTCGGCGCTGAGGTTTTCGTCGACGATGCCCTTACCCGGCACGTAGCTGGGGGAGAAGTGGCGCGCGAAACGCTCCGGGTCGATGGTCGCGGAGGTGATAATGACCTTCAGATCCGGGCGCTGCGGCAGGATGCGCTTGAGGTAGCCGAGGATGAAATCAATGTTCAGGCTTCGTTCGTGCGCCTCGTCAATGATGAGGGTGGAGTAGCGGCGCAGCAGCTTGTCGTTCTGAATTTCGGCGAGCAGAATGCCGTCGGTCATGAGCTTGATAGCGCTGTGTTCGCCGACTTCGGAGGTGAATCGCACCTGGTAGCCGACGGTTTCGCCGATTTTCTGGCCGAGTTCTTCGGCGATGCGTTCGGCGACGGAGCGTGCGGCGAGGCGGCGCGGCTGGGTGTGGCCGATGAGGCCCTTCTCTCCCAGGCCCAGGTCGAGGCACATTTTGGGGATCTGGGTGGTTTTACCGGAGCCGGTTTCACCCGCGATGATGACGACCTGGTTGTCGCGGATTGCCTCCATGATGTCTTCGCGGCGTTCGCTGACGGGCAGTTCTTCGGGGTAGGTGATGACCTCGGGAATGAAGGGTTCGTAGCGGCGCGGTGCCGGGCGGTTCTGCTGGCTGCTCTTGTTGTCGCCCTGCTTGCGGGCGCGGTTGTTGGCGCCTGCGCGTCGGTTGGAGCGGGAGGCGTTGGAGTTGCGTTCGGAGGCGCCGCGGGAGGAGTTCTTGCGGTCTGCGTTATTCTTCGGGGCGCTGTTCTTCTGCGCACCCTTCTTCGGGGCGCCGTTTTTTACCGCGTTGTTCTCAGTAGTTTTATCTGCGGTTTTTTCGCCGGTCTTTTCGGAGGATCGTACCTTTGCCGCGTGGATTGCGGCGGCCATGCTCGCCATGGTGGGGGCGGTGCGGGGGGCCTTAGAAGTATCTGCGTGTTTCTTCGTGGATTTCTGCTCAGACATATCCTATCCAGTGTACTCGCCTTGCCCGCGGTGGGCTTGGGGTGTGCTTTGTTTGTCATATTTGGGTTTGTTCGCGGGAACCCAGGGGCGGGTGGTGGTGGAATACTGACTCCAGGCATGCAGTTAATGTACAATAAATGACATCAAATGCTATCTAAGGAGTTAATAATTATTCATTTGAATTTTATGCACCGTAGATGCGAATTAACTGCGCTTCTTAACTTTCTTTCGATAGTTTCGTTCAACTGCTACAGTGGTGAATAACACAGTAACGAAGGAGTGACTATGCCATCACCAAAGACGTACCCGGCAACACGTGTTGCAGTGTTGGATTGCTGCGAAGACGGACAGCACGAAGAAATTCACCACCGCTGCGAAGAGCTCTTCCAAGCCCTCGTTCACGCGAGTCTGCGCACCCACTTCGACCGCCTCAGCGCCGAAGAAACCCTCTACCTGGTCACCGGCGACGGCGAGCGCGTACAAATTTCCCCTGAAATGTACGGACCCCTCACCTCCGTAGCGCGCGCATTCGCCGACCGTAAGGACGTCTGCGTGGTACGCCAGGACCGCCTCATGACCACGCAGGAGGCGGCAGACTACCTGGGCGTATCCCGCCCGACCGTTGTTCGCCTGCTGGAGCGCGGAGATATTCCGTTCGAGCGCATTAACACGCACCGTCGCGTTGCTTTTGATGACCTCGAACGCTACCGCCTTGAGCACGAATACGTGAACCGCCGCGTTCGCTAACCTGTGAACCGCTCAGGCTACACAGCACGGTTGAGCTACACGCCGCGGTTGAACTGAACAGCGCGGTTGAGAAATAGCAGCATCTGCTGAACAATATCGGGGCTAAAACAGCGCGAATCCCCGTGTTCGGCATCCGGAACCAGCACCAAATCGGTAGGCACCTGCCGCGTGCGCAGCGCCTGATACACCCGCACCGATTGCTGGTACGGCACACACGAATCACTAATACCGTGCACGAGCATCAGGGCAGTGGCGCCGCCGCTCGTACCCTGTGCAGAGGCACTTTCGACCTTATTCACTCGTTTCTGGGGGCGTACCGCATCAATAGGATGCGCACGCTCCCAGTTCTTTTGGGCGCGCTCGATGCAGACACCCGGAACTGCCCGCTCGCCCTTGGAAGCGTCGATAGCAGACACGTCAGCGGGGACAGGGTGGGTGCTTCCCAGCAGCCGCCATTCGGCGCCGTCATCCTCGGGGTGGTCGAGAGCGTAGCCAGCCAGGGGCCGATCGGTGAAGATGGTCCTCAAATCGCTGACCCCGTAAAACGAAGCCGCCGCCGCCACCTGCGAACTATGGGACGGGTAGGCGCTCGCCGCCCTGCCCTCAAAGTATTCGTCGTGCTCGGGCGCGCTCGCAGAATCCCCACCGCTGCCGTCATCGGCGGCGGAATCTCCCGTATGCGCAACCATCATGCTCAGATGCCCGCCGGCGCTTCCGCCCGCTACCGCAATGCGCTGCGGGTCAATACCGAATTCGTGCGCGTTGGCGCGGAAGAAACGCACCGCCTCCTTCACATCGTGTAGGGCACCCGGGAAGAGTGCCTGATGCGAATACCGGTAGTTGATGGACGCGACCGCCCAGCCTGCCTGCTGAAAAGCGGCGCGCATGAGCGCCTGGGTATTGGGCTGCTCCCCGCCAGGGGTGCGCAGGATAGTGTCGCGTAGAGCCTGGTTGGTGCCGAAACGCCAGGCGCCACCGTGAACCCACACCAGCAGCGGCGCGGGGGAAGAGATATCCCCGGTCGCGGGGAAGAAGTCGTAGGCGAACGCCTCGCGAGTTACCGGCGACTGCGCGCCATAGTCGGGTAGCGAGTGGGCATCGTAAAAGCCCGCCTCGCGGTAAAAACCAGAGCGGTAATCGGTATTCTCAACGGTCGGTGCGCTCTCAGAAATCTGCATGAATCAGCGCCGCGTTAGGGAACCAGCACGATCTTGCCGCGGGTGCGACCCGTCGCAACCAGGGCGTGAGCCTGCGCGGCCTGCGAAAAATCAAGCACCTGATCCACGTGCACCTTCAACAGGCCCAAGGACATGAGGCGGGCAATCTCCTGCATCTGCGTGCGGTCCGGGTGAACCGTCAGCCACTGTGCCTCGAAGCCGCGCTCACGCGCAACATCCAGCGGGTCGGGGCTGGTCAGGGTGACAATGCGGCCGCCGGGAACCAGCACCTCCAGCGAATCGAGGAAGGTCTGCTGACCGGTGGAATTGAGCACCACATCCATGGTCTGGCCCAGTACGGCGCGGAAATCCTCGGCGCGGTAATCAATGGGCTGGGCACCCAGAGAGCGCACAAACTCGTGGTTCGCCGCGGAGGCGGTCGCAAAAACCTGAGCGCCAGCCTGCGCCGCCAACTGAACGGCGAGGTGACCGACGCCTCCGGCTCCGGCGTGAATGAGCACGCGCTCGCCTTCCTTCAATCGCGCCACTTCGAAGAGCGCCTGGTATGCGGTCAGCGCCGCCAGGGGAGCGCCGCCCAATTGCGCGCAGGGAACATCGGCGGGCACCTTCACCAGCTGATGCGCCGGGGCGAGAACATACTCGGCGTAAGCACCGGCGGGGGAGGGAAAAGCAACAAGACCAAATACGCCGTCGCCCACCTTAAAACCCGTGTAGTCGCCGGCGGTAGCAACCACGGTGCCGGCAACATCCCAGCCGGGCACGAAGGGCTTGTACGACGGATCTGCCAGCTGAGCGGCGGGCCCCAGACCCTTGCGAGTGGTTAGGTCAATCGGGTTGACACCGGCGGCAACCGTCTTGATGAGCACGTGACCGCGCACCGGCGAGGGGATAGGTACGTTTGCTTTGTGCAGAACGCTTTCGTCGCCCCATTCGGTGAGCTGAATCTGGCGCATGGTGGTCATCGGGTTACCTCCGCTGTTGTGGCTTGAAGCCGTGCTGATGTGACGGGTGTGCGCGTTTTCCCATTCTCTCAAGGCTGTTAGCGTTGCCACAACAGGCAGGCGGGTAGTGTCCACCCTCTGAGGTTGAAGAGGGAGCTGGCGGGAACGGTCGCCCGGCGCAGGCTTTATGCACAACAGGGTGGGTGGCTCAATAAAGTTGAGTTGTTAAATAAAAAGGAGCCGATACCCGAACAATACGCCTCGGATATCGGCTCCCGTGTTCCCTCTCGAATAAGAACATCGTGCCCCTGAAAGGATTCGAACCTTCGACCCCCAGTACCGGAAACTGGTGCTCTAATCCGCTGAGCTACAGAGGCAACCCACCTATGGTATCAGATATGCACTAGATAAAGGGTCAGGCGCCTGCCAAGGCTTGCTAGAATAGTTTGTTATGACTCCTGAAGAACTCTCCGAAGCCATTGCGCTTGCCCTTGAAGAAACCATTTCCTCCGGCCAGCTGACCCTCGTGGAGGGCGCTGAACTGCCCGCCGTCCGAGTGGAGCGCCCCAAGTCCCGTGAACACGGCGACTGGGCAACCAACGTCGCTCTGCAGCTCGCCAAGAAGGTGGGCAAGAACCCGCGTGAGGCAGCAGCTCTTCTGGCAGAGAAGATTAGCGCCATCCCCGGTGTTGCATCCGTAGATATTGCTGGCCCCGGCTTCCTGAACATCACCCTGGACGCCGCAGCTGCCGGTGAGCTTGCCGCCACCATCGTTGAGGCTGGTGAAGCATACGGCCGCAGCGACAAGTTCGCCGGCAAGACCATCAACCTTGAGTTCGTCTCCGCGAACCCCACCGGCCCCATCCACCTGGGTGGCACCCGCTGGGCTGCCGTCGGTGATGCGCTCGCCCGCGTCCTTGAGGCTGAGGGCGCTAACGTCGTGCGTGAATACTACTTCAACGACCACGGTACCCAGATTGACCGTTTCGTGCGCTCCCTGATTGCCGCTGCTCGCGGTGAGGAGACCCCCGAGGACGGCTACGCTGGCGCGTACATTGTTGACATTAAGGACCAGATCCTGGCTCAGCGCCCCGACGCGCTTGAGGCTGAGAACCCCGAAGAGATTTTCCGCGAAATCGGTACTCACCTGATGTTCGATCAGATCAAGGAGTCCCTGGCGGCATTCGGTACTCACTTCGACGTGTTCTTCCACGAGAACTCCGTGTTCGAAGGCGGCAAGGTGGACGCCCTGCTCGACGCTATGCGCGAGAACGGTCAGCTCTTCGAGGCTGACGGCGCCTGGTGGATGCGCACCACCGACTACGGCGACGACAAGGACCGCGTGGTCATCAAGTCTGACGGCAACCACGCCTACGTGGCGGGCGATATCGCCTACTACCAGGACAAGATGACCCGCGCAGTAAATCCCGCCGACGTGGCGATCTACATGCTCGGTGCTGACCACAACGGCTACGTGGGCCGTCTGAAGGCTATCGCCCAGATTCTTGGCTACCGCGCCGACCAGATTGAGGTCATGATCGGTCAGCTGGTGAACCTGGTCAAGGACGGCAAGCCTGTCCGCATGTCCAAGCGTGCCGGCACCGTGGTCACCCTCGAGGACCTGGTCGAGGCTGTGGGCGTTGACGCGGCTCGTTACGAGCTGACCCGCTACTCGGTGGACACCCCCATCGACATTGACCTGGGCCTGCTGACTTCCAAGAGCAACGAGAACCCGGTCTACTACGTGCAGTACGCTCACGCACGTACCGCCGCTGTGGCACGTAACGCTGCGGAGGCTGGCGTGAAGGTTGAGGACGGCGTGGACACCTCTCTGCTCGACTCGGCTGCTGACGGCGAGCTGCTGGCTGTACTCGGCCAGTTCCCCGCCGCTGTGCGTGATGCCGCGAAGTTCTACGAGCCGCACCGCGTGAACCGCTACCTGGAGCAGCTCGCTTCGGCGTACCACAGCTGGTACGGTGTTTCCCGCGTCGCCCCCAAGGCGGATGAAGAGGTTACCGACCTGCACCGTACCCGCCTGCTGCTGAACAACGCGGCACAGCAGGTGCTGGCTAACGGCCTGAACCTGCTGGGTGTGAGCGCACCCGAGCGCATGTAATACTCTCGTTTCAACCCCCGACCCGGTGCTACCGGGGCGGGGGTTGAGCGTATGCCGGCAAAGATAGCTAAGAAAGAGACACGATGAGCGAAGCCCGTTCCCTCTACCGCCCCGAATGGCTGATCCAGCCTGAGAACCCCGCCGACCTGTCCCGAAGCATCTGGACCGATTCCTTCACCCGCAATGAGCAGGGTGAGCTCTGCATTGATGGCGTGACCGTCAGCGAGCTGGCCGCCGAGCACGAAACCCCGCAGTACGTCTTCTCCGAGACGACCTTCCGTACCCGCGCCCGCGCCTACCGCACCGCTTTTGAGCAGGCTTTCGCCGCGCACGGTGCGAAGGTGAGCGTTTACTACGCCGGTAAGTCGTTCCTGTCTACCGCTGTGGCGCGCTGGGCGACCGAGGAGGGGCTGTGCCTGGATACCGCCTCCGGTGGTGAGTTGGCGTTGGCTCTGCGCGCGCAGGTGCCCGGTGCGAATATCGCCCTGCACGGTAATAACAAGTCGGAGGCTGAGATTGCCCGCGCGATCCGCAACGGCCTGGGCCGCGTGGTGGCTGACTCGGTGGACGAGCTCAAGCTCATTGAGCGCGTGTACGCCGAGCTTGCCGCCGAGCGTGTAGCGGAGGGAGAAGAACCGTACGCCCCGGTTCCGGTGCTGATTCGCATCACCCCCGGCGTGCATGCCTCGACCCACGAATCCATTGCGACCGCGCACGAGGACCAGAAGTTCGGCATGTCCCTGCAGCCCGGTACCGCCGCGCTCGCGGGTTTGGACGAGGAGGAGCTGGAGTACTGGGGTGTTGAGGCTACCGATTCTTACGCGGCTCTGGCTGCCGCGATTCTGAACGCGACCGATTCCCTGGATTTCCGCGGTATTCACTGCCATATTGGTTCGCAAATTTTTGAGGCGGAGGGCTTCGAGCAGGCGGCAACTACCGCCCTGGAGTTCATGAACCGTCTCAACCGTGACCTGGGCGTGATCCTGCCGGAGCTGGATTTGGGTGGTGGCTACGGCATCGGCTACACCGAGGCGGATCACCCCCGCTCCATTACCGAGGTGACCGAGTCGATTGCGGCTTCCGTTGCGGCAACCTGTGAGCGCCTGGGCATGGCGATTCCGCATATGTCGTTTGAGCCGGGCCGTTCCATTTCTGGTCCTTCGGGTGCGACCCTGTACACGGTGGGCACCATTAAGAACGTGAGCATTGAGGATGAGAACGGAGAGATTCGCGTGCGCCGCTACGTTTCGGTGGATGGCGGTATGAGTGATAACGCCCGCCCGGTGCTGTACGAATCGGATTATTCGGTGACCCTGGCGAATCGTGCTCCGGCGGGGGAGCAGGTGCTCTCTCGCGTGGTGGGTAAGCACTGCGAGTCTGGCGATGTGGTGGTGCGCTACTGCTACCTGCCCGCTGACCTGCAGGCTGGCGATATTTTGGCGGTTCCGGCGACCGGCGCGTACTGCTATGTGCTGGGTTCGAACTATAACTTCTTGACTCGCCCGCCGGTGATTGCCACTGCTGAGGGTAAGCCTTCGCGCGTGATGATTCGTCGTCAGCGTGAGGAGGATATGCTGGCGCTGGATATGGGTTCGGATATCTAAGAACGGATATCTAAGAACCCATTCTGACATCATGAAAAACCGTGAAGTTCCCGTTTCTACAATGCGTGCCGTGAGGTGGCGGTTGCGGGCGGGGTCTTCACGGTTTTGTGCGTTCAAAACATGACAGAAGATAAGGTTCACCTCATAACTGTGAGGGAAACCTCATCTCAGAGAGTAAAAGTCGCACCTTGAGGCTGCTGAGCCGTCCCCGCCTCTTGATAAAGTGGTTGTTGGGTGCGTGCTCTGCGCCGTATCCGTGCCTTAGCCCGAAGAGATACCGGGGCGAACCCGGAACAGACCGTAGAAAGAGACTATCGTGGCTGAAAAGATCAAAGTAGCACTGCTTGGTGCCGGTAATGTCGGTTCCCAGGCTGCTCGCATCCTGGTCGAGGATAACGCTGTCCTTGAAAAGCGCATTGGCGCCCCCGTGGAGTTGATCGGTATTGCTGTGCGCGATACTAATGCATCCCGCCACTGGAATGCGGACCCCTCGCTGTACACCACCGACGCTGAATCCCTGATTGATGCGGCGGATGTGGTCATCGAGCTGACCGGCGGTATTGAGCCGGCTCGCACTCGCATTCTGCGTGCTCTGAAGGCGGGTAAGTCTGTGGTCTCCGGCAACAAGGCACTGCTGGCTAAGCACGGCGTGGAGCTGCAGGCTGCCGCTGATGCGTCTGGTGCTCAGCTCTCCTACGAGGCTGCGGTTGCGGGTGCTATCCCGATTCTGCGCCCCCTGCGTGACTCCCTGGCTGGTGACCGTGTGACCCGCGTTCTGGGCATTATGAACGGCACCACCAACTACATTCTGGACCAGATGGACACCACCGGCGCTTCCTTCGCGGATGCACTGGCTGAGGCTCAGAAGCTCGGCTACGCGGAGGCTGACCCGACCGCTGACGTTGAGGGCCACGATGCCGCGTCGAAGGCTGCGATTGTTGCTTCGCTGGCGTTCCACTCTGACTTCACCATCGATGATGTGCACACTGAGGGCATTACCTCCATCACCGCTGATGATGTTGCTGCCGCGGATGCTGATGGTTACGTCATCAAGCTGCTGGCCATTTGTGAGCGCGAGGGTGCGGACGGCGCGAACATTCGCGTGAACCCGACCCTGATTCCTCGTCAGCACCCGCTGGCGGGCGTGCACGGTGCGTTCAACGCTGTGTTCGTTGAGGCGGAGAACGCTGGCGAGCTGATGTTCTACGGTCCCGGTGCGGGTGGCGCACCGACTGCTTCGGCTGTTCTGGGTGACTTCGTGTCTCTGGCTCGTCGCCTGGTGCTGGGCGGTCCCGGTGTTCCGGAGACTTCTCACGCTCAGTTGCACGCAACTAGCCTGGACAACGTGATTTCTCGCTACTCGGTGGGTGTTCTGGTGGAGGACCGTCTGGGCGTTCTGGCGAATATTACCCGTATCCTTGCCGAGCACGGTATTTCGGTGGATTCGCTGCGCCAGTCCACCCCGAAGGAGGGTGCGGCTCAGATTCGTATGGTGACTCACTCGGCGAAGGATTCTGATCTGCGCCGTGCGATTGCTGTGATTGATGCTCTGGACACTGTGCGTGAGGTGAACTCGGTCATCCGCGTGGAGTCCGAGAAGCACTAAGGCTCAAAAGCCGTTATCTATGTGCGGCACGCGCCGCTCACTAAACGTGCGATGTTCGCTTGCGGGTGCATCGCTCACTAACTAACCCGCGTACCCGCTACCGCGCCGGACCTATGGGAGGTCCGGCGGGCGGGGCGCCAAGATTGAAGGAGAAGCCAATGGCACACGTGTGGCAGGGCGTTATCAATGAGTACCGTGACCGTCTGCCTTTCGCAGACGATGTGAAGGCTGTGACCCTGGGCGAGGGCGGTACCCCGCTGATTCACGCGCCGGCACTGTCTGCTGAGACCGGTAACACCGTTTACCTGAAGTTTGAGGGTATGAACCCGACCGGTTCGTTCAAGGACCGCGGTATGACCAGCGCGATGACCGCCGCTAAGCGTGACGGCGCGAAGGCTGTTGTGTGCGCTTCGACCGGTAACACTTCCGCTTCGGCTGCTGCGTACGCTCTGCAGGCTGGTATGCGCTGTGCGGTGCTGGTTCCGGACGGCAAGATTTCTATGGGTAAGCTGTCTCAGGCTATCGCTCACGGTGCTGACATCATTCAGATTGACGGCAACTTCGATAACTGCCTGGAGATTGCTCGCAAGCTCAGCGAGAACTACCCTGTGTTCCTGGTGAACTCGGTGAACCCTTACCGTATTGAGGGTCAGAAGACCGGTTCGTTTGAGGTTGTTGACACCCTGGGTGACGCTCCCGATTACCACCTGCTGCCGGTTGGCAACGCGGGTAACATCACCGCGTACTGGAAGGGCTACAAGGAGTACTCGGAGCCTTACACCAACCGTGACGGTGAGGTTCTGGAGCCGGTTGCGACCAAGCGTCCGATCATGTGGGGCTTCCAGGCCGCCGGTGCTGCACCGATCGTTGCTGGTCACCCGATTGAGGCTCCTGAGACCATTGCGACCGCTATCCGTATTGGTAACCCCGCGTCGTGGGAGAAGGCTGAAGCTGCTCGTGACGAGTCCGGCGGCGTGATTGAGGCTGTGACCGATGAGGAGATTCTGGAGGCGCACCGCTGGCTGTCTGCCCGCGAGGGTGTCTTCGTGGAGCCGGCTTCGGCTGCCGGTGTTGCGGGTCTGCTGAAGAAGCACCGCGCCGGTGAAGCTCCCGAGGGTAAGACCATCGTCATCACCGTGACCGGTCACGGTCTGAAGGACCCGCAGTGGGCTCTGCAGGCTGTGAACGGCGTGAAGGTTGAGCCGACTAAGGCTCCCTTCGACGTGGTTGCTGTGGCAGATATTCTCGATTTGCACTAGCCTATTCATACTACGTTGTGCACTCCGTCCCGATTTTTCGGGGCGGGGTGCACCTGCATGACAGCCCTTTTTGTATCTTTCACCTATTCACTCATTACGTCACCGATCGCGAGGTTCTTCTCATGTCTTCCCTGCATATTTCTGATATTCCGGTGGGCGCGTCCGTTAAGGTTCGCGTTCCCGCTACGAGCGCTAACCTGGGTCCCGGCTATGACAGCATGGGTTTGGGTCTTGGCTTCTATGATGAGCTGGTTGTTGAGCGTATTGAGTCCGGTTTGGAGTTTGAGCTCAGCGGTGAGGGTAGCGCGGATGTCCCTCGCGATGAGAGCCACCTGGTTTTGCAGGCGATGAAGGCTGGTTTTGCGGCGGCTGGTTTGGATGAACTGCCGCCGGTGAAGCTGATTGCTGATAATAAGATTCCGCATTCTCGCGGTATGGGTTCTTCGGCGTCGGCTATTGTGGCGGGTGTGGCTGCGGCGAGCGGTCTGCTGCCGGAGGAGCACCGTCTGAGCCGTGAGCAGATGTTGCAGGTCGCCTCCGATATGGAGGGCCACCCGGATAACGTGGCTCCGGCGATTTACGGCAACCTGTCGGTGTCTTGGGGTGAGATGGGTAACTGGAAGACCCTGATTATTCCGGTGCATCCTGAGGTTCACCCTGTGGTGGCTGTGCCCGATTATGAGGTGTCGACGAAGCTTGCTCGTTCGCTGATCCCTGCGCAGATGCCCCACGTTGAGGCGGTAGCGAACTCGGCTCGTGCGGCGCTGCTGGTGCGCACTCTCTCTGATGCTCCCGAGTACCTGATGGATGCGACCGTGGATTACCTGCATCAGGGTTACCGTGTGACCGCGATGGAGCCGTCGGCTGTGCTGGTTGCGTACCTGCGCAGTCAGGGTTTTGCGGCGGTGATTTCTGGCGCTGGCCCTACTGTTTTGACCTTTGCACACGGCGACGAGCAGGTGCGACAGGTTCAGGAGGCGATTGCCGAGTTTGAGGCGACTCACCCTTGTAGCGCTATTGTGGATCGTCGCCTGAACTGGCGGGTTCTTCCTCTTGAAATTGATACTGAAGGTGTTATAGTTACTCAGTAGGACGTTATTAGTTCGTCCTATGTTGAGGTTCGCCCGTCGTTCAATGTAGACCGTCGATACTATCCTTCGTAACGTACTTCCGTTTCCCCTTATGCCTCAGGTGCTTTGTGTATCTGAGTGGGAGTCGGCAGGGTTCGGGGGAGTGCCTTTGGATTCCACGTCTTTCTTTGTTTCTGACGCATAGGGGAAGACTTTTCTGGGGGGGTTCGGTTTCGCGGCGGGTGCCCTTTCAAAGTGACCATTCCGTCCTCTTCATCTCGTGTAGATGGTTCTTAGAGATGATGGTTTGGGCTTGCCCACATTTGTGATAGAGCGCCTTATCTTCCGTGTGTGCTCGCTGTGTCTGAATCAGCGGGTACGGTAAGAGACGCGAACCGCCTCCAGTGCGGTTCGAGGGAGTCGAAGGTGCGGACTGCTGTTTTCTTTCGGCAGTGTCTAAGCCTTTGACCGCGCTATAGCGTTCGCCCGATCTTTATTCTGAAGATTTTCAGGGCTTATAACCAAAGGAATTGTAGTTGGCAAAGAATATTGTTGTCACCGATGAGTACGGTACGGCCGCTGCCGCACCGGAACTTGCGAACTTGAAGGTCGCGCAGCTGCGTGTCCTCGCCCAGCAGCTTGGTATCCGCGGCTATTTGAAGTTGAAGAAGGCTGAGCTGGTTCAGGCTCTTGAGGAGCATCAGCGTGGCGGCGCCGTAGCCGCTCCTGCTGAGCCCAAGGCTGAGACTCCCGTTGAGTCTGCCCAGACCCCCGCTGCTGAGAAGGTTGAGGAGTCTAACCCTCGCCGTACCCGCCGTACTCGCACCCAGAAGGATGCTGAGGCGAAGGTGGAGAAGGCTGAGAAGACCGAAAACGCGGAGGCTGCTGAGGCTCCCGCCGAGGGCGCTGAGAAGGCTGAAAAGTCTGAGAAGCGTACCCGTTCTTCCCGCCATGAGACTCCCGCTCAGAAGCGTGCGCGCGCTCGCCGCGCCGCTGAGGGCGAGGACGCATCGGCTGAGAAGTCCGAGAAGACTGAGAATAACGAGAAGCCGGAGAAGCGTACCCGCCGCACCCGCACCCGTAAGGATGAGAAGCCCGCTGAGCTTCCCCCGCTGGATGTGCGCGCTGAGCTGGCTGCTGAGCGTATTGGTGAGCGTTCGGAGCAGGTTGACCTGCCCGGTAACTCGGCTGAGCTGAAGGCTGCTACCGCTGACGGCACCGCGAGCCTGGACAGCCTGAACGCTGCCCTGGACATGACTTTTGGTACCCCTGACGGTGAGAAGAGCTCGAAGCGTACTCGTACCCGTGAGCGTCGCCGCGACCAGGATGGTGAGCGTACTGAGCGTCGTTCCAAGCGTGACCGCCAGGCGGAGCGTGCAGAGCGCAATGCTGAGCGTAGCGAACGTGCCGAGCGTAAGGCTGCTGAGCGTGCAGAACGCGCAGAGCGTGCCGAGCGCACTGAGCGCCGTTCCAAGCGTGACCGTCAGGCTGAGCGTGCTGAGAAGCAGGCTCGCCGCCGCGAGGAGAACGAGCCTCGTCTGAGCGAAGACGATGTGCTGGCACCGATTTCGGGTGTTCTGGACATCCTCGATAACTACGCTTTCGTGCGTACCACCGGCTACCTGCCCGGCACCAATGACGTGTACGTCTCCCTGGCTCAGGTGAAGAAGTACAACCTGCGTAAGGGCGACCACGTGCTCGGCGCGATTCGCGTGCCGCGCGAGGGTGAGTCGAACAACCGCCAGCGTTTCAACGCCCTGGTTCAGGTTGAGGCGATTAACGGTCAGAGCGTTGAGGAAGCAGCGAACCGCCGCGTGTTCTCGAAGCTGACCCCGCTGTACCCCAAGGAGCGTCTGCGCCTGGAGACCACCCCGAAGAAGCTGGGCACCCGCGTGGTTGACCTGGTGTCCCCGATTGGTAAGGGTCAGCGTGGTCTGATTGTGTCCCCGCCGAAGGCGGGTAAGACCCTCATGCTGCAGTCCATCGCGAACGCGATTACTGTGAACAACCCGGACGTGTACCTGATGATGGTCCTGGTGGATGAGCGTCCTGAAGAAGTGACCGATATGCAGCGCACCGTTAAGGGTGAGGTTATTGCCTCGACCTTCGACCGCCCGGCTGAGGATCACACCACCGTGGCTGAGCTGGCTATTGAGCGTGCGAAGCGTATGGTGGAGCTCGGCTACGATGTGGTCGTGCTGCTGGACTCCATGACCCGCCTGGGCCGCGCATACAACCTGGCGGCTCCCGCATCCGGTCGTATCCTGTCCGGTGGTGTGGATTCTGCCGCACTGTACCCGCCGAAGAAGTTCTTCGGTGCTGCCCGCAACATTGAAGAGGGCGGCTCGCTGACCATTCTGGCTACCGCCCTGGTTGAGACCGGCTCGAAGATGGATGAAGTGATCTTCGAAGAGTTCAAGGGCACCGGTAACATGGAGCTGCGCCTGTCCCGTCAGCTGGCGGATAAGCGTATCTTCCCGGCGGTTGATATTAACGCTTCTGGTACTCGCCGCGAGGAGAACCTGCTCTCCCCGGATGAGATCAAGATTATGTGGGGTCTGCGCCGTGCCCTGGCGGGTATGGAGCCTGAGCAGGCTCTGGGCGTTCTGACCAACCAGCTGCGTAAGACTGAAAGCAACGTGGAGTTCCTTCTGACGGTTCAGAAGAACGGTTTGCGTCTGGTCGACTAAGGCTCGTATCTCACGCGCCCCACCTCCTCTTGTGGGTGGGGCGCGTGAGCCGTTCGTTTTGTGCATCCCTGTTGTGTGGGGTGTGAGATGTCTAGTGCCTGCCCGTGCGGCGTAAAGTGCGGGAGATGGAAGAGAGAACAGAATGTTTGAATCTATTCAGGTTCTGCTGGATGAGCACGCTGACCTGCAGAATCAGCTGGCGGACCCCGCTGTGCAGGCGAACCAGGGTAAGGCACGCCGTGTGGGCCGCCGTTACGCGGAGCTGACCGGTATTGTGACTGCGTATAACAAGTACACTTCGCTGAAGGATGACCTTGAGGCTGCTCGCGAGATGGCTGATGAGGATCCGGATTTCGCGGCGGAGATTCCCGGTCTGGAGGAGGAGCTGGAGGTTGCTCAGGAGAAGCTGCGCCGCCTGCTGATTCCGCGTGACCCGGATGATGGCCGTAACGTCATTCTTGAGGTGAAGGCTGGCGCCGGTGGTGACGAGGCGGCTCTGTTCGCTGGTGACCTGCTGCGCATGTACATGCGTTATGCCGAGCACAAGGGCTGGAAGACTGAGATTATTTCTTCGACCAGCACCGACGTGGGCGGTTACAAGGACGCCCAGATTGCTATTAAGGGCTCCTCGAATGAGCCGGCTGAGGGCGTGTGGGCGCACCTAAAGTATGAGGGTGGCGTGCACCGTGTGCAGCGTGTTCCGGCGACTGAGTCTCAGGGCCGTATCCACACTTCTGCCGCTGGTGTTCTGGTGTTCCCCGAGGTGGACGAGCCGGAAGAAATCGAGATTAACCAGAACGACCTGAAGATTGACGTGTACCGTTCTTCGGGCCCCGGTGGTCAGTCGGTGAACACCACTGACTCGGCGGTGCGTATTACTCACCTTCCGACCGGCATTGTGGTGGCTATGCAGAATGAGAAGTCGCAGCTGCAGAACCGTGAAGCTGCGATGCGCGTTCTGCGTGCGCGCCTGTTGGCTCACCAGCAGGAGCAGATTGACGCTGAGAACGCGGCACACCGTGCTTCGCAGGTGCGTACCATGGACCGTTCGGAGCGTATCCGTACGTACAACTTCCCGGAGAACCGCATTGCGGATCACCGTACCGGCTACAAGGCGTACAACCTGGACGCCGTGCTCAATGGTGACCTGGAGCCTGTGGTTCAGTCCGCTATTGAGATGGATGAGGCGCACCGCCTCGCTCAGGTGGGCCAGGAACAGAAGTAATTCTGTATTTGCTCGTGCCGATTCTTTGAAACGGTATGAGATGTTGGTGAGGGGGCTCGCCGCTACGGCGGTGGAGCCCCTCACCTGTATGCCGCGATAGGCTTTGAGCCGTTGAGAGATGAAAAGGAGAGCTCATGAAGGTGAATGTGCACGACCCGCGCGGGGAAGAACTCGCGCAGGTACTCACGCGCGCCACCGCGGCACTGGCCCAGGTGCCCAGCCCCCGCGTGGACGCCGAGCTCCTCGCCGCGCACCTGCTCTACGACGGCTCACGCTCACGCCTACAGCACGCGGCGCTCATGGGGGAACGGCTCACCCCTGAACAAGTCGCAGAGTACGAGGCGCTGGTCGCCCGCCGCGTCCGCCGCGAACCGCTGCAGCACATCACTGGCTCCGCTCCCTTCTACCGCCTAGAACTGGCAGTCGGACCGGGCGTGTTCGTACCCCGCCCCGAGACCGAGCTACTCGTCGAAGAAGCCCTCAAGGTGCTGGCACCCCGCACCGAATCGGCAACCGGTCAGCAGCGCATCGTCGACCTGTGCACCGGCTCCGGGGCTATCGCCGCGGCAATCAAGAGCGAACTGCCGAACGCCCAGGTGTTCGCGGTGGAACTCTCCGAAGACGCCATCCCCTACACCCGCAAGAACCTGGGGCCGCTCGGCGTGCACCTGGTTCAGGGGGACGCCCTCACCGCCCTGCCCGAGCTCGCCGGAACCTTCGACGCGGTGCTCTCGAACCCTCCGTACATTCCGCCGGCGAACGTGCCCGCCGACCCGGAAGCCGCCCTGCACGACCCGGACATGGCACTGTACGGCGGGGGAGAGGACGGCATGCAGATTCCCTCCGCGATTGCCGCCCGCGCCTTCGAGCTTCTTACCCCCGGCGGCCTGTTCATCATGGAGCACGACGACACCCAGGAAGAAGCCGTCGCCGAGCTGTTGGCGCGTGTCGGCTTCGAGGGCTGCTACCCGGTGCGTGACCTGAATAATCGTCCGCGTCATAGCGTCGGTTATAAACCGCGCCCACTAGAGCCTTTAGACTAGTAGATGCACCACCTAGCCCGTGCCGGGCTGCGTGAAGGCAACGCGTCCGCCTCCTCAGCCAGCTCAGAGCTGGTGAAATATGGTGAACCTCCGGAAGAGTGCTTCCACATGGCGCGTTGTGGGTGCCGGTGTCTCGCCGCATCCAGAAAAACATGAGAGAATAAGACCCGTGACTGCAAAGCTGTACCCCGTAACGACTGAAACTGAGACCCGCGAGGCCATTGAAGCTGCCCGCGAGGCGCTGAAGGCGCACGACACGATTGTGATGCCCACCGATACCGTCTACGGTATTGCCGCCGATGCTTTCTCGCATCAGGGCGTTGCCAAGCTGCTGGCAGATAAGGGCCGCGACCGCACCATGCCGCCGCCCGTGCTGATCTTTGATCTTGCTGCGCTCGCTGGCGTGGTCGACGACGTTCCGGACGATATTTACGATCTGGGTGGTCGCTTCTGGCCCGGCGCGCTGACTATGATTCTTCACGCGTACCCGTCACTGAGCTGGGATTTGGGTGAGACCCGCGGTACTGTTGCCGTGCGTGTTCCCGATGATGAGTTCGCCCTGAAGCTGCTGACTGAGCACGGTCCGCTGGCGGTTTCGAGCGCGAACAAGACCGGTCAGGAAGCCGCTCTGGACGCACAGACCGCCATGGAATCCCTGGGCGAGGACGTTGCCGTGGTGATTGATGGTGGTGCTCGTCCTAAGCCGCTTGAGTCTGAGCCGAATGAGGACGGCGTGGTTGTGGTGACTGAGCGTGACCCGGCACCGTCCACGATTCTGGATTGCACCTCCTTCCCCTACGTGGTGGTTCGTGAGGGCGCAATTTCGGTGGAGGAGCTGCGCGAGGTCGTTCCGACCATTCTGACTCGTGCGGAGGCTGACGAGCAGGCGGCTCGTAAGGTTGAGGAAGCTGAGGCTGCTTCTTCTGCGTCGTCTGAGTCGACTCCTTCTGAGCGTGCTCTGGATGAGCAGGCTGACCTGGATGAGGCGTATGAGCAGTGGGACAGCACCCACACCGTGAGCGGTGAGCCTGCTCGTCGCGCTTCGGCACCGGTTGCCGGTTCTGTCGCGGCGTCCCTGCTGGGCGCTACTTCGGCTCTGTCTTCTGCTTTCAGCACCGGCGTGGATCAGGAGCGTTCGCGCGGCTACCGTGACAACACTCCGAAGCCGGTTCGTGCGGATGAGCCCCAGACCCACCCGGTTCCTGCTGATACTGCTCGCGCGCTGGTCTTTGGCGAGTCGAAGATTGAGACTGCCGCTAAGAGCAAGCCTGCTCAGAGCGAGGCAAAGACTGCAGAAGCTAAGGCTGAAGATGCTGAACCCGCAGCAAATACTGAGGCAAAGACCGAGCAGAAGGATGCCCCGGAGGATCACCTCTAAACCTCTGCGGGCTGTAAGAACTCTCTGCTGAGTGTAAAAACTCAGAGCATAAAAACGTAAAGGGAACCCCCGATATATCGTTCAGATATATCGGGGGTTCCCTTTCGTGATGAGCCCTCTAGAGGCGCGCCACTAAGCTGTGTGCCTCAGGTCGTGCACCTTTAGGAGAGCACGCGCGCTACCTAGTTCTTCTCGAAGCGGCGGTCCTTCTTCTTACCCAGCGCGGTGTGGGCGTTGCGCAGTACTTCACGCACGCGCGGGGTGGGCAGAAGGTTGTTGTCACGTGCCCAGGAGTCGTCGATGCCCTGGCCGAACCACATGACCTCGACCTTACGCACGGAACCTGCGAACTTGTCATTCATCAGCTCGGAGACGGTGTAGCCCGCCTTGACGGCTGCGCGGCAGAGCCACTCGGGCAGGCGGCGCGGGTGGCGGCGACCAGCATCCACGGATGCGGAGGCGACGGTTGCGCCTTCCCAAGGCTGCAGCACGATGGTGGGTAGCTCGCCGGAGAAGGTGCCGAGCATGACCACGAATTCTGCGAGGGCGTGCACGCTGGAAACCGGGGACTTGCCGGTGCCTGCACCCGCAACGGATGCGAAGGGGGAGGAGGCCATCTTGGCGAAGAGTTCGGTGGTGCGTCGGCCGCGGCCCTGCACGCTGGTTGCGCGAAGGATGCACAGTTCGGGTGCGCAGTCGGGGTGCTCTTCGAGGAAGTAGTCCTGCAGGTCGAGCAGCGCTTCTTCGCCGAGTGCTTTGGAGAAGGAGTAGGCGCTGAACGGGTTGGTCTCTTCGGAATCATCCAGTACGAGGCGCGGGCCCTGTACCGCTGCGGAGGAGAGGTGGATGACGCGGCGTACGCCGGTTCGCTGTGCGGCGATGGCAATTACGGCGGGAAGCAGGGCGTTTGCACCGACGAGCGGAGGTAGATCCTGCATATTGGGCGCTGCGAGGCCCGCTGCGTTGACGACGACCTGCGCGCCGGCGAAGGCTTCTGCGAGGGAGTCGATGATGCCTTCAAGCTGGTCTGCTTCGTCGATGATGCTGTCTACGTCGAGGGCGCGGGTTGCGAGTCGAGGTGCCTCGATGGGGTCGACGCTGATACCTTCTGCGTTCAGACGCGCGACGATGGAGGAACCAACGAAGCCGCTGGCGCCAATGACTTTCCACTTGGATTCGGACATCTCTTTTACCTCTCACGAGCCCGCGTACGTTGCGGGGAAAAATGGGGTCATTTCAACTTTCCCATATTTGAACAGTTTATGGGGAATTTGTGGGGTTTTATTCGGTCTCTGGTCGTTTTTTCGCACGGGGTGCACAGCGCAAACACAGGCTGTGAAGCTGGTAGCTTGATGGATACCCAAAACTGGGTGTGCCGGTACGTCCGCTATGCGGATAAATCAACTGAATTCGGTTGTTTATTTGTCATAAAGTGCGCCTTTTGGGGTGATGGTTCACTCTCTAGTGGAGACCGCAGGTAGAATATTTTCTTTGAGTGATATATCCACACGGTTGAATACCGCGGGCGCGAGAAACACCACAAGCGCCCAGTTCGGTATGGGTATATCGCGTATCGGCTGATTCAGGCGCATCGCGCCGTGGAGGGAGAACTTATGGCAGAAAAGTACAGCGACGTGACCGCTTTTGCCCAGCCTTCTTCCAATCAGTCTTCTTCTCACAATTCTTTGAATGAGTATCCCCGCACGGTTGCCGTGGTGGTGACTTATAACCGTGAGGACCTGCTGCCGAAGACCCTTGCTGGTATCGCTTCTGGTGAGCGTGTGCCTGCGGCGGTGGTGATTGTTGATAACGCCTCCACGGACGGTACTGCTGAGTATCTGCGTGCCCTGGACTACGAGCTACCGGTGGATTGCATCCGCCTGGAGAGCAATATGGGCGGTGCTGGCGGTTTCGCGGTGGGTATTGATCGCGCCCTGGAACGCCATAACCCGGATCTGGTGTGGGTTATGGATGATGACACCGAGCCGACCGAGAACACTCTGTCGGAGGCGGTTGCCGCCTGGCTGAACTATTCGCCGGTGCCTTCGCAGCGCCCCGCGGTGGTGGCATCTCGTGTGGTGTGGACGAACGGCGAGGACCACCCGATGAACACTCCGCGCACGATGTTTGCGGCGGGTCAGCAGCGTCATGCTCGTGCGCAGGCTGTGGGTGCCCGCCCGATTCGTAGCGCCTCGTTCGTGTCGATTCTGATGGATGCGCAGGCTATTCGCCGTAATGGTGGTTTGCCGATTGCTGAGTTCTTTATTTGGAATGATGACTTCGAGTTTTCGACTCGTCTGATTCATCACCGTGACGGCATTGCGGTGCCTTCTTCGGTGGCTAAGCACCACACGAAGACTTTTGGTACAACGAACGCTGACCCGGGGCCGCGTTTCTATAACGATGTGCGCAATAAGCTGTGGGTCTTTACCCGTTCGCGTACCCTGAACCCGCTGGAGAAGCTGCTCTACGGTGGCTCGTCGGTGCGCCTGTGGATTTCTACTGTTCTGCGTACTGATGACCGCCGAACCTACCTGGGGTATTTCCTCAATGGTGTGCGTGATGGTTTGCGTGCGCCTCGCCCGAATGCTCAGGTGCTTGAGGGCATTTACCCGCTGACTTTCCCCGGCCGCTACGGCGTGCCTGCATCCGTTGAAAGTCACGCTGATTCTGAGAAGGCGCGCGGTTGCGTGAGCTCCGTACCCGATTTTTCGGTGCTGATGAGCGTGTACGCGAAGGAGAACCCCTCCTATCTGGATCAGGCGTTGGAGTCGAATCTGCTGAACCAGACGGTGCGTCCTTCCGAGCTGGTTTTGGTGAAGGATGGTCCGCTGACCCCCGAGCTGGATGCCGTGGTGGACCGCTGGGTTCAACGCGCCGAGAATCTGGATTGCCCGCCGATTCAGGTGGTGGATCTGGCTCAGAATGTTGGTTTGGCGGAGGCGCTGAACGCCGGTCTGCAGGCGTGTTTGTATGAGCTGGTTGCTCGTGCTGATTCTGATGATCTGTCTGAGCCGACTCGTTTTGCGCGTCTGATTCCTGCCCTGGTGCAGGGCGGCTACACGGTGCTGGGCTCTGCCATGCTTGAGGTGAATGAGAGCAATACTTCGGTGGAGTCGACCCGCGAGGCGATTGTTGATTCTGCGCGTCTGCTCAGCGCGATGGATTCGCGTAACCCGATTTATCACCCGTCCGTGGCGTTCGTGAAGAGTGCCGTGCAGCAGCTGGGCGGTTACGAGTTCGTGCCCGGCGCTGAGGATTGGTGGCTGTGGATGCGTCTGCGCGATGCCGGCTATCGTCTGGGTAATATCCCTGAGGCTCTGGTGCGTTACCGCGTGGGTGCGGGCGCGTACACGAAGCGCGGGGGAGTGGACGCCTGGTTGCAGGATGTGGCGATTCAGCGTCGACTGTACACCGGTCACGGTATTTCTAAGCTTCAGTGGGCTCAGAATATGGCGGTGCGGAGTGTGTACCGTTTTGTTCCTGAGCAGGCGCGCCGTTCGGCGTTTCGTGCGTTGTCGTCTTTGACGGCTCGTGCTTCTTCTCGTTCTTCTGGTACCGCATCTGAAGGAGGCATGTAGTGGCTCAGTTGAAACCTCACGCTCATGTGGTGATGCAGAAGGCAGCTCAGCGCGGCACGATGGTGACGGAGGGTGACTCTGGCACGATGCTGGTGAACCGCCTGTATGAGCGTAAGCCGTGGTGGCTGATTGCGCAGGCGCTGATTGATTCGAGTGCCTGGGTTCTGGCGGTTTTGTTTGCGTACATGCTCCGCTATAGTGTGCTGCTCAGTAACGGTTCGGTGTTCGATATTATTCACCCGGCGTCGTTGACGATGACCGCTACGTTGGCTGTGGTTCTGCACCTGGTCATTGGTCTGGCGGGCGTGAAGATTTATAACGGCGTGTATTCGTACGGTTCGTTTGACGAGTCGTGGCGTGCCGGCGCGGCTGCTTTGAGCGCGGGTGCGGCGTTGACTGCTTTCTCCTTTGTGGATGAGCTGTTGGGTCTGCCGCATATTCCGCATAGTGTGCCTGCGATTGCGGCGGCATTTAGCCTGATTATGATGGCGGGCGCCCGCATGGCGAAGCGCGTCTACACTGAGCGCGGTGCTGTGCGTGAGTTGACCGGTGAGCCGGTGATTGTGTACGGTGCTGGCTTTATCGGCGGCATGGTCATGGATTCGATGCTGCACGATGAGGAGGCGAAGCTTCGCCCGGTTGCGGTTTTCGATGATGACCAGTTGAAGGCTGGTACGAAGTTCCACGGCATTTCGGTGATTACGACTTACCGCGAGCTGGAGCAGGTGATTCGTGAGTCTGGTACCCGTAAGATTCTGGTGACGATTTCGGATATGTCGGAGGATTACTTCGAGTCCTTCTGCAACCGCATGCGTAAGCTTAAGGTTGAGGTTCAGCGTATTAGTAGCGCGAATGCTCGCCTGATGGGTGAGCGTCTGATTACCGCGAGCGATAACGACCTGATGCGCGTGATTCGTGGCGAGATTAACTACGATATTGACCGCGATATTCTGCGTTCGTACCTGCACGGTAAGCGCGTGCTGGTTACGGGTGCGGGCGGTTCGATTGGTTCGGAGCTGTGCCGTCAGATTAGCGAGTTTGGGCCTGAGACCCTCATGATGCTTGATCATGATGAGACTCTGCTGATGGAGACGAAGGTTTCGATTACTCACGAGTCGAGCCTGGATGATGATCGCATTATTCTGGCTGATATTCGTGAGGGGGATAATCTGCTGGAGATTTTCCGTGACCGTCGCCCCGAGGTGGTGTTCCACGCTGCGGCTTTGAAGCACGTGTCGGCGCTGGAGGCGTACCCGCAGGAGGCGTGGAAGACGAACTCCTTGGGCACTCTGAACGTGCTGCGTGCCGCGGAGGCGGTGGGAGTGAAGACCTTCGTGAACGTTTCGACCGATAAGGCGGCGGATCCGAAGACTGCGCTGGGTCAGTCCAAGCGCGTGGCGGAGCGTCTGACCGCGTACTTTGGCGAGAAGACCGGCAACACCTACGTGTCGGTTCGTTTCGGTAACGTGTTTGGTTCGCGCGGTTCGATTAAGCCGCTCTTTACGAAGCAGATTCTTTCGGGTGGTCCGATTACTCTGACGGATAAGCGTGCGACCCGTTACTTCATGCTGATTACCGATGCCTGCCTGCTGGTGATGCTTGCCGGTGCGATTGGTCGCCCGGGCGAGGTCATGGTGCTGGATATGGGTCAGCCGGTCAAGATCCTGGATGTTGCGAAGGCGATGCGCCAGGCGTATGAGCGGTATGACGTGGAGATCAAGGAGATTGGTCTTCGCAAGGGTGAGAAGCTGGATGAGACTCTCTTCGGCGGTACCGAGAAGCTGGTGCCGAGCGAGGAGAACCGGTATATTTCCCGGTCGAGTGCCCCGGCACTTGACCCTGATGAGCTCGATTATAAGCTGTGGATTCAGAACTATCGGGAGCACAGCGGCTATGAGCGTCATGGCCTGGAGCGTGCCCCTGATCCGCGTACTTTGGCGGATGCACAGACGTTCTAATCTTTACGGAAATGACACCGGATGCTGCACTTGCGTGGCGGGTGCGGTATCCGGTGTTTTCTCTTTCTCGGGTGTAGAACATATCAGGACGCAGAATATGCAGAACGTATGGAGAGAATCTGTAACGTTTAGTCCCGGGCTACTGAAGAGTTCTATAGAATACGAAGTAAACACACACTACGCACACATCGTCCTTTAGCTGCGATTCTGGAGTTTGCGTCCAGGGGAGCGGCGCCAATGCTTTGGAGCTGGTATGACCTCCTTTTCTGAGCTGTTGAGTATTTTTGCTCTTGCTTTTGTTTTGGGTGCCCTTTTGCCGTTTGCGGTGCGCCCGATTTTGCACCGCTACAACATGGTGGATGTTCCTAATGAGCGTTCTTCGCATACTGCTCCGACGTACCGCGGTATGGGTTTGGCGACTGCGGCTGCGACCTTTGTTGCGTTTGTGGTGGCTACCCTGTTCGGCTGGACGTACCGTTCTGCTGAGTCTTTGCAGCTGGCGGTGACGATTGCTGCGGCGATTCTGTGCGCTCTCGTCTTGGGGTGGCTGGAGGATATTCGCGGCGTGAGCATTGTGCGTCGTGCGGGCCTGCAGCTGGTCATTGGTCTTCTGGTAAGCGTGAGCTTCGCGACGGTACAGGGCACGAATATTCTGCTGCTGATCCTTGGCGCGATTTTTATTGCCGGCTACATTAACGTGGCGAATTTTATGGACGGCATTAACGGTATTTCTGGTGCTCACGGCCTGGTGGCTGGTTTGGCGTATGCGCTGACCGGTTGGATGGTGAACCTGCCGTGGCTGGCGTTGGCTGGTGTGGCGGTTGCCGGTGCTTTTGCGGCCTTCTTGCCGTGGAATGTGCGCCCGGGTAAGAACGTGTTTTTGGGCGATGCGGGTTCTTATGTTTTGGGCGCGGCGCTGGGCACGTTGGCTGTGGGCGCGTGGTTTGCGGATGTTCCGTTCCTGTTGGCTTTTGCCCCGCTGATGACTTATCTGGCGGACGCGGGTACGACTCTGTTCCGTCGTTTTATGGCGGGGGAGCAATGGTACAAGCCGCACCGCACTCACACGTATCAGCGTCTGACGGATGTTGGTTTCAGTCACCTTGGTTCGACCGCCGTGGTGACGGGTACGACCATTTTGGTGTGGGTGCTGTTGGCGTTTGCATCTGATCTGTATGCTGCGGGATCTGTGGTGGCGACCGTGGGCGTGGTTCTTGTGACTCTTGCCGTGCTGGTGGTGTATCTGCGTATGCCGCAGCTCTTTGGCGGTGAGGCTCCTACTTCTACGATTGATCTGTCGAAGCGTTTTGCAGCGGATTTGAAGGGTTCGGCGTCGAAGGCGAAGTCGGCAACTGCGGAGCCTGCTACCGGCTCTTTGACCTCGGCAACTGGCGTTCCGGCGACTCCTGAGAATGTGGAGCCGACCTCGCTGCATCCGGAGCCGATTATGCCGGATTCGGTGAAGGATCGTACGGGTCAGTCTTCTTCTGCTTCCTCTTCTTCGACGCAGTCTAATCAGAATCGTGGGGAGAAACACTAATGGTTTCTGAACGCTCTAAAGCCTCAGTTGAGACTCCTTTAGAGCCTTTATGGCGGCGCGTAGTCGACGTTCTCTGGTATCCACCTGCTGAACGCAAGAAGCAGCAGAAACGCCGCCAAGAGCGTGCTCAAGCAGGTTTGAAGGTATCTTCCTTCGAGAGTCAAGAGCTTTCATGGAAATTTTTGTTCTACAGAGTATCGGCTTACTCTCTGCTGGCTTGGTTGGGCGGTATGATGAGTGCGTACCTGTTTGCGGGCCCCGTGGGCGCGCTAGGAATAACATTGGGCTTTCTGATAATCTATATATGCTTCACTCTGGGCGTATTGGTTATGTTGGTTGCTCCCATTTTCGACTGGGGTGTACCCAAATCGCTGGTGGTGAGCTACCTCGTGAAGATCGCTCTGCTCGGTCTGGTATTGATGTTTGTGCCATTCCCCGAGAATCTGAGGCACGGTTGGACTCTCGCAGGCGCATGTACCGGCGTGATTCTGTGGATTGTTATTGAAACAGTCAGCATCGCACGACTGAGAATTTTGTACTTCGACACCGACTCGGAAGACCATGGTCGGTAACACGATTGGTGTTTGAAAGGAAAAACGTTTGGCCGAAGAGAAGAAGTGGTGGGACGGAGATAAAAAGCTCCGCACCACCGGAGAATTGGTATCTGACGGAGGGCTCTCCGGCGCCGTCATGTCGATTCTCTATCTAATCATCGGTGTAGCGGTGTGGGGAGGCATCGGTTACCTCGGTGACCTGGTCTTCTCCACCACCTGGCTGGTGTGGGTTGGCGTCTTGATTGGCGCTGTTGGAGGTTTGACCCTCGTCTTTACCCACATGACCAGGCAAAATAAAGACCGTTAGGTCATTGAACGCGGACCGCTAGGTCACACATTCATCCATGTAGTTAGCATGTCAGTCGTTTATAGGCAGACATGGGCTCTTGATAGCCACTAGTAGCAAGAAAGGACTTGCTTTGATCGAGAACGGGTTGATCCTCGCGGAAGCCTATGTGCCGCCGACCCCTGAAGACATGCATCTGCCCCCCTTCTTCACCATTGGTGATTTCGCTTTCGGTAAGCAGAACGTACTGATTCTGCTGTCCGTGGTGATTATTGCGGTCTTCTTCCTCACCGCAGCACGTAAGCGTGCCATGGTTCCCGGTAAGACTCAGTTCATTGCTGAATCCGGCTACATGTTTGCTCGTAACTCCCTGGGTAAGGAAACCCTGGGCGTTCAGCACTACAAGCCTTTCGTGCCGATTCTGTTCGCCTCCTTCTTCTTTGTTCTGGTGAACAACCTCTTCGGTTCGATTCCGTTTGTTCAGCTGCCCTCCTTCTCCCACCCCGGTAGCGCCTACGCACTGGCTGGCGTGGCATACCTGACCTGGGTTGGTGTTGGCATCAAGCGCAAGGGCCTGGGCGGCTTCTTCAAGGACATCACCATGCCTTCGGGTCTGCCGGTGTGGATTTACCCCATCCTGATCCCGATCGAGTTCTTCTCGAACCTGCTGATTCGTCCCGCAACTCACGCACTGCGTCTCTTCGCGACCATGTTCGGTGGTCACCTGGCGCTGATGGTTGCATCCAGCATGGTGACCTACATGGTTGAGACCCTGGGTGGCATCGGCTACCTGGCTGCTATTGCTCCCGGTGCTCTGGGCATGTTCCTGTACTTCCTGGAATTCATGATTCAGTGCATCCAGGCTTATGTGTTCGCTCTGCTGCTGGCTGTGTACCTGCAGGGCTCGGTTTCCGAGGGACACTAAACTCTCTAGTTTTTTAGGTTTTCGCGTTCGTCATTGGGCGTGAATAAAGCAACCCACACGTTCACTGTGCGGGCTATTAACTCAAATCAAACTCTGTTCGGTCCGGGTATGTTCCCGGTCGAACACTGTTGAAAGGAAAAATAATGGTTGGTTCCATCACTGCGGTTGGCTACGGTCTGGCAGCTATTGGCGGCGGCATCGGCGTGGGTCTGATCTTCGCGGCATACATGACCAGCGTTGCTCGTCAGCCCGAGTCCCAGAAGACCCTGCAGCCCATGCTGTTCCTGGGCTTCGCACTGGTCGAGGCACTGGCAATTCTGGGCCTGGTTCTCGTCTTCATCAAGTAACCGGCTCTGCCACATCCTAAACGACCCATCCCATAGAACAGGATTCCCTCCATGATTTATCTGGCAAGCGAAGGGGGAGCGGAGGCAACTTCGAACCCCCTGATTCCCGACGTCGGGGAAATTGTCATTACCCTCATCGGATTCCTGATCCTCTACTACATCGTTGCTAAGTACGTTGTCCCGGCGTTCGAGAAGATCTACCAGGACCGTAAGGAAGCAATCGAAGGTGGCCTTGCCAAGGCCGAGAAGGCACAGGCAGAGGCTGCAGCGGCTCGCGATGAGTACACCCAGCAGCTCGAAAGCGCTCGACTGGAGGCTCAGAAGATTCGTGAAGAGGCACGCGCAGAGGGCGAGGCAATCATTGCCGACGCTCGCGAGCGTGCAACCGCTGAGGCTCAGCGCATTAGCGATAATGCAGCAAAGGCTATCGAGGCAGAGCGTGCGGCAGCAGCAGTGTCCCTCCGTTCCGAGGTTGGCACTCTTGCTACCACCCTTGCCGGCAAGATTGTGGGCGAAGCCCTCAACGATGATGAGCGATCGGCCCGTGTGGTAGATCGTTTTCTTGCTGACCTTGAAACCGAGAAGCAGAACGCAGGTGCGGCTCGGTAATGGCAGGAGTATCTACTGAATCACTGAGCAAGGTGGAAGAGGTGCTGGAAGCTCACGCTTCCCTGCAGCCCCTGAACCTGGCGAGCGAGCTTTTCGCTGTGGTTGATGTTCTCGACCACAACGGCACCCTGCGCCGTGCTGTCACCGATTCTTCGCGTGATGCAGCAGCACGTCAGGGTATCGCTAACACCGTCTTCGGCGGCAAGATCTCTTCGCAGGCTATGGCTGTGCTCACCAATGCGGTGGCTCAGCGCTGGTCTGATGATGCTGATCTGGCGAACGCCCTGGAACGTGCAGCAGTGCTCGCCGTGACCGCATCGGCTCAGTCTCGCGGTGGCGTGGATGCCCTGGACGAGGTGCTCAACGAACTACTCACCTTTGTGCGTACCGTTGATTCCAACGCTCAGGCGCAGGAAGCGCTGTCCGACCATCAGGCAAGCAAAGAAGCAAAGAAGAAGCTCGCCGTGGCGCTCGGTGGCCCCGCCACCACCGCCGAAGGTGTGCTTCTGCTCGAACGAGTTGGCTCCAACCCCCGCGGCCGTCACGCTGCACGGGTAGCCGATGAGTTCGCAGAAATCATCGTCACGCGACAGAACCGTTACATTGCGCGAGTAACTAGCGCGATTGCGCTGTCGCAGGCACAGCTTGAACGTCTCGGTCGCGCGCTCAACGCCGTGTACGGCCGTGAGCTGAAGCTCGACGTTTCGGTGGACCCCGCCGTTCTGGGCGGTCTGCGTGTTCAGGTGGGCGACGAGGTGATCGACGGTACCGTCGAGACCCGCATGTCCGACCTGACTCGTTCCATCGGCTAGCGGCTCAAGCTAGCGACGCTGAACCGTTCGTCGCAACGGTGATTTAGAAGATACCTCGGGTAGCGGGTGCGTGGCTGATGCCTCCTTCGCAGAAGCGGCGGCATTGCCCGCCCGTTCAACCCGAATTGCAAGTTTCGGTTGGTTCCGTTGACGGAACGCAACCACAATGAGAGAGCAGGGACACAAGATGGCCGAACTGACCATCAATGCCGAAGATGTCCGTAATGCGCTGAACGAGTTTGCAGCGTCTTACGAACCCGGCAATGCAGAACGTGTTGAGGTGGGTCGAGTTGTATCGGCCTCCGACGGTATCGCTCGTGTCGAGGGCCTTCCCTCGGTTATGGCGAATGAGCTGCTTCGTTTCGAAGACGGCACCCTCGGCCTCGCACAGAACCTGGATACCCGCAATATTGGTGTGATTGTCCTGGGTGACTTCACCGGTATTGAAGAGGGCCAGGTCGTACACCGCACCGGTGAGGTCCTCTCGGTGCCCGTTGGCGACGCGTACCTCGGTCGCGTTGTTGACCCCCTCGGTAACCCGATCGATGACCTGGGCCCCATTGAGTCCGAAGGTCGCCGTGCACTGGAGCTGCAGGCTCCCGGCGTGACCCAGCGTAAGTCGGTTCACGAGCCGCTGCAGACCGGTCTGAAGGCAATCGACTCGATGATTCCGATCGGTCGCGGTCAGCGTCAGCTGATCATTGGTGACCGCCAGACCGGTAAGACCGCTATCGCGATCGACACCATTCTGAACCAGAAGGACAACTGGGCTTCCGGTGACCCCGAGAAGCAGGTTCGATGCATCTACGTGGCTGTTGGCCAGAAGGCATCCACCATTGCAGCTGTCCGCCACACCCTTGAGACTCGCGGCGCGCTGGAGTACACCACCATCGTGGCATCTCCCGCATCTGACGCAGCAGGCTTCAAGTACCTGGCACCCTACACCGGTTCGGCTATCGGCCAGCACTGGATGTACGGTGGCAAGCACGTCCTCATCATCTTCGACGACCTGTCGAAGCAGGCAGAAGCATACCGCGCTGTGTCCCTGCTGCTGCGCCGCCCGCCGGGACGTGAAGCATACCCCGGTGACGTCTTCTACCTGCACTCCCGCCTGCTGGAGCGTTGCGCTAAGCTCTCTGACGACCTGGGCGCAGGCTCGATGACCGGCTTCCCGATCATTGAGACCAAGGCAAACGACGTTTCCGCCTTCATTCCGACCAACGTCATCTCCATTACTGACGGCCAGATCTTCCTGCAGTCCGACCTGTTCAACGCTAACCAGCGTCCGGCAGTCGACGTCGGTATCTCCGTCTCCCGTGTTGGTGGTGCCGCACAGACCAAGGCTATGAAGAAGGTCTCCGGTACCCTGAAGCTGGAGCTGGCACAGTACCGTGCAATGGAAGCGTTCGCAATGTTCGCATCCGACCTGGACGACGCTACCAAGGCACAGCTGACCCGCGGTTCTCGCCTGACCGAGCTGCTGCGTCAGCCGCAGTACACCCCGTACGCAGTTGAAGAGCAGGTTGTCTCCATTTGGGCTGGTACCTCCGGTCACCTCGACGACATCGAGATTTCCGACGTGCTGCGCTTCGAGGCAGGATTCATCGAGTACCTGCGTCACAAGACCTCGGTACTGACCGATATCGCTTCCTCCGGCAAGCTTGAGGATGACACCGTTGCAGCTCTGAAGTCCGCAGTTGCTGACTTCAAGCAGGGTTTCAAGTCTGAGGGCAGCAGCCACCTCGTCGACGCAGGTCACGAGGAGCACAAGGCAGCTCGCGATAGCGACATCACTCAGGAAACCATCGGTTAGCGATTAGTCCTCGCCTTCTCCCCGCCTCAGCTATGAGGCTGGGGCGGGGCAGAAAGCAAGGAGAAAGGAAGCTCTATGGGAGCCCAGATTAGGGTTTACCGACAGAAGATTGCTTCGACGTCGTCTATGAAGAAGATCTTCAAGGCGATGGAGATGATCGCGACCTCCCGCATTAACAAGGCTCGTAACGCTGCTCAGGCAGCCGGACCTTACGCGAACGCTCTGACCCGCGTGGTGACTGCGGTTGCGACTCAGCACGGTATTAAGCACCCGCTGATTCACAAGCCGAACGAGTCCGAAGCCTACGAACACCGCCGCTCCGCAATCCTGGTTGTTACCAGTGACCGCGGTCTGGCAGGTTCGTACTCCTCCGCTATCCTGCGTCGTACCGAATCTCTGATTGAGAGGCTGCGCTCTAACGGCCAGGAGGTACAGCTGTACCTGGTTGGTCGTAAGGCAAAGGCTTACTTCGAGTTCCGTGAGCGCCCCTACGCCCGTGCGTGGGAGGGCCACACCGATGCACCTCGCGTCGAAACCGCCGTCGAGATTCGTGACGCGCTGCTCGAAGCCTACGACCTGCCCTTCGAAGAGGGCGGCGTGGACGAACTGCACATCGTATACACCGAGTTCAAGTCGATGGTTGTTCAGGAACCCAAGATTCTGCGCCTGCTGCCCATCCACGTGGGTGACGCAAAGGCTATGGGCGAGGAAATCGTTCCCGACCAGGAACTGACCAAGGCTGAGTACGAGCAGGCGGCATCCTTCGAGTTCGAGCCCTCCGCTGAGGAAGTGCTCAACGCGCTGTTGCCGCGCTACATTGCATCGCGTATCTTCTCCTGCCTCCTGCAGGCAGCAGCAAGTGAGCTGGCATCCCGCCAGCGCGCAATGAAGACCGCAGGTGACAACGCTGAGACGCTGATTACCAAGTACACCCGTTTGATGAACAACGCACGTCAGGCGGAAATTACTCAGGAGCTCTCCGAAATCGTGGGCGGCGCAGACGCCCTCGGCTCCTAGTACTTGTACGCCAACGAAGCCATCAACTGTCCAAACTTTCTAAGTAAGTGAGAAATATGACTGCCACCTACAACGAATCGGTCTCCGCACCGACTCAGGGCGCAACGGGTCGTATTGCCCGCGTCATCGGCCCCGTGGTCGACGTCGAGTTCCCCGCCGGTCAGGTCCCCGAGATTTACAACGCTCTGACCACCGAGCTGACCCTCGACGGTCGCACCCGCACCATCACCTTCGAGACCGCACAGCACCTGGGCGACTCGATCGTTCGCGCTATCTCCCTGCAGCAGACTGACGGCCTGGTCCGCGGTCAGGCTGTAGTCGACACCGGCGCACCGATCTCCGTCCCCGTTGGTGACGGCGTGAAGGGCCACATTTTCAACGTTCTTGGTGACGCACTCGACGTGCCGAACTCCGAGATTAAGGCTGACACCTACTGGCCGATTCACCGTGCCGCTCCCGGCTTCGCAGAGCTGGAAGGCTCCACCGAAATGCTGGAGACCGGTATTAAGTCCATCGACCTTCTGACCCCCTACATCAAGGGCGGTAAGATCGGTCTGTTCGGTGGTGCAGGCGTGGGTAAGACCGTGCTGATCCAGGAAATGATTACCCGTGTGGCTCGTAACTTCGGTGGTACCTCCGTGTTCACCGGTGTTGGCGAGCGTACCCGTGAGGGTAACGACCTGTGGGTCGAAATGGAAGAAGCAGGCGTTCTGAAGGACACCGCTCTTGTATTCGGCCAGATGGATGAGCCCCCGGGAACCCGTCTGCGCGTGGCACTGACCGGTCTGACCATGGCGGAGTACTTCCGCGATGTTCAGAACCAGGACGTGCTGCTGTTCATCGACAACATCTTCCGTTTCACTCAGGCAGGTTCTGAGGTTTCCACCCTGCTGGGCCGCATGCCCTCCGCAGTGGGTTACCAGCCGAACCTGGCGGACGAAATGGGTCTGCTGCAGGAGCGTATTACCTCCACCCGCGGTCACTCCATCACCTCCATGCAGGCAATTTACGTGCCTGCGGATGACTACACCGACCCGGCGCCGGCAACCACCTTCGCGCACCTGGATGCGACCACCGAGCTCTCTCGTGAAATCGCATCGCGCGGTCTGTACCCGGCAATTGACCCGCTGTCCTCCACCTCCCGAATTCTGGACGCACAGTACATCGGTCAGGAGCACTACGACACCGCAATTCGCGTGAAGGCTATTCTGCAGGAAAACAAGGAACTGCAGGACATCATCGCGATTCTGGGTGTGGACGAGCTCTCCGAGGAGCAGAAGATTGTCGTGGCACGTGCACGTCGTATCGAGCAGTTCCTCTCCCAGAACACCTACACTGCAAAGCAGTTCACCGGTGTCGAGGGTTCGACCGTTCCGCTGAAGGACACCATCGAGTCCTTCCAGATGATCTGCAACGGCGATGTCGACCACATCCCCGAGCAGGCGTTCTACAACATTGGTGGTATGGACGACGTTATGCGCCGCTACGAGGAAATCAAGGCACAGACTGGAGCTAAGTAATCATGGCTCTGAAAGTTGAAGTTGTTTCCCGCGAACGCGTCGTGTGGACTGGCGAAGCGAAGTACGTTCGTGCACGCTCCGTCAGCGGTGACCTCGGCATCCTGCCGGGCATGATCCCCACCTGCACGCTGCTGGCACAGGACGGCGAGCTGCTCATTGAACCTGTTGATGGTGAGCCCATTAAGACCATCCTCAACGCAGGTTTCTTGACCGTCTCGAACGATCACGTGACCATCGCTGCAAAGCACGCACAGATTTAAAGTCGGTTCTCTACAGAGGGAATTGACCGCTGTGTACACCTCGCCGGTGTTCCACCCTGAAAGGGGAGGGGCACCGGCGATTGGTGTATCCGGGGGTAGAGCATGGGCCCAGAAAGAGCGCGCGTGCAGAACGACAGCGTGCATAGAAAGATAATGCGCACAGAAAAGGGGCGCCTCCCATGTATCGGGAGGCGCCCCTCAAACTATGTGTAGCCGCCTAGCTAGAGTCGTTTAGAACAGGCGGTCAGCCGAATCGTCCACGCCGCGCATCGCGTCGTAGTCCAGGCTGACGCAGCGGATGCCGCGGTCCTCAGCCAGGGTACGAGCCTGCGGCTTAATCGTCTGCGCCGCAAACACGCCGCGCACCGGAGCTAGCAGCGGGTCACGGTTGAGCAGCTCCAGGTAACGGGTCAGCTGCTCCACACCGTCAATATCGCCCACACGCTTGAGCTCGACCGCCACGGAGACGCCGTGCGCATCCTTCGCCATGATGTCTACCGGACCGATAGCGGTCGGGTACTCGCGGCGTACCAGCGAATAGCCCTCACCGAGAGTGTGGATCTGCTCGGCGAGCAGACGCTGCAGGTCAGCCTCCACACCGTCCTTGATGAGGCCTGGGTCAACACCCAGGTCGACGGTGTGCTCGTGCTCAATCTTGTAGATACGAATCATGAGTCGGTCATCGCTCTTAGCTGCCTGAACGGTCCACAGCTGCTGAACATCGGATTCCAGGTCCTCACGGATGCTCTGCGGAACGTCCTCACGCTCAGCCACCAGCAGGGAACAGGGAGGGCTCATCCAGTTCAGAGGCTTGTAGGAACCGCCGTCGGAGTGAATGAGGACGGAGCCGTCATTCTTGACCATCAGCAGGCGGGTAGCGCGGGGCAGGTGGGCGCGGAGGCGGCCCTCATAATCTACGGAGCATTCAGCAATGACAATACGCATCCGTCCACTCTAGCAGGTACGAGTGTTTGGCTCTAGCAGGTGAGGGTATGAGCTAGGGAACCTGAGCCTGGTATAGGTCGCGGTACAGGGGATAGTAGGGAAGTACGGCACAGAGCGGGGGAGTGCCGCCTCAGGAAGAGCGCAGAGCGAACAGCGGCAGGGCGGGTAGGTAGAGATAGTTGAGCGGCGCGGTAGAATAGGGCTCATGGCACGTAAGAATCATCCCGGCAGGCGAGCATCCGGCACCACCAGTGATAAGTGGCACCGTCAAGCACCCGCAGGGCGTGATATCAGCAGGATCCTCGATCCTGCACCCCGACTGGAACGTGACCGATACGGTGACTGGCTGGTGCAATACATTCCCGCCGTCAACGCCCAAAAAACCTACACCTGCCCCGAATGCTACCGCCCGATTCCGCCCAGAACAGCGCACCTGGTGGTGTGGCAAGAAAGCCACACGATGGGCCGTAGCCGCGCCATTGACGAGCGCAGGCACTGGCATCAGCACTGCTGGCGCACCCGCCGTAAATAGGCTGAACACTGCACTTGAGGCGCAGCCCAAGACCACATTTTTGACCAAGACCACATTCTCGAATCCAATTCTTGAAGGAACGCAATGAGCAACACCGCCGATATCACCCGCGAGCAGGAATTCAATCCCGCCCGCTACGTCTTCAGCACCGCCGCTGAGCCCACCCCCATTAAGGCACGTACTGTGCTTCCGGCACGCCGTGAGAACTTCACCGTCATCACCGCGGACGGCAAGCGCCTCGTCGGTGAACTTGCCCTGCCCGAAGGCGAAGTCAAGGCAACCCTGGTGACCTTCCACCCGCTGCCCACCCATGGCGGCTACATGGACTCGCACGTGTACAAGAAGGCGTCCTTCCGCCTGCCGGCGCTGTCGAACATTGCGGTGCTGCGTTTCAACACTCGCGGCACCTCCTCGATTCGCGGCACCAGCGAAGGCGTCTTTGACGGCGGCTTTGCCGAGAAGAAGGACTTCGATGCAATCCTGAAGTTTGTACGCGAGCGCGCCCTGCCGAACCCCTGGCTGGTCGGCTGGTCCTTCGGTACCGAGCTGGTGCTCAAGTACGCGCCCGAATACGCTAACGAGTTCACCGGCGCTATTCTGCTCCCCCCGCCGCTGCACCGCGTGCACCCGGCTGAGCTGGATGAATGGAACAAGATCTCGAACCCGCTGTACGCGCTGGTGCCCGAGCATGATGACTACCTGCAGCCTCCGGCGGCGCGTGAGCGTTTCGCGGCTGTACCGCGTACTCGGGTGATTCCCTTTGAGGGGTGCAAGCACCTGTGGGTGGGCGAGAAGTCCGTGCAGCAGGTCCTGAACACTATTGTCAGCATCGTGACCGGTGTTCCCACCGAACTGCCCACCGAATACAGCGGCCCGGTGGCAGAAGAAATCACTGAGCTCTAAAGGTTTGGCATAAAAACACGGCATAAAAATATCAAGGCGGCAGCTTTGGATAGAACATCCAAAGCCGCCGCCTTCGTATCTATACGGGATGCGTGCCCCCACGGGAAGAGTAGCGAGAGCGTAGATAACCTACAACTGTTTACAACTGGAGGTGACTACAGTTGGGCGGTGACTACAGCTGGAGATGACTACAGTTGGTCCTGGCGAGGAATGAACACCTCACGCACCAGAATCAGCATGGAAGCCGCCGCCGGAATAGCAATCAGTGCGCCCAGCACGCCCCAGAGCGCGCCACCGGCAGCCACCGAAATAATCGCAACACCGGCAGGGACCGACACAGCGCGAGCCATAATACGCGGAGAAATCAGGTATGCCTCCACCTGCAAGTACAGGAAGTACGCCACCGCAAACCACAGCGCCAGGCTCCAGCCCTGGGTCAGCAGAATCAGCGAGGTCAAAATCAGCGCAATCACGCCACCAACCAGCGGAATGAACGCCAGAATCATGACGACCAAAGCCATCAACTGCGGGAAGCTAAAGCCCACAAACAGCATAATAAAGAACGCCACAAAAGCATTCAGAACAGCAACCAGAGCCTGACCCATCACGTAGTTACCCACCGACTCGGTAATCTTGTCGGTAATGTACTTGACGCGCACACGCTTAGACGCCGGCGCCAGGCGCACACCCCACGCCTTGATAGTGTCCATCGAGGTGAGGAAGTACAGGGACAGGAACAGCACAATAATCACGCCGGTCACGCTCTGCGCCAGGGTAGAACCCGCAGAAACCAGGCTCGACATGAAGCTATTGACCTGCGAAGAGGAGAACGTTGATTCCAAGAACTTCGGGACGTTCTCATTCACCCAGGTGCTGATATTAAAGCGCTGATCAAGCTCGTGGTACCAATCAGAATCAATCGTGTTCTGATAAATACCCGGCGCATACTGGATAAATTTAGAAGCCTGCTCGCTAATAACCGGGCCAATCGTCATGACCAGACCGGTCACGGCGCCAGCAAAACCAGCAAGCACAGCAATCACGCCGATACCGCGCTTAATGCCCCACGACTCCAGGCGACGCACAATCGGATCCAGACCCAGAGCAATGAAAATAGCGCCGGTCACCCAGCCCACCAGGGCACCCACATTATTGAAAATGTAGTAGGCGAAGAGCGCCAGACCCACGCCCACGGTCATGAGGAAACCAAACGCGACCGGGTTGTGCATCATGGAGGTCTTGCCGTTGCCGACCACCTTCGGGGCGGGAGGCGCATCTTCAGAAGCGGCGGGGACCACCGGAATAGTATCCGTAGGAGGCATGGACGCGCGGCGGCGGTTGGAACGCACCTGGCTAATGCTTTCGGTTATCTCGCTGAAGGTCTCCGTTAGCTGGTCGGTGAGGGATTCCTTCTTGCGTGGCTCGTCGGACGATGTTGTCTCTTCGTGAGCTGCTGAGGCTTTCTTCTCGCTCATGCTCTTCCTTTCCGGATCATTCCGGGTATTTTTTCTCTACTGTGCCATTCTACCGGCTGGTTTACTTTGTTACGGCGTCAACGGTGAATCCCAAGGACAGGGGAGCGCAAATGGGAGAGACATCTGCGGGGCGGTTTCAGGCAATAGCCCAAACGCTATCCCCGGCATGAGCTCAGAGCGTAGGCGACAGAGAACGGGCGCTCGCAACGGTGCGTTGTGGGGATAATAGAGGAAGGAACGCGTGAAGGATCTAGCCCGCACGCAACAATAGATACAGAACGTAAAGGAGCCCAGGATGAGCATTATTTTTGATCCGGCAGACCGCGGCGCATCCCAGAACGCGGCACAGGGTAATGTCGCGCAGGGTGGTGCAGCACAGAACGGGGCAGCGCAGGAGATTCCCGCCTCCGTACGCAATGCCATGGAACTGAACCCGAACGCGGCACAGTCTGCTGGCGAACAGGGTGGCGAGCAGACCCCCTCCGCTCCCACCTGGCGCTACGAGGTCAACACCCCCGAAGAGTTCCAGAAGTTCGTTCAGCTCTCCAGCCAAGGCGCCGTGATTTTTGCGCTCTACGCGCCGCACTCGCCCTCCTCTCTGCAGATGCTCGAAGGCGTGCAGAAGCTCGTTGACTCCGCCGCAGGTATCATGATTTGCGCCGCCGTGGACGTCACCAAGCTCCCCGAAGCTGCCCAGGCATTCGGCGTGAGCGGCGTGCCCGCGGGCGTTGCCGTTCTGGCGGGCCGCCCGGCACCGATTTACACCGGCCCGGTCAGCGCAGAAGACCTCGGCGATGTGCTCTCCCAGGTTCTGCAACTCGCGGCACAGTACCAGCTGCCCGGCGGCTTCGACCCGGTCGTTCCCGAAGATGAAAAGCCCCTGCCGCCCCTGCACGCAGAAGCTGTCGCCGCCCTCGACCGCGGCGACCTGGAGGGCGCCCGCGCCGCATACCGCAAGGCAATTGCCGAGATCCCCGGTGATAAGGAAGCGAAGCTCGGCCTGGAACAGGTTGAACTGCTCGCCCGTGTGAAGGATCTGGACATGGCAACCGAACGTGCGGCGGCCGCGGCAGATCCCATGAACATTGACGCCGCGTTCAACGTAGCCGACCTGGACCTGGTCGGTGGCCACGTGGAGGACGCGTACAACCGTCTACTGCGCCTGTTCAGCGCGGTAGGCCCCGACGATAAGGCGCGTGTGCGCGAGCGTCTCGTGCAGCTCTTCGATGTGGTGGGTGCACCTGACCCGCGCACCGTCAAGGCGCGTGCGGCACTGACTATGGCGCTGTTCTAAAAGGCGCTGTCGCCTGGGAAACGTCATGAGCCGGTCTAGCTAGCTCTGGCTAATCTAGGCGGCTGAAACGTTGAATACGGACGGGCTATCGTCTACCCCCGCACTCGGGTTGCGGGGGTAGACGGTAGCCCGTTCTGTTTTGCGTTTTTTGGCGGTTTTGAGGGTGGGGAGAGTTTATCGACTCAACCTGTCTGATAGTGCGGCTGGATGGTATCTATAGCACTCCGGAATGTCCATAATATGCGTTGTGAGTACTTAATAATGCAGGTTTCATCACCAAACCTGCTAGACCTCATGGGGGGGGGTGGTAGGGTGAAAATATGAACACTAGTCACTTTCCCCAGGACCCGAACCCGCAAGAACCAGGTTCGCCGCAGAACCCGGTACTAGAGACCGCAGTAGAGGAAGCACCCGCCGCGGCAGTACCTCAAGCTATAGTCCCCGAATCTGTAGCCCCGGAAGCTGTAAACCCTGAGCCTGTAGCTCCGGAAGCTGTAGTTCCCGCGTCGGTAGCACCGCAGCTACCCGTCACCCCGCAGACCGCACCGACCGCTGGCGCCCGCCCCGCCATCGAAATCCGCGGCCTCACCAAGGCGTTCGGTCAGAAGGTCGCCGTCGACCGCATCAACCTGGACATTCCCTCCGGATCGTTCTACGGGCTGGTCGGCCGCAACGGCGCCGGTAAAACCACCACCATCTCCATGGTCACCGGCATGCTCAAGCCCAATGAAGGCACCGCCTACGTGCGCGGCATCGACATGTGGGCCGACCCGCTCAAAGCCAAAGCGCACCTGGGTGTGCTGCCCGACGGCGTGCACCTCTTCGACAAGCTCACCGGTGAACAGCTCATCACCTACTCCGGCTACCTGCACGGGATCGATAAGGAAACCGTCGCCTCCCGCGTTAAGGATCTGCTCGCGGCCATGGACCTGACCGACGCTGCGGGCCGCGCCGTCGCCGACTACTCTGCCGGTATGACCAAGAAGATTGCGCTCGCCGCCGCGCTTGTCCACGCACCCTCCGTGCTGATTCTGGATGAGCCCTTCGAGGCGGTCGATCCGGTTTCTGCCGCCAATATTCAGGACATTCTGCGCGGCTTCGTCGCATCCGGCGGAACTGTCATTATCTCCTCGCACGTGATGGACCTTGTGCAGCGCCTGTGCGACCACGTAGCCGTCATGGACTCCGGCCGTATTCTCGCCGCCGGAACCGTCGACGAAGTACGCGCCGGCGTGAGCCTTGAAGAACGATTTGTGCAGCTGGTCGGTGGCCGCACCTCCTCGGAAGGATTGTCATGGTTGGGCACCTCGTCTCACTAAAGTGGCAGTATGTGCTCGCTTCCTTCCGCCGAAGCATCTGGGCGCTCATCGGCCTGATTTTTGCGGCGCTTTATGCGGGCGGTATGCTCTTCGGCCTCGGCTCCGCATACGTTATCGCTAACTCGGAGGTACCCGAATACGGTCAGCTCGGAACCCTCCTGGTAGGCGCGGTTATTGCGCTCGCCTGGGCTATCGTCCCTATCTTCTTCAGCGGACTGGACGGCACCCTGGACGAGAGCCGATTCGTGCTCTTCCCCATCAAACCCTCCACCCTGCAGAAGGGCCAGTTCCTCGGCGGGTTCGTGGGTATCCCCGGCATTGCCAGCATCATTGCCGTGCTGCTGGGCGCGATCGCGTTTATATCGCAGCCGCTCGCGCTGGTCGTGTACCTCATCTGCTGCGTGCTCGGCCTTGCGAACCTCATGGTGTGGGCGCGCCTCGCTAACCGCCTGGGCATGGCGCTGAACGATAACCCGCGCATCGCCAATACCCTGATGATCGTTGCCATGCTACTGATGATGAGCGCCGGCTTTATCTTCGGTGGAACGATAACCTACCTGACCAAGCACTGGGAAGAGGTGCTGCCCTACCTGCCGTGGCTCAGCGTGACCCCCTTCGGCTCCGCGTTTGCGGTGCCCTACTTTATGGCGAGCGGCAATATGGGCGCCGCCCTTGGCTGCCTGGCTCTGACCCTCGTCTACCTGGTCGGCGGTTGGTGGCTGTGGGGTAAGAACCTGGCACGCTCCATGGCGAATGTGGGCGGTAGCGCCCACCACGCCAGCGCTGCCGAAGTCGCTGCAGGCGATTTGGGCCTGTTTGCACGGTTCCCCGCAACCCCGCGTGGCGCCGTGGCAGCACGAACCCTGCACTCATTCATGAAAGACAACCGTCTGCAGTTGCTAACCGTAAGCACCGCCATGCTTTACCTGATACTGACGGTGGGCATGCCGCTGTTCCTGAGCTCTGTAGGGTCCGTTAAAACTCATGTTGATTTTAATGGCATCAACGCGGCTGAAGCCAACCAGATTATCAATAGCGGCGTCATGCAGCTCTTCGGATTCTGGATGTACTTCTGCACCGTTTTCACCGGCTACTACATGTGCTACCTCGTCTCATACGACAACACTGCATTCAGCCTGCACGTACTCTCTCCGCTGCGCGGTATTGATGACCGCATCGGCCGTCTTTGGGGTTACAGCATCCTGATGGTTCCGATCGTAGTGGTGATGGTGTTCGTCGCCTCAGCGGTAAATGGGCACCTGGAGCTCTTCCCCATTGTGCTGATGCACCAGCTGGGCGTGCTCGCCGCAGCGGCTGGCATGGGCAGCGTGATGGACACCTTCATTAGTCCGCCCGTGGCGCCTCCCGGGGCTAACCCGTTCAAGAACCCGAAGAACAATGAGGGCTTCGCTAAGCAGCTACTGCTGATGCTCACCATTATTTTGGTGATGCTCAGCGCACTACCCGGCGGTATCTCCGTTATCGTGTATATTTTCAGCACGCAGGATATGCTGACCCTCGTCTTCGGCGGCTTGATTCAGCTGCTGATTGGTGCCGCACTGCTCGTGGGCGGCGTGGCGTGGGGCGGTCACCGCTACGACAAGGTCAGCTCCAAGATGCTGGAACGCGTGGCACGTTTCCAAGCGAACTAACAAGAGTTGAAGCTCCAGCACATCAGGAATAAACGAGAGGGGTTCCGTGTTAGGTACTACGCCTGGCGCGGAACCCCTTTTCTATGCTTCTATGCCGCCCGAAATTCTAGCCTCGAACTTCTGACGGAAAGAAGCTCACCGCAATACCTAAGAGCCTATGGTTGAGCTGTGGCCTGCCTCCATATTGACCGCCCGGGGGCTCGGCACCTCCCAACTGCTACTAAAATAGAGAAGGCGCCAATCACCCAACCGTGCAGCGGCACCCCTCACCCTATGTATCCCACCTCATCATCAAGGAGAAACATGAGCTCGATCGAAGGCATCGAAGACCCCTTTGGCCCCGGAACCGCAGGCGGCACCGCCCTGCTCGAACGCGAAGAAACCCAGCTTTCTGAGCCCGGCGACCACGAGCGCTTCTCCCACTACGTACGCAAGGAAAAGATTCTCGAATCGGCGCTGACCGGTGAACCCGTACGCGCCCTCTGCGGCAAAATGTGGGTACCCGGCCGCGACCCGCAGAAGTTCCCCGTCTGCCCCCAGTGCAAGGAAATCTACGAAGGCCTTGCACCCGGCAACGACGGCGACAACGGCTCCGGCGAATAATACGCGCCAGGCGACACGCTTCAGACAACACAACCTGGGCGATACAACCTGGGCGATACAACCTGGGCGATACGCCTGAATAAATACGAATAAATAGCACGCCGCAACAGCGAGACTCAACGGCCCAACACCGCTTATGAGACTTTGCTGACGAGCACCAAATTCTTGCACCACAGCCCGGCCCAACCCGCGGATGTGGTGCTAGAATTTAACCTCGCTGTGCCCGGCGGGCATCAGCCGTCCCGAGCCTAACCCGCCGCAACAGCAGAGGCAGACGAGGAAGAAGGAGAGAATGAGCGCACCCGCAGAGGAACCCACCCTATTCGACAGTATGGTGAAGCCGAAGCTCTCCCCGGCATACCCCGACCGCGCCCCCTGGGGTACTTCCGTCAGCCTGCGCGCCTGGCAGGCAGAAGCCATGCAGAAGTACTTCGAAACCAACCCCCGCGACTTCATGGCAGTTGCAACCCCCGGCGCGGGTAAAACCACTTTCGCGCTGACCCTCGCGAAGGAACTATTCAACCGCGGCACGGTCCGCCAGCTTATTGTGGTGGCGCCCACCGACCATCTGAAAAAGCAGTGGGCAGACGCCGCCGCGAAGGTCGGCATTCCCATTGACCCGAACTTCAAGAACGCGGATGTGACCATCAGCCGCCACTACAAGGGCGTGGCGCTGACCTACGCGCAGGTGGCGAATAAGCCGCAGCTACACGCCCGCAACACTGAGGCGACGAAGACCCTCGTTATTTTTGACGAGATTCACCACGCCGGCGACTCCCTCTCCTGGGGCGACGGTCTGCGTGAAGCGTTTGATGACGCGACCCGCCGCGTGGCGCTGACCGGTACCCCGTTCCGTTCGGATACCTCCCCGATTCCGTTCGTCACCTACGAGGTCGATAACGACGGTATTCGCCGCTCCAAGGCAGACTACTCGTACGGTTACGGTCCCGCGCTTAAGGACCACGTGGTGCGCCCCGTCATCTTCATGGCGTACTCGGGCCAGATGCGTTGGCGCACCTCCGCTGGTGAGGAAATGGCGGCAAACCTGGGTGAGGGCTTCACGAAGGATATTACCTCCCAGGCGTGGCGAACCGCCCTCGACCCTAACGGCGAGTGGATTCCGACCGTGCTCGCGGCAGCCGACAAGCGTCTGACCGAGGTGCGCCGCACCGTGCCCGACGCCGGTGCGCTCGTCATCGCCACCGACCATGCGGATGCCAAGGCCTACGCCGAGCAGCTGCAGAAAATTACCGGCGAATACCCCGCTGTGATCCTCTCGGACGATCGCGAAGCCTCCGCGAAAATTGATGAGTTCCGTGAGGGCATGCAGCGGTGGATGGTCGCCGTGCGCATGGTGTCCGAGGGCGTGGACGTGCCCCGCCTCGCCGTGGGCGTGTACGCCACCAGCACCAGCACCCCGCTGTTCTTCGCGCAGGCTATCGGACGTTTCGTGCGTGCCCGCAAGCGCGGCGAAACCGCATCCGTGTTCCTGCCCTCGGTGCCGCAGCTGATGATGCTGGCCAACGATATGGAAGTCGAGCGCGACCACGCCCTCGACCGCGGCGCACCCCAAGAAATCGACCCCATGGTCGAGGGTCTGGACGACCACCTGATTGAGGAAGCGAACCGCGAGGAGCGCGCCTCCGAGCAGTTGGCACGCGGCAAGTTCGAGGCGCTCGGCTCCGAGGCGTCCTTCCACGGCGTGCTGTTTGACGGTGCCGAGTTCGCCTCCGGCAACCTCGCCGTGGGTAGCGAGGAGGAGCAGGACTTCCTGGGTATTCCGGGGCTGCTGGACGCCGAGCAGGTCGGTACGCTGCTGCGCGCGCATCAGCGTGAACACGCGGCACGCCGCCCCGCAACCGCGGCACCATCGGTGGTGGATCACCGTCAGCTGAAGGAGTTGCGCAATAAGCTGGCGAAGAATGTGGCGGCGTGGTCGATTCGTTCGGGTCAGCCGCACGGCGTGATTCACAATGAGCTGCGTAAGATTTGTGGCGGCCCGGCGGTCGCGCAGGCTTCGGCTGAGCAGATTCAGGCGCGTATCGATAAGCTGTCGGACTGGTTCGTGGGTCGACGCTAGAACGTGAATAGAACGTAACGGAGGGAAAAGCCCCGCGAGTGTGTGCGCTCGCGGGGCTTTTGCGCGTTCTAAACTCATGAAATAGCCTGCCGGACAGTTATAAAACGGGTATAAAAATGATTCGACGTGGTGTTTTATGACCTTTTGGGGTGCCTCTAAAACCTGATTCATGTACTCTATTGGTGGATGCCCCTCCCGAACCTGGCGTGGTCGCCATTACGGAGGAGCCTCCATCAGAAACACCATGTAGCCGTTATTCTGCCGCGCCGAGTGCGAGAAATGGGCTAGAAGAACGGTTACACCAACTATTGAAGGACAGTGATGTCTCATATTTCTCGCCGTAAGGTCGTGAAGGGTGCCGCCTGGGCAACCCCCGTGATTGCGGCTTCAGCAGTAGTGCCAGCTTACGCTGCTTCAAAACCGGATTGCACCGTGTCAGAAAAACCTTACATGTCTGCCTATGCTGACATGTATAAGCGCGGGGAAGAAACGGAATATCTTCATAGCCGCCTTACCTTCTATAAGATACGTTTTGAACTGATCGGTGGTGCAGGTGGCGGAGGCTTTGAAAACAACTCTCTCGGCGGTTCAGGTGCGAAAGTAACCGGAGTTATCGGGGTGGATGGTCCGGCAACTATTGAGCTCATCGCAGGTGGCGGCGGTATGCTCGAAGTCCGAGGGTACGGAGCTGACAATTTAGATGAGTACCGGACTGAAGGCTCCCAAGGTGGCCAAGGTTTCGGTAACGGTGGTGGAGTTCCCAGCTCCAGGATTCCCGATGACGTGATGAAAAAGCTAACCAAGCGCTGGGTGTGGGCTGCTGATTGGGATCACGGTCCGCATCCTAAGCAGCCTATGGAAGAGATTTATGGATGCTCGGGCGGCGGTTCCTCGGCTCTGCTCATCAACGGTGAGGTCATCGCTGTTGCTGGCGGCGGTGGCGGTGGTGTCACCCGGGCAACAATGTTCACGACGGAACCTGACCCGGACCATTTCCCAGGAATTGTTGACGCTCGTATGATTGGCCCGGAAAACCAGACCCGCCCGCCCGTGCTCAGTGTGGGTGGGTCGGGGGAACGCGCACGCGGTGGTGACGCCACAACTGGGCGTGAATATTATGCTCAGGACCCGAGCGTTCAGCTGACTGTTGAAGGTGGCAAGGGTGGCGGTAATGGTATTGGTGGTGCCGGTGGTGCTAAGCCGACCGTGTTGACTGGTACCCCCAATGATATCTTTAGCTTCGATAGTCAGAATAAGCAGGTGCTTTATAGCTCCTCCACTGCAGGTAATCCCGGGACTAATGGTCTGCAAGGAAATGGTGGCGACGGCGTGATGTCTGTGAGCTATCAGCTGGATAACCACGATATGTACTCTCAGTATTACGAAACTCTCCGACGCCCTGATGGAACCTATAAATATCTGTCCTACTATCATCTCGCCCCATACTTCAACGGCGCGCAGGTCATTGTGTCCGGTGGTGGCGGTGGCGGTTACGGTGGTGGCGGCTCAGGCGCGGCGCTCTCACAGTCTGCTATTACGATTGCTCAGAAATGGAATAATAACCCGACGGGTGCTCGCCAGAGTATCAGCTCTGCGCAGCTTGCCGGCGCGGGTGGCGCAGGTGGATCTTATCTGGCTCCGAGCGTTATTGAAGGTGAAATTTCTCGGGCCAATAATGCATACAAAGGCTCGCAGTATGGTCAGGGGGGCACCGCGACGGTGTATCTTTGTGAGGTATAGTCAACCTTCCCTGCCTAAGGTGAGCACGTAAATACCTTTGGATAAGGGGGCCCCGCGGGTGCGCATGCGCTCGCGGGGCTTTTGCGTGCCCGTAATATTTGGTCGCATAAGCAGAGATGACCCTCAACTAGAGCCTTATACCTGTAGGGTAGGAGAGGAGGTAACATCCGGCGCCGAACACACGGTTCGGTGTAGACTCCTCCCCGTTCTTAGACACCGGCCAGAATGAATAAAAGGGCAGTGCTGAGTGCATGAGCGGTGCACATATAGAGAAACACCAGGTCACCGTTTCCCAACCACGCACACCTGAAGCACCACATTTTCCGCTTCACAGCTGAGGCGGCAGTGTAGCACCTGATGAGCCCCGCCTCCGGGGAAACATCAGCCCGGCACAGCCTGCCGCCCCGCGCGCGGTAGGGGAGCGAGCACCTGAACTAACCACACCGAAGGACACTGATGTCTACTCATATTTCTCGCCGCAGGGTCGTTGCGGGTGCCGCGTGGGCAGCCCCCGTCATCGCCACCTCGGCTGCTGTTCCCGCGTTCGCTGCATCCCTGGACTGCGTCTTTGCCGAAAGCCCCCACAAGTTCTTGAGGGGATATAGTGACTATCGTGTAGAAGAGGAATTCACCGTCCCCGCTAACGTGCATAGGATCCGCTTCGATATTTTTGGTGGTGGCGGAGTCAGCGACACCGGCCACGAAAGCGGCTCGGGTGCCCGCGCGATTGGAATCGTTGAGGTGAAGCCGGGCCAGACGGTTCGTGTCATTGCTGGTGGCGGCTCCGGTGACGCCCGCACTCCCTATCCGTTTGGTCTTAAGACTGGCGGCCCGGCACGAGGCGGGCGTGGCTACGGCGACGGCGGCGACGCACCTCGATTCACCATGCCTGCCGAAGTGGTGGCTGAAGTGACCAAACGCTACCCGGGCGCCCTTAACTGGAGGGAACTTAAAGACGGTCCTAAGGGTACCGTTGAAGTTTATGGACACCCCGGTGGCGGCGCCTCGGCACTGCTGATTGACGGCGAAGTCATCGCTGTCGCCGGTGGTGGCGGTGGCGGAGGCATCACGTACTCCTACACCTCAGCGCCTCATGCTAAGCATTTCCCCGCTGTTCTTGATGCGAGCGTGACGAAGAATTACCACCCGACCGATCCGCCCATCCGCAGCTTTGCGGGTAGCGGTTTGAGCACTCGCGGCGAGGACGCCACTACGGGCACCCAGTTCTACACCCACAGCCTGAACACTAAGGTATCTGTTGACGGCGGTAAGGGTGGAAACAATGGCGCCGGTGGAGCGGGCGCTGCTAAGCCCGAGGTGCCGACCGGTAGCCCCAACCATATCTTTAGCTACGACAGCCAGAATAACCAGGTGCTGTACAGCTCTTCGGCCGCAGGTAACGCGGGCGGCTCCGGCTTTAAGGCTAAGGGCGGTAACGGCGCTGTCGCTTATAGCTACCAGCTCGACAATAACGACCCGAAGAACCTTGAAGTACTGACTCTGCCCGGCGGCGAGCGCATCGAATTCTCTGCTGAGGAGACCGCTGCTGAGTTCAACGGCTACCAGTTCGCAATGTCCGGAGGCGGTGGCGGCGGCTACGGAGGTGGTGGTTCGGGTGCTGCACTGGCGCTGTCTGCTATTACGACCATTCAGAAGTGGAATAACAACCCTGCGGGTATCCGCCAGAGCGTGAGCTACCTGCAGTTCTCCGGTGCCGGTGGTGCGGGTGGTTCGTACCTGTCGCCGCGTGTTATTCAGGGTGAACTCTCTAACTCTATGAACTCGATGAGGACCGGCATTAACGTCTATGACGGCGAGGCCAAGGTGTACCTCTGCGAGACTAAGGGTTAGTCTAACGCCCTCTGAAGGTTGAGGGGTAGAAAAGCCTGCGAGTGTATGCGCTCGCGGGCTTTTTCGCGCCCGGAAACGTCGGCTCCAGCTACGCCATTAGCCCGGTCTGCGGCCTGGAATGGGTACGCGGCGGCTCCGGCGTGGTGAACGCGGTTTCGGCAATCATCATCTCGCAGCAGTGGTGCAACAACCCGAAGAACCCGCGCCGTGCGGTCGGCTACGTTCAGCAGGGCGGCGCCGGTGGCGCTGGCGGATCCTACCTGGCGCCGAGCGTGCGTAATGGCGCAATCGTTGGCACTAAGGAGGTGCCGGCTGGCCCGAACGTGCGCGTGAACGGCATGGCGGAGGTCAGCTTTAAGTAAGCGGCTCAATCTGCTACATAACCGCAGAGGTTTCATGACCTCGGCTGGTTGCAGGCACGATAAGTTATGGGCACGCTAGAGGCGGGGAGCCTGGGATAGTACATCCCAGGCTCCCCGTCTCTGTATATTCAACGCCCGCCTTGAAATGGCGAGTTACCTACAGTGATAGTGGAGGTTAGAGAACCTCAACCACCTCGACGCCCTCATCTTCAAGCTCGGCAACTACGTCGTCAAGCTTGTCCTCGTGCACGGGCGCGGTCAGGTCAACCAGAACGCGAGTCTCGTAGCCTGCATCGACCGCATCGCGAGCGGTTGCCGACACACAATAATCGGTGGCGATACCGACAACATCGACGAACTCGATACCGCGCTCATCCAGCCACTCCGACAGGGGAGTCTGCGGGCCGTCCTCGGACGCATCCACACCGGGCTCGTGCTCGCCGGTTGCGACCTCATCCTCGGGTGCCAGAAGACCCTCAAAACCCGAGTAGGCTGCCTCGAAGCGGCCCTTACGGAAGTACGCCTCAATGTAGTCGGTGTCCAGGTTCTCGTGAATCTGCGAGCCTTCGCTCTTGGCGACGCAGTGCACCGGCCAGGAGTCAACGTAGTCGGGGGTGTCAGAGAAGTGCGAGCCCGGATCGATATGCCAGTCCTGGGTGGCAATAATCGCGTCGTAGCGGTGGTGGTTGTTCTCCACGTATTCGCTAATCAGCGCGGCAACGTCCGCACCGCGCTCGGTGGCGAGGGCGCCGCCGGCGCAGAAATCGTTCTGCACGTCAACAATAATCAGTGCCTTAGACATGTCTGTCCTTTACAAATAGGAATGAGTTTTCACTCTGATTCGCCGAGTGAAATTCGCCGAGTGAAAACAGTATCTCAGAAGGGTGGTTTAGATGAACTCGGTCGGAATGATCGGCTCACCCTCCGAGAGGCGGCGGGCGGCCTCGGGAAGCTCAGCCAGGGAGGCAGCGTGGCGGGCGGTTGCGCGGCGCACGCCTTCCTCGCCGGTGAAGCCGGGCAGCAGTTCGCCGTTGCGGACGAAGTCCACCATGAGCGGGCGGGTGTCCTCGAGCAGGTTCGGGTCCTCGTGGGTGCCCAGAACCTCGGCGGTCGCAATGCCCATGCCGTTGAGGCGGCGGGCCGCACGCTTGGCGCCACCGATGGACGCCTTGCCAGCCGATGCCTTAGCGACCGGCTGCATTTCGCCAGTGGCATTCTCACGCTCAACAACCTTGTACACCATGGAGGAAGTCGGCGCACCGGAACCGGTGACCAGCTTGGTGCCCACGCCGTAGGAGTCCACGGGGGCTGCCGCCAGGGAGGCGATGGCGTACTCGTCCAGGTCGCTGGTGACGGTGATCTTGGTGTTAGTGTTACCGAGCGAGTCGAGCAGTTCACGCACGCGGGCCGCGGTGGCGACCAGGTCGCCGGAGTCCAGGCGCACGCCGCCGAGCTCTTCGCCAGCCAGTTCCACGCCGAGGCGGACCGCCTCGTCCACATCATAGGTGTCGACGAGCAGGGTGGTGCGGGCGCCGAGGGAACGCAGCTGCGCCTCGAATGCTTCACGTTCGCTGTCGTGCAGCAGGGTGAAGGCGTGGGCGCTGGTGCCGATGGTGTGCAGGCCGTAGCGCAGACCGGCCTCCAGGTTGGAGGTGCCCGCGAAGCCGGCGATAACGGCGGCGCGTGCAGCGGAGACGGCGGCGCGTTCGTGGGCGCGGCGCGAACCCATTTCGAGGCAGGGTCGGTTGCCTGCGGCGGCGCTCATTCGGGAGGCGGCGCTCGCCACGGCGGAGTCAAAGTTCAGGATGGACAGCAGGTAGGTTTCGAGGACGCACGCTTCGGCGAAGGTGCCTTCGACCTGCATGACGGGGGAGTGGGGGAAGAATGCTTCGCCTTCTGCGTAGCCGCGGATGTTGCCGCTGAAGGTGAAGGATTCGAGGTAGGAGAGGGTTTCTTTGTTGACGATGTTGCGGGAGGAGAGGAAGGAGAGTTCTTCGTCGTTGAAGCGGAAGTTAGCGAGGCCTTCGAGGAATCGGCCGGTGCCTGCGAGGACGCCGTAGCGGCGGCCCGCGGGCAGGCGGCGGGTGAAGACTTCGAAAGTGCACTTACGGTTGGCTGCGCCGGAGGCGAGTGCCGCCTGGAGCATGGTCAGTTCGTAGTGGTCGGTGAGAAGGGAAGTAGTAGCCATGTGTTTATTGTAGTGGGGGATTAGGGTATTTTTCCTCTTGAGTCGGCGTGTCAATCACTACATAAAGTATTCTTGACTCTAAGTGCTGTAGTATGACAAATTACCAGCACTCTGTGCGGGAGCAACGCAGGACGAACACCGCAGTAGCGCAGGATGAACACAGAGGCAACACTGGAGCTACGCAGGGGGGGGGCAACATATACCCGCCCGTATAATCAAAGGGAACCGGCCGCAAAGGAAACCAATGAACACTACCGCCGTGACCCTCTCCACCGGAACCCTCGAGGACACCGACCTCGACACCGCCCTGGAGAACATCCTCGCCACAGACACCCCCTGGAATGTCATCGTCTGGAACGACCCCGTCAACCTTATGACCTACGTGTCCTACGTCTTCCGTAGCCACTTCGGCTACTCCCGCGCCCGCGCCGAAGAACTCATGCTGCAGGTGCACAATAACGGCAAGGCAATCGTCTTCACCGGCTCACGCGAAGACGCCGAAAAACACACCCAGGCAATGCACGCCTGGGGCCTGTTGGCAACCTTCGAGAAAGTAGAAAACTAATGGCGCGACCCTTCCGCCGCACCCCCGGAGGCTACACCGCCTCCTTCGAACCCGCCGAACGCGACCTGATCCGCGAACTCGCCGAAGACGTACGCGCGCTACTGCGCCCGGCAGATACCACCGCCGACGGCGGCACCGTCGACCCGCTGGAGGCGCTGGTCGGCATCACCGAAAACCCTGCCATCCCCGCCGATAGCGCCGTGGCACGCCTGCTGCCCGCCGCAAGTAGCGACGACGAAGCCGCCACCGAGTACCGCCGCTACACCGAACGCGACCTGCGCGAAACCAAACGCGCGAACCTCGCCATGCTCGCCTTCGACATTGAATCCAGCGACCTGCGCCTGAATGAGGAGCACGCCCGCGCCTGGGCTGCCGCGCTCGGCGATATTCGCCTGGTGCTCGCCGACCGCCTCTACATCGTGGACGAAGACACCGCCGAAGACATTGCGGCGTTCACCGACCCCTCCGAAATCGAAACCCAAGAAGAGTACATGGCAGTGGTGTACAACTTCGTCTCCTGGGTTCAGGACTCGCTCATGCTCGCCATGCTCGACGGCCTGGACGACGAAGAATAGGAAGCACCCGGCGGAGCACCTGGCGGGGCAGACGAGCAAGAATAGAACGAATTTTTCGAATTACCCCTCAAACTATCGTCATATACAACCACATAATGGTGGTTCTCGACTCATCTAACCGCCGAACGAACTAAAAGGGTAATCTTAGCGAGTTAGCATAGAACGTGGTACCCGACCGATAACGAAGTGTAGGTGACACATGAGTGACAGCATCGACGCAACAAATCCCTACCGTGCCCGCACCCCCTGGGGAAGCCCCGCGCCCGTAGGCCCCACCGCCGCGGCACCCATCGGCGTCTTCGACTCCGGCGTTGGCGGACTCACCGTGGCACGCGCCATCATGGACCAGCTGCCTCACGAACGCATCATCTACGTCGGCGACACCGCCCACGGCCCCTACGGCCCCCTCAAAATCGCAGAAGTACGCGCCAATGCCCTGCGCATCATGGATGAACTCGTCGACTCCGGCGTGAAAATGCTCGTCATCGCCTGCAACACCGCCTCCGCAGCGGTGCTCCGCGACGCCCGCGAACGCTACACCCGCCAGTACGGCATTCCCGTCATCGAGGTGATTCAGCCCGCCGCCCGCCGTGCGCTCGCCGCAACCCGCAACCGCAAGATCGGCGTGATCGCGACGGAGGCGACCGTCACCTCTCGCGCCTACGAGGACACTTTCGCGATTACCCCGAACCTTGAGGTGCACTCGGTGGCGTGCCCGCGCTTCGTGGAGTTCGTGGAGAAGGGTATTACCTCCGGCCCCGAGCTGCTGGAGACCGCCCGCGAGTACCTGCAGCCGCTCAAGGATGCCGGCGTGGACACCCTCGTGCTTGGCTGTACCCACTACCCGCTGCTGGCCGGCGTGATTTCCTACATTATGGGTGAGGACGTCACCCTGGTTTCCTCCGCGGATGAGACCGCGAAGGATGTGTACCGCGAACTGCTCAACCACGCCATTGAAAGCCCGGTCCCCGAGGAAAACCCGCACCACGAATTCCTCGCCACCGGCGAATCTGAGACGTTCTCGCAGCTGGCGCGCCGCTTCCTCGGCCCCGAGGTCACCAACGTTCGCCACACCAGCTCCGTGGCGGAACGCTACCCGACCGGCTCGCTGGCGGCACTCACCCCCGAAATGCTTGCGGCACACCGCAACATCACCCTCGACGAATCGGCAGATCCTGCAGAGGCAGCACACACTGTCGCGGGCACCGAATTTTCCGGCACCACCCCTAAGGACGACACCTCATGCGTCTAACCGTTATCGGTTGCACGGGCTCCTTTCCCGGCCCCGTCTCACCGGCTAGTTGCTACATGCTCACCGCCACGGACTTCGCGGGTCGAACCTGGCGCATCATCATGGACATGGGCAACGGCTCCCTCGGCATGCTCCAGCGCCATATCGACCTGAGCGATATCGACGCGATTCTGATTTCGCACCTGCACCCGGACCACTGCATCGACCTGTCCGGTCTGCACGTGGCGGTCAAGTGGGATCCGCGCGGCTGGCCCAAGGGCCGCATTCCGCTGTACGGTCCCGCCGCGATTAACGAGTACCTTTCGGCGACTCACGGCCTGGACCCGGATCCGGGCATGAGCACCGAGTTTGAGTACCACACCTGGACTGAGGGTGAGCCCGTGCAGATTGGTCCCTTCCGCGTGGAGCCGTTCCGCGTGGTTCACCCCTCGAAGGACCCGTACGCGCTGCGCATCACCTGCAACGATCGCGAGGGTCACACCGTGTTCTCGTACTCGGGTGATACCGACCTGTGCGAAGGCCTGGTCAAGGCTGCGCGCGGCGCTGACCTGTTCCTCTGCGAGGCGGCATACCAGGAGGGTCGCGACGACGCCCTGCGCGGTATTCACCTGACCGGCAAGCGTGCCGGCGAGGCCGCCACGGAGGCGGGCGTGCGTAACCTGCTGCTAACCCACTTGCCCGTGTGGAACGACCCGGACATCGCCCGCGCGGAGGCGCGCAGTGCTTTCTCCGGCCCGGTCGGCATTGCCGAAATGGCGGCAAGCTACCGCATCTACCCGCGCCCGACGGAGGCTCACCCGGTCACGTCCACCCTGAACGTGGTGGAGGTGCTCGATCCGCCGCTGAACACCGCGATCGCGCTGCCCAAGCCCGAGCTGGACTAGGCCAAACCCGAGCTAAGCTAAAACGAGCTGGACTAGTGCAAACTGCGCTCAGCTCCGCTTGCCTTTCGACATAGAGTCAACAGACAGACACAGATTCCGCAGACAGATTCAAGGAGAACCCATGACTGCAACCCGCGAAGACGGCCGCGCCCTCAACGAGCTGCGCCCCATCACCATTACCCGCGGCTGGTCCCGCAACGCTGAGGGCTCCGCCCTCATCGAGTTCGGCAACACCCGCGTGCTGTGCACCGCATCCTTCACTGAGGGCGTGCCGCGCTGGCTCAAGGGCGAAGGTAAGGGCTGGGTGACCGCCGAGTACGCGATGCTGCCGCGCGCCACCAACACCCGTTCTTCTCGCGAGTCGCTCAAGGGCCGCGTGGGTGGCCGCACCCACGAGATTTCTCGCCTGATTGGTCGCTCCCTGCGTGCGGTCATCAACATGGATGAGCTGGGCGAGAACACCATCGTGCTTGACTGTGACGTTCTGCAGGCTGACGGCGGCACCCGCACCGCTTCTATTACCGGCGCGTACGTGGCGCTGGCTGATGCTATTTCTTGGGCGAAGGAGCAGAAGATTCTGCCCGCTAAGGCGAACCCGCTGATCGATTCGGTGTCCGCAATTTCGGTGGGCATTATTGACGGCACCCCCATGCTGGACCTGCCCTACACCGAGGACGTTCGCGCCGAGACCGACATGAACGTGGTCGTCACCGGTAGCGGTAAGTTTGTTGAGGTTCAGGGCACCGCCGAGGGTGCGCCTTTCGACCGCGACGAGCTCAACAGCCTGCTCGACCTGGCGCTGGAAGGCACCGCTGAGCTGGCTCAGATTCAGCGTGAAGCATTGGCACACTAACCCGTCCCAGTAACTAGTTCCGTCGACAAGGAGAAACTATGGCAGACGCAAAGATCGTTCTGGCAAGCCACAATAAGGGCAAGCTCAAGGAACTGCGTGAAATTCTGCGCGGACGCATTGACGGCCTGGACGTTGACACCCAGGTGGTTGACGCCTCCAGCGTGAACGCACCCGACGTTCCCGAGACCGGCGTGACCTTCGCTGAGAACTCCCTGCTGAAGGCACGCGCTGTTGCCGAGGCAACCGGCCTGGTCGCTATTGCTGACGATTCCGGCCTGTCGGTGGATGTGCTCAATGGCGCTCCCGGTATTTTTTCGGCGCGCTGGGCGGGTAGCCACGGCGATGACTCCGCGAACCTGAACCTGCTGCTGGCTCAGCTGAGCGATATTTCTGCCGAGCACCGCGGCGCGAAGTTCTGCTGCGCGGCGTCGGTTGCCTCCCCGAGCGGTTTTGAGGCGGTCGAGTACGGCGAGCTGCCCGGCGAGTTGCTGACCGCACCGGCGGGGGAGGGCGGCTTCGGTTACGACCCGATTCTGCGTCCCGTGGAACTGAACGGTGAGAACGCCCTGTACGAGGGGCAGTACGCTGGCAAGTCGTGCGCTGAGATTCCCGCCGAGATTAAGAACTCGATTAGCCACCGTGCGCGTGCTTTTGAGGCGCTGATTCCTCAGATTGCTGCCGCGTTGGTCTCCTAAAACCGCTGTCTAAAACAGTCGCTGAGGCGCCAGAGCTTACTCGGTCTGCTTGTCTCACTGTGCCGGTCTGATGGGTGAAAAGGCGGGGCTGGGTACGATTTTTTCGTGCATCCCCCTAAAATCCCCCACAGGGATACCAATTAAAGGCACAATAGGTAGAGAAGCTTTACCTCAAGGTTAGTGACACCAAAGAAACTCGTCTGCTGAAGGTACCTTCGGCAGGCGAGTTTTGCTATTGAAGAGCCTTTCAACGGTGCATCTGTCAACGGTGCATCTGTCCGACGCTTGCTGTCACCGACCGCGGTAGAAAAACCTGCAGCGAAAGAGACACACCGATGCTCATCCTTCTTCTGCTGATGGCACTCGCCCTTGCCGCCGGATGCTGGGCGTACTCCTACGTGTGGCGCGGACTGAACCGCCGCGTCATTGCCGCCGTGAAGGTGGTCGATCCGATGATTACGCTCGGCCCGTACGTCATGGCGGCGTGGGTGGCGTTCATGGCTCTGATTGCCACGAATATCTGGGCGACCGGAACCCTGCACACTGTGCTGACAATTATTTTCTGCGTGGTTGCCGTAGGTTGCCTCGGCTGGGCTGGATTCTGGTTGCTCATGCACTGTCTGGGCGGGCAGACCCCGGGCAAACGCCCGATGTGGTGGCGCGAGGCGGTTGCCGCGAAGTTCGCATGGCGTAACCTCTCCCGCATGCCCGCCTACCTGGGTGCTCGCACCAGCATCCTGCCGGTGGAGAACCCGCACCTGACCAAGCCGTATTCGGGATCGTGGACTCGCCCGCTTGGTGCGACCATGCCCGGGTACAGCTCCAACGGCGAGTTTATTGAGGGCTTTGACGAGTTCGGTCGCAAGATGCCGCATATCTACCCTGTAGGCCCTGAACCGACCATTTTTGAGATGGCGCGCTGGGGTAAGTCGGTCAGCTCCGATCAGCTACTGACGACTTTCCTGCCGACGGCTCCGTTTGAGCGTCTGCGTCTGCCCGGCACCATGACGGGCCCCTTCACCTTTGCGGGGGAGGTGCCGCACGGTGCGGTGACGAAGTGGCCTCGCCGTAGTGGTGCGAACCGCGCCTTCGGCTCCTACGCTCGTCTGGGTGAAATCACCGAACGCAAGGTGGAGCTGCTGGTCGACCATCGCATCATTGCGGCGTTGCAGACCACCCGCGAAAGCTACGAACGCCGCCACAGCTGGATGCTCGCCTTCACCGATATTGCAGACGGCGACTTCACGATGGACGCCGATGAGAATGGCAACCTGCGCATCACCTTCGGCATGATCACTGAGGGTTACGAGACTCCGTGGGTCTTCACCAGCACCCTGAAAGACAGCCCGCGTCTGCGCCGCAAGGTACGCCACGCCATGAGGGAACGCCGTGTGCTCAAGCAGAGCAGCGGCGAGCTGATGGACTGGTACTTCGTGCCGAAGCTCAGCGAATTCCCGCACGGCCCGGTCACGAATGAGCTTCCCGAAGAGTTCTACTTCAAGTCCAATATCATGGTCACGAACCGTCACGAGAGCTCCTCGCGCGCCTCGGGTGAGGCTCACTAGGGGAAGGAACGTGTGAGCAGAGCAGCGCATTAGCGGTGACTGTCTTAATCACTCTTTTCCCCAAGCCACGCTAGAATAGAGTTCCGAACGTTGAACGCTCTGCGGGGCACGACACGCGTCGTGCCCCGCTGTCGTTCTGCCCCCGTAGCACTTGAGCCGGACTCGCACTCCGCCCGGTGGCACGCGTTCACCACCGCAGACATATTCACCCGAAAGGATTCCCGTGGCGTCTTCGAACTACACCGCCCGTCACCTCTCCGTGCTGGAAGGTCTGGAAGCTGTACGCAAACGCCCGGGCATGTACATCGGCTCCACCGACTCCCGCGGCCTGATGCACTGCCTCTGGGAGATTATCGACAACTCGGTGGATGAGGCGCTCGCCGGTTTCGGTCAGTCCATTCAGGTCATTCTGTACCGTGACGGTTCGGTTGAGGTGCGCGATGATGGCCGCGGTATCCCCACCGATATTGAGCCGCGCACCGGTCTGTCCGGTGTGGAGGTCGTGTTCACTAAGCTGCACGCCGGCGGTAAGTTTGGCGGCGGCTCCTATAACGCCTCCGGTGGTTTGCACGGTGTGGGCGCCTCCGTGGTGAACGCGCTGTCTTCCCGCCTGGACGTGCAGGTAGACCGCGGTTCGAAGACCTACCAGATGTCTTTCCGCCACGGCATTCCCGGCTTCTTCGAGTCCGGCCGCACCCCCAAGCCTGATGACCCGTTCACTCCCGCAACCGAGGGCACTGACGCCCTGCAGATTGTGGGTCGCGCTAAGCGCGGCGTGACCGGCACCCGCGTGCGCTATTGGGCTGACCCGCAGATTTTCACCCCCGACGCCAAGTTCAGCTACGAGGACCTGGCTGCTCGTGCGCGCCAGACTGCATTCCTCGTTCCGGGTCTGCGTATTTGCATCCGCGATGAGCGCCGCCTGCCCGGCACCCCCGGCGAGTTGGAGCCCCACGAGGAAGTTTTCCAGTACGACGGCGGCATTAGCGAGTTCGTCGAGTTCTTGGCGCACGATGAGCGTATTACCGACACCTGGCGTTTTAGCGGCAGCGGCTCTTTCACCGAGACCGTGCCGGTGCTGGGTGAGGACGGCCGCTCGCAGCTGACTGACGTGGAGCGCGATTGCGAAGTGGACGTTGCGCTGCGCTGGGGTATTGGCTACGAGACGACGGTCCGCAGCTTCGTGAATATTATTGCCACCCCCAAGGGCGGTACTCACACGACCGGTTTTGAGCAGGGCCTGCTGCGCGTGATGCGCAAGCACCTTGCCGATAATGCCCGCAAGTACAAGGTGGGTAACGACAAGATTGAGAAGGACGACGTGCTCGCCGGCTTGACCGCCGTGCTGACCGTGCGTCTTGCCGAGCCGCAGTTTGAGGGTCAGACCAAGGAGATTCTGGGTACCCCGGCGGTTCGCCAGATCGTGTCGAAGGTCGTGGGTGATGCGCTGAAGGCTCGCCTGGAGTCGACCGCCCGTGCGGAGAAGGCTCAGGCGGCCGCTCTGTGCGAGAAGGTCGTCTCTGAGATGAAGACCCGCGTCTCGGCGCGCATCCATAAGGAAACTCAGCGCCGTAAGACCGCGCTGGAGTCTTCGTCCATGCCCACTAAGCTGGTGGATTGCCGTTCGACCAATGTTGAGCATTCTGAGCTGTTCATTGTGGAGGGTGACTCGGCATTGGGTACTGCGCGTCTGGCGCGTTCTTCTTCGTATCAAGCTCTGCTGCCGATTCGCGGTAAGATCCTGAACACTCAGCGTGCTTCGGTGACTGATGTGCTCGCGAATGCTGAGTGCGCGGCGCTGATTCAGGTCATCGGTGCAGGCTCGGGTCGTACTTTTGACTTGGATTCTGCTCGCTACGGCAAGGTCATTATGATGACCGATGCGGACGTGGATGGCGCCCACATTCGTACCCTGCTGCTGACCCTGTTCTACCGTTACATGCGTCCGCTGATTGAGGCGGGTCGCGTGTACGCTGCGGTTCCGCCGCTGCATCGCGTGGAGGTGGTGCGCCGCGGTAAGCCGAACGAGATGGTGTACACCTACTCGGAGAAGCAGCTGCATGAGCTTCTGGATTCTTTGCAGGAGCAGGGTGTGTCCTATAAGGAACCCATTCAGCGGTATAAGGGTCTGGGTGAGATGGACGCCGATCAGTTGGCTGAGACCACGATGGATCCGCGTCATCGTATGTTGCGCCGTATTCGCATTGAGGATGCGGAGGCTGCCGAGCGTGCGTTCTCCTTGTTGATGGGTTCTGAGGTGGCTCCGCGTAAGGAGTTCATCATTGCGGGTGCTCATCAGCTGGATACTGAGAGCATCGATATGTAGCTTGCGGTACCTTGCGGGGGAGCGGTGCCTGGCGTGTCACATTCCATGATTTTTCCGTGATAATAGTCACACTATTTCTTGAAAATCTCAGTAAAATCGGTATGGTTTAGGCAAATTTAAGCTTTGAGCACTACTTGAACCACCTGTCATATTCCGGGAATCTGTCACCAAAATTTTGCAGAAATAATGTAAAAACGCAAAGTTTCACCGTGGTTCCGAAACTACCTCGCAACCCCGCAATGCACCACAGTGCTTCGCCCCTCAATCTACCCGCGCGTCGGGGGATAACGTTCAACGTACCTTTAGCGAAACGTCAAACAATAAACGTCCATACTATGCACAGCCTACTCACAGCTTCTCAAGAAAACCCTGTACCTTAGAAGCATGAGAGACAGTGTGTCAGTAACTCTCGTATGCCCTCCATCGATGGCGGACTACCCGAAATCTGGCACAAACACACATTAAGTACACACATAGTAAGGACCTATCAATGGATCCCCTTGATTTTGGTAGGTGGCAGTTCGGTATTACCACCGTCTACCACTTCTTCATGGTTCCGCTGACTCTGGGTCTGGGCCTTGTTGTGACCTACCTGTACATTCGCTACGTTCGTACCAAGAAGGACGAATACAAGCGCATGACGAAGTTCTGGGGCAAGCTATACCTCATTAACTTCGCAATGGGTGTGGCCACCGGTCTGGTTCAGGAATTCCAGTTCGGCATGGCGTGGAGTGAATACTCCCGCTTCGTCGGCGACGTCTTCGGCGCTCCGCTGGCAATGGAAGGCCTCTTCGCCTTCTTCGTTGAGTCGACCTTCCTGGGTCTGTGGATCTTCGGTTGGGATCGCCTCAAGCCTGCTGTACACGCATTCTCGCTGTTCATGGCAGTCCTCGGCTCCTGGATTTCTGCATTCTTCATTCTGGTTGCAAACTCCTGGATGCAGCACCCCGTTGGTGCAGAAATGATTGACGGTCGTCCCCGTATGACCGACATCGGCGCTGTGCTGCTGAACCCCCTCGCATGGGTGACCTTCACTCACGTCATCACCTCCGCTATCCAGGTTGCCGGTGGCTTCCTGGTTGGTATCGCATGGTACAAGCTGTGGCGCCGCCGCAAGGACGGCATCGACAAGGTCGTTGACGGCAAGGTCGTTGTTGGTGAGTCCGACAAGGGCGCACGCGACAAGGCAGACTTCCAGGTCTGGTTCAAGTCCCTGCGCCTGGGCGCTGTTGTGGGCCTCCTCGCCTTCGCAGGTATCGGCGCGTCCGGTCACATTCAGGCACAGATGATGATTCACGAGCAGCCCATGAAGATGGCTGCTGCAGAAGCTGCGTGCCACGACGGCACCTCCTTCTCCGTTCTGACCGTCGGTGAGCTCGGCGCTCAGAGCTGTGACAAGATCACCCCCGTCATCGAGGTTCCCGGCGTGCTGTCCTTCCTGGCACACGACAACTTCGACACCCCGGTGAAGGGCATCCAGACCCTGCTGCCCGAGTACGAAGCTAAGTTCGGCACCAACCTGCCCAACAACCCGCTCTACGGTGAGCGCGCAGGTCAGAAGATTGACTACCTGCCCTCCCTCGAGGTCTCCTACTGGGGCTTCCGCGGCATGATGGGCCTCGGCGGAATCGTTCTGCCCTTCTACCTCTACGCACTGTGGGTAACCCGTAAGAAGGGCGTAGGCACCGTCCCCGAGTCCAAGCTGCTCAAGAACGTTGCTGTCTGGTCTATCCTGGCTCCCTTCTTTGGCATCGCACTGGGCTGGATCTTCACCGAAATGGGCCGCCAGCCCTTCGTTGTGGCTCCGAACCTTCAGGGTGATCCCTCGATCCACCTGTTCACCGCAGCAGCTATCTCCCCGGGTGTTTCCGGTGAAGAAATCCTCTTCTCCCTGCTCACCCTGGGCCTGCTCTACGGTGTGCTGATGGTGGTTGAGGTTTACCTGCTCATTAAGTACGTCAAGGCCGGTGTTGTGGCAGCAATGCCCGAGCTGGTTCAGTCGCACCACGAGGACGAGTCCAACGACAAGTCCAAGCGCGATGTGCTGGAGTTCGCCTACTAGGCGGGTAAGGATTGATTCACCATGAACTTTGATTTCAATATCTTTGCCGGTCAGCCTGGCCTGCCCACCCTCTGGTTTGTCGCCATTGGCGTCTTCCTCATCATGTACCTGATCCTCGACGGTTTCGATCTGGGCGTCGGTATGCTGATGGGTTCCAAGTTCACCAAGAACGAGAAGGAACGTCGTCTGCTGCTGAACATCATCGGCCCCGTCTGGGACGGTAACGAGGTGTGGATTGTGTCCGGCGGTGCTGCTATCTTCGCAGCATTCCCCATCTGGTACGCAGCCCTCTTCTCGGCTCTGTACATTCCTCTGACCCTCGCGCTGGTCTTCCTGATTCTGCGCGTGGTCGCAATTGAATACCGCGGTAAGAAGAACGACGAGAAGTGGATCCGTAACTGGAACATCGCTCTGTCTGTTTCTTCCTTCTTCATCGCGTTGCTCGTCGGTGCTCTGCTCGGTCTGACCTCCATGGGTCTGCCCATCAACGACAATGGTGACCGCGTCGGCGGCGCCTTCGCTTGGGTCTCCCTGCCGGTTCTGCTCGGCGGTCTGGGCTTCGTTGGCTTCTCCCTGGTTCAGGGTCTTGCCTTCGTCGCTCTGAAGACCGACGGTGACATCCGTGACCGTGCCCGCAACACCCTGGTACGCTGGTCTCCCGTCCTGCTGCTGCCGATCGTTGCATGGGTTCTGGCTCTGGACTTCACCACCGGTAACGGCGTCTCCTGGCTGTGCACCATCCTGGCTGTGGTTGCTGTTCTGATTGCTTGGATCTCCGCAAAGGGTGGCCGTGAGGGTCGCGCTTTCGCTGGTCTGTCCGTGTTCCTCGCATTCGGCGCGCTGGCAATCTTCACCGCAATGTACCCGAACGTTCTGCCCTCCACCCTGGACCCGGCATACTCGCTCACCATTGCGAACGCATCCAGCTCCGAGTACACCCTGGGTGTTATGACCTTCGTGACCTGTATGGGTCTGCCGGTCGTCTTCGTCTACCAGGCATGGACCTACTGGGTCTTCCGTAAGCGTCTGCACGTGGATCACATCCCCGACGCTCACGACGCTACCGAACTGGCTGAAATGCCGACCAAGTAGCATGTAGCTGTTTGAAGAATCCCCCGGATTTCTCTTTCGAGAAGTTCGGGGGATTTTTCTATGCCACCCAGAGGACTATTCCCTCAGAGGATATTCTCGCAGAGGATGCAGCTCTCGGCAGGCGAGTAGGCGCGCAAAAATTTTTGGTGCACACCCCCCCGAAATTCGAGCGCGACAGGGAGTAAAAAGTGTAATGTGGTGTACAACTCACTCCTATGAAAGGCGTTCAACGATGAAATCCCTCAACCGCAGCTCCACCGCAGCCGCCCCTCGCACTGGCATGAGCCGCCGCCTGCTCACCACGGGTGCCCTGCTCTGCATCGGCGTGCTCCCTCTGAGCGCCTGCTCGCTCTTCAACCCGCCGCTGGAACGTGACGAAAGCGTCCACGCCATCTTTGACGCGGAACAGGACATCGTGAAGATGCCCCTGGACGATTACTCCTACTACGAGCGCACCAACTACGAGTACACCGCCTTTCAGATTGCCATGAAGCAGTGCTTCGCCGAACACGGGCAGAACTACACCATCCAGGCTCCCTATTCTGAAAGCGCACCCCGCGGTGATTTGGGACGAAAGTACGGTCCCTGGAACGTCGAGTACGCCCAGAAGTACGGTTCTCAGAAGCGAGACCCCAACAACGCAGCCGCCCCTATCTCCTATAACTCGGGGGAGAGCATGAGCCCCGAGGACAAGCTTCGCACCGAATGCTACCCCAAGGCCCGCGAGACCCTGGAGGCCGCGGTGCCCGAAGGCAAGAGGCCCGAGAATGAAGGGCAGTCCACATCCAGTCGTATCTCCACCGAGGCGGGCAATGCCGTTTACGGTAGCAAACTGCACCGCGAGCTCGAAGAGAAGTGGAAGCAGTGCGTCTCAGACCGCGGCCTCACCCCTCGCTCGGCAGGCTCCGTCGCCGAGGAAACCCCGCTGGCTGAGCAGCTGAGCAAGAACGGCGGTTTCAACGAGCCCGCCTCCGAAGAAGAGATTCGCATCGCCACCATCCAGGCCGAATGTAACCAGCAGGTCGGCATGAGCAAGCAGCTCTACGACCTGGAAGCTCAGTACCAGATGCCGCTCATCCGCAAGTACCAGTCGCAGCTTGAACAGGAGCGCCAAGCCGACCGCGACCGCGACGAGAAGTTCAAGCAGTACGTTCTGGAGCACCAGTAACCCGAGCGTCCACGACCGGTTTTGACGTCGGATTTTAAAACCGAATTTTGATGCCGGGGAAAGACCGGTAATGGTGCGGGCCACCCGAGACACAGGCTCGGCGGGTAGCCCGCACCCGCGTAGAAAGACACCGCCATGACCACTCACTCACAGAACCAAAACAGCGGGCACCGCTTTAGCGAGCGCATCGCCCGACCCCGTGTGCTCCTGCTGCTGGCTATTCTCGCTATCGGCTCGCTCATGCTGTCCTTCTACCTGGGCACCCGCTACGCCGCCACGGGCCCCGACCCGACCGTGCAGGCAAAAACCGTGATCCCGGTCTGGGCTAAGGTTGAAGAACGCACCGTCAGTGAGGGACTAGCCATTGCCGGAACCACCAAGGCGGGAGAGACCGCCCCGATTAGCGCGCGCACCAACGGTGAGCCGGTGCTCGTCTACCAGAACCAGAAGCCCGGTAACGTGCTCAAGGCCGGTGACTTCATCGGCATTATTGGTGCCGACCCGGTCTTCGTGCTGGAGGGGCCGTTGCCGCTGTACCGCGACCTCAACCTGGGCGATAACGGCGACGACGTGCTCGCCTTCCAGAAGGCACTGAACTCCGCCGGGTACGCCACCGCGCAGAGTGGCACCGTCACCGAAGACACCCTCGACGCCGTAACGCGCCTGCACCGCGCGCACCTGACCGGCGTGCCCAGCGAAGGGGTCACCAGCATTGCCCGCAGCAACTACGCGATTCTGCCCGGCGGTAGCCACACCGTCACCGCGGTTGCGGCGGTCGGCCAGCTCATCAGCGACGGCAACCCCATCGCGAGCGTAGAAACCAGCGAACCCTACGTGGAATCCAGCGTTGAACTCGCCGTCGCGAACAAGCTCAAGGTCGGTGATCGCATTAGCCTGCGCACCTCCACCGGCAGCGTGGAAGGCACCATCACCAGCATTGGTGAGCTGCAGAACGACCCCTCCAAGGGTGCGGCAAAGAGCGTGCGATTCAGCGCCGACGACCCGAGCAAGCTCACTCCGGGGCAGAGCGCATCCATCACCAGTAAGGGCAACACCTCAACCACCCTCGCCGTGCCGACTACCGCGGTACGTCAGGATTCCCAGGGCACCTACGTGCTCGTTGAAAAGGGCGGAAGCTCCACCTCGACCAGCAAGGATGCGCCCGCCACCGAACGAGTCAACGTTGAGGTTCTACGCACCGCCGGCGGATACGCCGCAATCAACGCGAACCTCAGCACGGGACAGAAGGTGCTTGTCTCATGAGCCGCCGTAAGATAACCCCAGACACAAGCCCAGGACGTGCGCCTACAATTGCGCCCAACGTAGCGTCCGCAGCTACACCTGCCGCCGGACTCGGTACCGCACCCGCTATTGAAATGCACGGCATTACCCGTGTTTTCGAGGGGAGCGAACGAGCAGTCCTCGACCATCTCGACCTGGTGGTCGAACGCGGCGAATTCCTCGCCATTATTGGTCCGTCCGGATCCGGTAAATCAACCCTGCTCAACGCCATTGGCCTGCTAGACACGCCCACCAGCGGAACCTACAGCCTCTTCGGCAAAAACACGGAAGGACTCAGCGACAGAGAACGCGACGAAATGCGCCGAGACCACCTCGGCTTCATCTTCCAATCCTCAAACATGCTGCTGGACGAAACCAGCACGACCAACGCCTCCATGGGTCTGCGCGTGCAGGGCGTACCCTACAGCGAGCGCCTGCAACGCACCGAAGAAACCCTAGAATTTCTGGGGTTGAGCGACCGTGCCAGCATCCGCACCCGCTACCTTTCCGGCGGCGAGAAGCAGCGTTGCGCCATTGCTCGCGCCCTCGCCACGCGCCCGCCGCTGATTCTTGCCGACGAGCCCACCGGCAACCTGGACAGCCACAATAGCGCCAAGGTCATTGAGATTCTGCAGCGCATTAACGCGACCGGCTGTACCGTGCTGGTTATTACCCACGACCCGGAGGTTGCCGCCGCCGCCCGCCGCGTGATCCGCATTGAGGATGGGCAGCTGCACGAGCAGAGCCGCGCCGACTTGGCTACGGTGCCGGTCGCTGAGGTGCCGAGTACTGAGGTTGCACCGGTTGCAACGGACACCCCGGCAGAAGCCACGGTAGGTGCCCCGGTAGACGCCTCCGCCAGCCTCGCACCGGGGGAGAAGCCCGCTACGCACCGCCGCGGAAGCTTCCTCACCGACGACAGCATAGAGGCAATCTCCGCGCTCACCTCACGACCGCTACGCACCCTGCTACTGGGTCTGTCCTTCGCACTGGGCGTGGGCGGACTCATCAGCGCCTCCGGCATGAGCGAATCCGCCAGCTACCAGGTGAACCAGCGCCTGCTCGGATCCGAACAATCCACGCTCTACATCAGCGACAGGGATAATGATGAGAACGTGCTCGGAACCTACCGGCAGGGCGAATCCGCGCAGAATGTTGCCGACCGCATTAGCGCGCTGGACTACGTGAAGAACACCGGATTCGTCAGCAGCGTGGCGCCCGCCGACGTGCGAATCACCCGATTCAGCCCCTATGAGGACGAACCCAAAACGGCGATTGGCCTCAGCTCCACCTCGAAGACCCGGCTCGAGCAAATCGGTGCCCGCATGAACCCCGAAACCCTGCGTGCGCTCGAACAGATGAACTCGACCCTCACCCAGCAGAATGTTGCCGACCGTGAACGCGCCGAGCAGCTCTCCGGCGCTATCGTCTCGGTCTCCGCTGCCCGTGCCCTCGGCATTATTCCCGAAGATAAGGCTGCAGATAACGCCACAACCGAGCCCCGCCCCGGCGAGCTACCCGCCGTCGAGTACGGCATTAAGCTCGGCGGGCTGCCGCAGGTGGCACCCGGTGTGAGCATCTGGGTGGAAGGTCAGCTGATGCCGGTCGTCGGCCTTTTCGACCCCGGCAATAGCGGCTACGAATTCAGGAACACGGTCATTGTCTCGCCGGGCACACTTCAGCGCACCGGACGCGGCCAGGTGACCTACATTACCGAAACCGAACGGGGCTACGGCAAAGCGGTCGCCAAGGCAATTCCGCTGACCCTCAAGCCCGCTGAACCCAGCCAGATCAACGTGGAAACCCCCTCCGACCTGCAGAGCCTACGCGCGTCTATCGCCTCGGATCTGGGCCTGTACGTGGGTGTGCTCTCCGGTATTCTGCTGGTGCTCGCCTCCCTCTCGGCGGCAACCGCCATGTACCTGTCCGTGCAATCGCGCACCGCAGAGATTGCGCTGCGCCGCGCCATCGGATCGAGTAAATGGCTGATCGCCCGCATCTTCCTCATGGAGGGCGTCATGCTCGGTCTGCTCGGCGGCTCCATCGGCGCCTGCTCCGGCATGATTGCGACGATTATTCTTTCGCTCGTGCAGGGCTGGCAGGCGGTTCTCTCACCCGGATTCGTGGTGCTCGGCGTGGGCGTTGGCGCCCTTACCGGTCTGGTGTCTTCGGCATACCCGGCGTGGGTGGCATCCCGCAAGAGCCCCGCCGACGCGATGCGCGGCTAGAACTAGCGCTGGGTGAGGACCAGCCAATTATCCGAAACTTGACTGGTCAAATAGGTATTGGATAGCCCAACCCTTAAACTGATGGGAGGTAAAAACAGCAGAAGACTAAGGACAACACGTGAGTCGAACGCACACACCGCGTCATGCTGACAAACATCAGAACACCGAGGCACCAGAGGTGACCGAAGGAAAGCGCAACGACCGCGCTGACCGCCGCCCACCTCTGGGCCCTGACGCCCGTAAAACCCTCAGCACGTTCGGTATCATCACCGCCGTGCACACCATCGCGACGGTGCTTTTCAGCGCCGCCCTGGCTGTGATTATTGCCCGCGCGGCACACGCCGGTTTCGCCGCTGTTGCCGCCGAGCACGCGCGCCTCAAAGAGACGAGCGCCCCGGACGTGTACCGCGCCTACATTGAGTTCTCGGGCTCCGCACAGGCGCAGCTGGAGGCGCACGGCGGCTGGCTGCTCGGCCTCGGTGGTATCTTCGGTGACGCAGACACCATTACCCCCGGCCTGATTGCGGTCGCCGTGGCTGCGCTACTTGTCCGCTCGGGCACCGACTACCTGCTGGCTGTGAGCGCGCAGCGTGCCGCCTCCGGGGCGAAATCTCAAATTCGTTCCTCGCTGCTCAAGCGTGTGCTCGCCACCGGTGGTGCAGACACCCCCGAAGGTACCGGCGCGACCGCTGTGCTGCTGTCCCGTGGCCTGAACGCTCTGGATGACTACTACACCAAGACCCTGACCGCGTTCGTGTCTACCGCGATTGTGCCGTTCATCCTCTGGGTTGTTGTGGCGGCCCTAGACTGGATGAGCGCCATGGTGCTTGCCTGCACCCTGCCGCTTATTCCGGTGTTCATGATTCTGATTGGTAAGAACACCCGCGACGAAACCGCAGAAGCTCAGGCTGAACTGCACCGCCTCTCCGACCATATTCTGGAGCTGGTGCGCGGCCTGCCCGTCATTATCGGTCTGGGCCGTGAACGTGCACAGACCCGCTCCATGAACGCCCTCGGCCAGCGTTACCGTGAACGCACCATGCAGACTTTGCGTAGCGCCTTCATGTCTTCGCTCGCCCTGGAGCTCATCACCACCATTTCGGTGGCGCTGATTGCTGTGCTGATTGGTGTGCGCCTGGTCAACGGTACCCTGGGCCTGGACACCGCAATTCTTGTACTACTGCTGGCTCCCGAATGCTACCAGCCGCTGCGTGATGTGGGTGCCGCCTACCACCAGTCGGAGGACGGCGTTGCCGCCCTGCGTAGCGCCCAGAAGATTATTGATGCGCCCCTGCCCGCCGCCGCTGCGGACTCGAATGCGCAGGATTCGTCTGCACAGGATCCGGCAGCGCAGAAGGGCCAGCCTTCCACCATCGCCGTTAAGGACCTGTCGGTGAGCTACCCGGCGCGTCCTGCCGTGCTGACTAACCTGTCCCTGAACCTGGACCGTCGCGTTGGCAACACCCAGACTGAAACCGCCCAGGACGCACGCGGTGCAGTTATCGGCGTGATGGGTGAGTCCGGCTGCGGTAAGTCCACCCTGCTGAACGTGTTCTCCGGTGCCGTGCGCGAGGGTCTGGTGCCCACCGGCTTGGAGGAGCCCGTGCACCTGACCGGTAGCGTGACCGGTCTGGGAACCACCCTGGTTATTCCGCAGTCGCCGGTCTTCACCGCACCGACCGTGCAGACCGAAATGGCGCTCTACGCACTCAGCGCTACCGAGGCGGAGCGTGAGCGTGCAGCCGCTCTGCTCGGTGAAGCGATGGACTCCAAGAAGCTGTCCATCACCGATGCCGAGTCTGCGCTGCTGGTTGGCCCGCTGGTTCAGCTGGGCATGGAGAAGCTGACCGCCCTTGAACCCGGTGCCCTCAGTGCTGGTCAGGCGCGCCGCCTCGCCGTGGCACGTACCCTGGCTCGTGCCGAGGCTATCTACCGTGCCGGCGGTGAGCAGACCGTGCTGACCGTCCTGGTGGATGAGCCGACCGCGCACCTGGACGCCTACTCGGCATACCTGGTGACCCGCGCCCTGCACCGCCTGGCGGAACTTGGCGCAACCGTTCTGATCGTGACCCACGAGCAGGAGCTCGCCGCTGGCTGCGATATCCTCGTTCGTGCCGTGCAGACCGCCCAGGGCTACACATGGACCGCCGAGGCGAATACCGCCCGCGTTGCGGTTCCCGCGCAAGCCCCCGCGCACCTGCTCAAGGACAGGGAAGAGTACGAGGCTGAAAGCACCGCCCCGGCGGGCGCCTCCGTAGCTGCCGAGACCGAGGAAGCCGAGCCTGCCGGCCTGTTCGCAAGCCTGCGCACCCTGAAGGAACTGACCGGTATTGGTGTTCGCGCCGCAACCGGCCCGGTGATCATGGCTGCGATTACTTCCCTGATGGCTGCGGCACTGACCGCGCTGTCCGGCTGGCTGATTGTTCGCGCTGCCGAGGGCCCGGCAATGATGTACCTGATGGTCGCCATTGTGGGCGTGCGTTTCTTCGGCCTGGGTCGTGCCTGCGCCCGCTACGCTGAGCGTCTAATGACCCATTCGAAGGTTCTTGCCGCCGCAAATATTCTGCGTCTGCGCGCCTGGGTTGGCGCATGGCAGAGCGTGAGCAGCGTGCGTGCCCTGCTGCGTGGTGACGCGCTGCTCGAACGCCTCGTGGGCGGTATTGATGAGCTGCGTGACGGCGTGCCGCGCGTTATTATTCCGCCGGCTGCGCACCTGCTGGTCATGACCGCGGCGCTGATTACGACCGCGTGCATTCTGCCGCAGGCTCTGATCCCGGTTCTGCTTGCCGTGCTGGTCAGCACTTTTGTGGCTCCGTGGATTGTGCTCCGCGCTGATGCCCGTGCGGAGGCGCTGGCTCGCCGCTCCACCGCGCAGATGCTGCGCCTGGGTACCGGCATGCTCTCGGCGGCTGAGGATCTGCGCGCTAACGGCGTGGCAACCACCGCTGAGAAGGCTAACGGCGCCCTGGACGCCGAGAACCTGTCCGCCCTGCAGAAGGGCTCGACCGCTCAGGGCGTGGGCCGTACCCTCGTGACCCTGAGCTGGTTCGGTGCGGCTCTGGCGAGCGCAGTCATTGCGTACCCGCTGGCTGTTGACGGCACCGTGCGTGCCCCCGAAGCGGCGATTGTGGTGCTGCTGTGCACCGGCATGCTGGAAAGCTCTCTGGGTCATGTTGAGGCGGTCCGCTCCTGGCCCGCGTTCAGCCGCCTGCTCGCGACGATTTCCCCGAGCGTGCGTGACGTATCCCTGGAGGGTGTTGTTGCGACCTCGACCCTGAAGCGTTCCGTGCCGACCGAGGCTGAGGTGGACACCCACGTTCTGCCGCGTCGTGTTGAGCGTCTGCGTGCCCGCGCGGAGGCTGAGATGGAGGAGCTACTGGAAGCTGACCGTCAGCGTGCTCACCGCTTTGACCGCCCCGAATCTGACGCTAAGGCGGACTCTAAGGCTGTGCGCCCGCCGAAGCCCGGCGAACCCACCCTGGTCAGCTGCGGTACCCCGCAGGAGCTTGGCGTGAAGGTCACCGAACCCGCACTGAGCCTGCAGGACGCTGCCGCCCGCTGGCCCGGTATGGATCACCCGGTCTTCACCGACCTGAACATGAACGCTCGTGCGGGCTCCTGGACTGCGGTGACCGGCCCCTCCGGTTCCGGTAAGTCTACGGTGCTTGCAACCGTTCTGGGCTTTTTGCCGCTGGAGTCCGGCCGCGTGCTGGCTTCCGGTGAGGTCCTGGAAGGCGAGCAGCTGCGCGGCTACGCGGCATGGTGTCCGCAGGCGGCTCATATTTTCGAGTCGACCCTTGAGGGTAACCTGATGCTGGCTCGTGACCGTTCGGATCGCCCGAGTGAGGAAGAGCTGATTGAGGTTCTGCGCCGTGTGGGTCTGGGCGAGTGGTTTGACGCTCTGCCTCAGGGCCTGCGCACCCCGGTGGGTGCTGGCGGTTCCTTCCTGTCGGGTGGTCAGCGTCAGCGTCTGGCGGTGGCTCGTGCCCTGCTGGTGAACTCGCCGGTGCTGCTGCTGGATGAGCCGACCGCGCACCTGGATGCTGAGTCTGCCCGCGCGCTGATGGCTGACTTGGATGCGGCGACCCGCTCCAGCTCCGTGGCTACGGTTCTGGTGTCGCACCGTCCTGAGGATATTGCCCGCTGCGATGAAGTGGTTCGCCTCTAAACGCAGCTGAGCGTAGCCACTACGGGCGAGATTGAACGCAAGAAACTGCGAGGAATGCCCCGGTACTTCGTGAAAGTACCGGGGCATTTCTTTGTGCTCAGATAGTTCTGAGTGTTTATATCTCCGCGCGGATAGGTTCAGGTGTGGGTGGGGGAGGAGAGAGCTAGACCCAGCCGAGTATCTGAGCGCTCAACCGCAGCAGCATGAGGGTCATAACGATAACGAGCACGCGGCGAATGAATCGCTCGCCCAGGTGAATTGCGGTGCGGGCACCAACCCAGCTTCCCGCCATGTTGGCGCATCCCATGGCGATTCCGAGGAGCCAGTGAATCGAGCCCAGCGGAATGAAGTAGAGGAGCGCGCCGAGGTTGGTGGCGGTGTTGAGAACCTTGGCGGCGGCGGTAGCGTGGAGCATATCGTAGCCCATAGCTATCTGCAGGGCGACGAGCATCATCGCGCCGGTGCCAGCCCCGAGGATGCCGTCGTAGCCGCCCAGAATCAGACCCAGTGCAAAGCCGCGCACTAGGAACGATGAGGTTGCGAGCACGCGAGGCTGCCCGCGAGGTATGCGCGGTTGTAGCACCGAGAAGACGAGGATAGCGGCTAGAACCACCACAATTGCGGGGCGGAAAATATGTGCCGGCAGGATCGTGGCGCAGTATGCGCCGGCGGCGGAGGCGCAGAACGCCACGAACGCTACGGGGAGTAGGATTTTCCACGGGATTTTGAGTGAGCGAATATAGGTTGAGGCACTCGTCAAAGTGCCCATGGAACTGGCAACTTTATTGGTGCTCAGGGCGGCGACGGGTGAGAATCCGGGTGCCATGAGCAGTGCGGGGAGCTGGATCATGCCGCCTCCGCCCACGACAGAGTCGATGCATCCCGCACAGAAGGCAGCGAGCAGGAGCACGATAAATAACTCTGGTGTGACGGACATTAAATCAAGCACGACAAATCCTCTAGGAATAATGCGTCAATAAATGTGTGCTGTGTTACTTAAGGTACACCACATAAAAGCCGGGGGTGAAGACACACACAACGTGTCTTCACCCCCGGCTTCGTTAGCAATCTAAGGTCGAAAGTCCGTGAACGGCGCGCCTAGAAGAGCTTTTCACCCTCCGGGCTAACCGCCAGCGCAGCAGAAACAGCCGCATAGTTCGGTCCCACAATGCCGATGCTCTGAGTGAGCATCACACCGGAACCGTCACGGGCACCGTGCTCGGTCGGCAGGGAACGAGCCACACCGCCGGAGGACGCCGCCTTCGCCGGGCCCACGCCCACCCACGCCAGAGCCAGCTGGCTCTCACCGGTGAGGAATCGGTGCGCACGCACACCGCCGGTCGCGCGGCCCTTCTGCGGGTACTCGCTCAGCGCGGTGACCTTGGCGCTCGCCAGGCCATCCTTGCCGTTGGTGACGGTCACGACCTCCGCCGCGTCGCCGGGCGCGGTCACGCCCAGGGCGATGAGGCGATCGCCGTCGGCAAGCTTGATGCCTGCGATACCGCCGCCGGTGCGTCCCTGCGGGCGGACCTTTGCCGCGTCGAAGGTCAGCAACTTCGCATCGCGAGTGACGAAGGTGAGCACCGCATCGTCGGTGGGGCAGGGGGCGGCGGCTACGATTTCGTCGCCGTCCTTGAGCTTCATGATGTCCCACTCGGTCTGGTTCAGCGGGTAATCCGGGTTGAGGCGCTTGATTACGCCTCCCGCAGTTGCTAGCGCCAGCACCGTGTTCAGCGGTACGAGGGCGACCAGCTTCTCACCCTTGGCGAGCTGAACCAGCTCGGCTGCCTTCACAGCAGACGTCATGGAGGGGGTGCCGCCGTTCTCGTCCAGCACCGCAATGTCCATGACGGACAGACGCACCATGCGTCCTGCGGAGGTCACGGCACCGATCTCGCCGCGCGCGGTGGTCGGCACAATCGAGGTGAACACGTCGTGCTTGAAACGCTTGCCGGGATCCACGAGCGCCTCGCGGATGGGCTTGCCGGGGGTTCGTCCCATCATGCCGGATGCCGAAAGCAGCACCCAGCAGGGATCGTCCGCGATTTCGAGGGCGAGGCCCAGGCTCTTCTTCGCCTTGGACTGCGCGGTGACCGCCTCAATGGCAACCTGCATCTCGTCCTTGGTTTTGAGCTGGGTGCGGCGGTCGGTGCCGTAGCGTTCTGCGACCTCGGCAAGCTCCTCGGAGACCAGTTCGCGCAGCGCCGCATCGGAGCCGAGGATACGCTGCAGTTCCGCGATTTCCTGCTGCAGGGTGTCACGTTCTGCTTCGAGTTCCAGGCGGGAGTACTTGGTGAGCTGGCGCAGGCGCAGCTCCAGAATGTGGTTCGCCTGGGTGTCGGTCAGGTCGAAGACAACCTTCAGCTTTTCGCGTGCCTGAGCGGTCTCATCAGACTCACGGATGATCTGGATGACCTCGTCAATGTCGAGGATTGCCACGAGCAGGCCCTCCACCAGGTGCAGGCGGTCGGTGCGCTTGCCCAGGCGGAATTCGGTGCGGCGGCGGACCACGTTCAGACGGTGGTCAATGTACACGCGCATCAGGTCGAGCAGGCCGAGGGTCTGTGGCTGACCGTCCACGAGCGCCACGTTGTTAATGCCGAAGGAATCCTCAAGCGGAGTGTGCTTGTAGAGGGCGGCGAGCACCGCCTCCGGGTTGAAGCCGTTCTTGATTTCGATGACGAGGCGCAGACCGTTGGTGCGGTCGGTCAGGTCGACCACATCGGAGATACCGGTGAGCTTCTTGGAGTTGACGCCGTCCTTGATCTTTTCGATGACCTTTTCGGGGCCGACCATGTAGGGCAGTTCGGTGACGACAATGCCCTGCTTGCGGGGACTGACCTGCTCGATGGAGACCTTCGCGCGGGTCTTGAAGGTGCCGCGGCCGGTTTCGTAAGCGTCACGGATGCCTCCCAGGCCCACGATGGTGCCGCCGGTAGGCAGGTCGGGGCCGGGGATGAACTTCATGATGTCTTTGAGGGTCGCCTCGGGGTGGGCGATGAGGTGGCGGGTACCGGCGATGACCTCGCGCAGGTTGTGCGGCGCCATGTTGGTTGCCATGCCGACCGCGATGCCGGTGGTGCCGTTGACGAGCAGGTTCGGGAACGCTGCGGGCAGCACGGAGGGCTGCATGAACTGGTTGTCGTAGTTCGGCACGAAGTCAACCACGTCTTCTTCGAGGTCCGCGGTGAGTGCCTGCGCGGCGGGCGCCATGCGTGCTTCGGTGTATCGGGCGGCTGCCGGGCCGTCATCGAGGGAGCCGAAGTTACCGTGACCGTCAACGAGGGGCAGGCGCAGCGCGAAGGGCTGGGCGAGGCGCACCATCGCGTCGTAGATGGCGGCGTCGCCGTGCGGGTGGAGCTTACCCATGACCTCGCCGGTCACGCGGGCGCTCTTGACGTGGCCCTTGTCGGGGCGCAGACCCATCTGGTGCATCATGTAGAGGATGCGGCGCTGCACGGGCTTGAGGCCGTCGCGGGCGTCGGGGAGGGCGCGCGAATAAATCACCGAGTAGGAGTATTCCAGGAAGCTGGTTTCCATCTCGGCGGATACGTCGATGTCGACGATATTCTCTACCACATCCACCGGGTAGTCGCTGACGGCGGATTTGGATCGGCGAGCCATATATCTCCTCGTGTCGGTGTGTTTTCGCTCCTCTTATTTTAGCGGGTGGTAGCGGATGAGACGGGCTGGTTGGTCGGCGTCATCTGTGGGGTGCGCCAAGGCGGTTGCGGGGCAGTAACCGAAGCATACCGGGGGATTGCACACCGTCATATGAGCCTGTATTAGCGTGGTCAAGTAGCACAGCCCGGCTGGAACCCTCTAAGGTAGAGGGGAGTAATACCTAACCGCCTTCATCGTGTGCGCCGACCGACGTCGCCTCATGAGGGCACCGCACGAAAGAGGTACGATGTACGCCACCACCCCCGAACGCGAGCAACTGGTCGCAGATATTAAGCATGCCGGTTTCTACCCCGACCTCGTGCTGGAAGTGGTGGATGACGCGCTGGCGGGCATGAACCCGGACGCGCACTTCGTACAGCATGAAACCCACTTCTCCCGCGATGATTTTCACCGCCACATCACCGTGATGGTGCTCTGCGGTGAGCACGTCATCTTTGCGCACCTGGACGACCAGCACCTTGAAGGTGACGCGCAGGGCACCGTGGCGCATGTGAGCGTGGAGGCGGTGCACCTGAGCGCCCTGAACGCGGTCACCATCAGCTACGGTTTCAGCCAGCCGCAGGCGTACAACGCCGGTAGCACCGCCCCGACTGAGATTTCCTTCCAGATTGCTTGGACCGGTTCGCTGCACATGGAGCTGGCTCCTGCTGGCTGCCAGGATCCGCAGTGCAACGCCGACCACGGCTTCACCGGCGATGCGCGCCGCGAGGACATTGCGGTGCGTGTTTCTGCGACCGCTGACGGTCCTGAGTCGGTTCAGCGTGCGCAGCATTTTGCGCGTGCTCTGCACCGTGCCCGCATGTACGCAACCCGCCGATAAAAACCAGCGCCCCAACGGCGCTCGCTACACCCCTAAGACACCCGAGAGGAACTTATGACGGCCCCGTCCCGCACCGAACAGCCCACTCTGCACGATGTTCTGGGCGCGCCGTTGCCTCCCGCGCCCGCCTACGGTAGCAATAGCATCGCCGATGTGCTGGAGTCCGCCTCCTCTCTGGTGGCTCAGCGAAGCCTGGCGCGCCCCGCGCACGCGCTAGATTCCGACCCGGCGTTCCACGCTGTTGCCGACCCGCTGAACCTTGCCGGCCGCCTCGCGGAGCAGGATGTTGATCCGGCGTCGTTCCGTCACGCCTGCGTGATCATGGTGGACGGCCTGGGCGAGCAGCTGCTCAACAGCTACGGTGGCTACGCGCCCGCCCTGCGTAAGACCCTGAACCTGGGCCCGCTGGACGCCGCGTTCCCCACTACGACTGCCGCCTCCCTGACCTCGCTGGGTACCGGCACGGCACCCGGCGCGCACGGCATTGCCGGCTATGAGGTGCGCAACCCGGCAGGTAATGGGGGAGCGGGCTCGGTCATGAACCACCTGTCCGGCTGGGATCAGTCGGTGGACCCGCACGCCTGGCAGCCGCTGCCGACCGTGCTGGAACGCCACCATACGAACCGCCGCGTGCTCACCATTTCGCTGGGTAAGTACCGCGGTACCGGTCTGACGGAGGCGGCGCTGCGTGGCGGCGACTTCGTGGATGCTGTCGGCTATAACGCCCGCGTCACCTACGCCCTGGAGGCGCTCTCCAGCCGCACCCCCACCACCGTGTACCTGTACTGGGGCGAGATTGACGCGGCGGGCCACCGCTACGGCGTGGGTAGCGACGAATGGCTACAGCAGCTGGAGGAACTGAACTCGGCGCTGAAGCGTCTGGCGGAGCGCGCCCCGGCGTGGGCGGCACTCTTCGTGACCGCCGATCACGGCATGGTGAACGTGCCCGAGCACCAGCGCATCGACTACTCGGGCGTGGAGGAGCTGACCCGCAATATCGCCATGACCGCCGGTGAACCGCGCGCCGTGCACCTGTACCTGGAAGACACCTCGGAGGCGGCACGTACCGCCACTGCTCAGCGTTGGGCGCAGTACTGGGGCGAGCGCGCCTGGGTGATTGACTCTCGCGAGCTGATGCGCGCCGGCTACTTCGGCCCGGTCATCACGGATGCGGCGCGCGGCCGCATTGGCGACCTGATGGTGTGCGCTCGCGACGATTGGGCGCTGTACGATATGCGCCACTATCAGGAGCGTGCCCTGCACATGGTTGGTCAGCACGGTTCGCTGACGGACGCTGAGCGTCTGGTGCCGTTGCGCATGCTCAAGACTTTCTAAAGTACTAGTCTTCTAAAACGCTGGAGGATAAACGAAAACCGCTGGTTATTCGGGTGAATAACCAGCGGTTTTCGTATGTCTAGAGGCCCTTGACTAAAGCCCTCGTCTAGATGCCCTTAATCGGACGGGCGCGAGGGTGCTCGCTTACTTGCGGCCGCCGAAGATGATGTCGTCCCAGGCGGGAACGCTCACGCGCTGCTTCTTCGAGGAAGACTTGGGCTTCTCGGCCGCGGAGGCGGGCTCAGCCGGTACCTCAGCTGCGGGCTCAGGCTGTGCTTCAGCTGCGGGCGCCTCAGCAGCGGGTGCGTCCTCGACGGGTGCCGGCAGGGCGAAGGACTCGACCGGAACGGATTCAACGGGTGCTTCCGAATCCACAGCCAGCGGGTCGGTGGTTTCGAGGGTGGTTTCTGCGGTGGGCTCGGGTGCAGCAGGAGCCGCAGATTCTACCGGCGCAGACACACCAGGTGCAACAGGTGCCGCGGGCGCAGCCGGTGCTACAGGCTCAGCGGACTCGCGGTGCACGAACACCTCGGGCTCCTCAACCTGGGCGGGGCGCACCGAGCGGGCGCGCTCCAGGAGCTCCTTGAGCTTACGCTCATCAGCGCTCTCAGAGGAAGTAATGGGTGCCGGTGCGGGCTCGGGTGCCTTCGGCAGGCGGGCGGGAGGAACCTCCACGGGCGCCTTCTTCGCGGCGGCGGCAACAGCGTCCTCACTATTGCCCATCAGGAAGTACGCCGCCTCATTCGACGCGTACAGGCCCTGGTTCGCGGGGTTGTACACCCAGCGTGCGGGGAAGACGACCTGCTCGGGCAGGTTCTGACGCACCGAATCCTTCAGCGCAATATCAACCTCAACGCGCCACTGGCCGTTCTCCTGCTGGCGGGTGGTCCAGTCCTGGGTTGCCTCCTCAAAACCGTAACGCTCGGAGACTTCCTCAATGCGGGCGCTCAGGGTCACGGGGATCTGTGCGGTACCCGAAGCGGAGCTGCGGCGACCAATCTTCACGCTCTGAGCGGCACGAATAATGTGCGCGCGCTCAGCAACAATCGGCCACTCGTAGCGTCGCACGCGCTCCGGCTCCCAACCGGACTCTTCAGCGATTTCCTCAACGGAGGCACCCTGACGGAAACGGGTCTGAATATCGCGCGGACCGTAGGTGCCCTTAGCGCCCAGACCGCGGGCGGGCTGAATACGGCGAGCCTTGGTGATGCTCGTGCGCAGGTTCGCGTCAATCGGCAGCAAGAAGCGGGTGCCGTCAGCAGACTCAAGCACCAGATTTTCGCCGTCATCGTGAACGCCAATCAGACGCAGTTCAAGCATGAGAACCTCCATAGGTGAACCGGACGCGTTCGTGAATGTGTTGCACGGAACGCAAACTACCTTCCAGGGTACCGTGAAAGCGCGGTAAATCAGTAGCGGAGGCGGGATTTTCCCCAAAAAAAGATGTACTTTTCGGACCGAAAAAGCTAGAATGTGACGCCTAAACCGTCCAAAGCCTACCCAGGATTAGACAAATAGGGTGCCAATGGTGAACAATACCTGGCATGCCGTCGGGGTTAAATCCTCACCAGCGGCACCTAGAGCACTCATTAAACCAGCGTGGCCTAGTTCAACACACAGCCACAGAACCAACGGAGCGTGAAAGTTTGGCAACTGATTACGATGCACCTCGCAAGCAGGACGAAGAGCAGAACGAAGAGTCCTACGAGGAGCTGAACGCCCGCCGTTCCGAGATGCAGTCCGGTGCGGTGGACGAAGACGAAAACAGCGCAGCAGAAAGCTTCGAGCTGCCCGGTGCTGACCTCTCCAACGAGGAGCTGAACGTTGTTGTTCTGCCCGCTCAGGACGACGAGTTCACCTGCGCATCCTGCTTCCTGGTGCGCCACCGCTCGCAGATTGCACGCGAAGAGGGCGGCCTGTCCTACTGCATCGAGTGCGAGGGCTAAAACTTTAGGGAAGGGCTAACACCCACCCGACATACACCTCATGACGGGGCGAGTGCCGAGTGCACCCGCCCCGTTGAGTATGTGAAAGCCGCGCGCGCAAGAACAGCGCCGCGTCGCACCCAACACGGCACACCGCCGCACGTGCTGAACGCGAACACGCAACGAAAACACCCCGCAGTAGAGTCTCAACACAGCGCGAGGTGATGGCACAGACACCCGCGAAAGGTTAGAGTATTGACCATGATGACCCCCGTAAACGTCCACATTAAGCTGCTCGACCCCGAGCTGCCCGCACCCGCCTACGCAAAGCCCGGCGACGCCGGCGCTGACCTGCGCTCCCGCATCGACTTCGAACTGGAACCGGGCGAACGCGCCCTCGTCCCCACCGGCGTGGCAATCGCCCTGCCCGAAGGCTACGTTGGCCTGGTGCACCCGCGCTCCGGCCTGGCAACCAAGAACGGTATCACCATTGTGAACGCACCCGGCACCGTTGATTCCGGCTACCGCGGCGAGCTGATGGTCACCCTGCTCAACACTGATAAGACCAAGTCCTTCCACGTGCAGCGCGGCGACCGCATCGCCCAGCTGGTCATTCAGAAGTACGAGCACGCAACCTTTACCATTGTGGACGAACTGGATCAGACCGAACGCGGCTCCAGCGGCTTCGGCTCCAGCGGAATCCACTAGTCTGCTCTCACCGCGATTGTCGCACGAGAGAAGAGAAGAAACCCCCGCACCCTGCGTGCGGTGAAAGTAGGAATACCATGTTCGGATTTGGTAAGAAGAAGCACGCCGAGGAGGCTGAAAAGGCCGCCATCGACAAGGCTGTCGCCGAAGAGATTGAGGAGACCAACGTCGAGGTTGAGGAGCTGAAGGAAGAGGAGAACTCTCCCGAGGTCATCAAGTACGACCGCGTCAACGGCCCGCACGATATTGAAGAAGTCACCGCCGAAGACCTCGAAGACTACGTCGACCTGGGTGCGCTGCGCATCAAGCTGCTCGACGGCATGAACCTGCGCCTCGAAACTGACGACGCAACCGGCGCGGTGATCGCCGCAACCATCACCCGTGACGGCGCAACCTTGCAGGTGCAGGCATTCGCCGCACCGCGCACCACCGGCATCTGGGACGACATCCGTCACGACCTGACCGAATCCGTCAAATCCCAGGGCGGCATCGTCGACATCTACGCCGGCGTATTCGGCGCCGAGATGCTGACCCGCCTGCCCGCCGTCACCCCGGACGGCCAGCCCGGCGAGCGCATCGCCCGCTTCGTGGGTGTGGACGGTCCCCGCTGGTTCCTGCGCGGCGTCATCTCCGGCGCGGCTGTGCTCGGTGACGATAAGGCTGCCGCCTCCGTGGAGGAAGTCTTCCGCACCGTCGTGGTGGACCGTGGTGACGAGCCGCGCCCGCCGCGCGAGCTGCTGCCCATGACTCTGCCCGCCGACCTGATCGTTGCGGCTGAGGAAGAGCCCGCCGTGGAGGAAGAAACCGAGAACGAGCACAGCAAGCTGCGCCCGATGCCTCGCCGCGGCCCTGAGATTACCGAGATTGGCTAATGCCTGAGTTCTCGAACTACCCGAGTGCGCTCGCGGTTCCTGAGGAGCAGATTCTTGCTCCCGGGTACCCCGAGCGCTTTCGCGTACGCCTTGCCGGACGCGTAGAGCAGGTGTGGTTGCCGACCGCCCAGGATAAGCCGATGTACCGTGCCGAGCTGGTGGTGGCTAAGTCGAAGCCTCTGCAGTGGTCGAGCCCGCTGGCGCTGATTGGTATGCCGATTGTGGAGCCGCCCGGTGAGGACTTCGAGGAGGAATCCGAGGACCCCGAGAAGCAGCACCATTTGAACACGGCGTCTTTGGCGACTGTGGCGGTGCAGGAGCCTCACGAGGTGTCTTTCCCGCCGTATGCGCCGTTCAACCCGGGGGATAGGGTGCTGCTGAAGTGGCAGGGGCAGCGGATGGTGCCCGGCGTGCTTGCCGGTGCGTTGTTGCGTTGTTCCGGTGTGGTGTCGGTGAGGGCTCATCAGCCGGTGATTTATAACCCGCGCTATGAGATCGTGCCGCAATTCTTTGCTGAGAAGGGAAAACATGAGCGCTGAGCAGTCTTCAACCCAGCCCGATCCGAACGCTAACCCCGCAACTAGCCCGGCTACTGACCCGGCGCAGGAGGAGAATCAGCTGGCGCAGAGCCTGAGCGCCTCCATGGGTGCGAATATGCGCCGCACCGCCAACGGCGATGTGGATATTCTGTACGCTATCGGCGGCTGGCGCGGCCTGGTGGAATCCTCCCTGCCCGCGGTGGCGTTCCTGGTGCTGTTCACCGTGACGAAGGAACTGAACCTGTCCCTGATTGCGGCGCTGGCTGCGGCGGGCGTGTTCACGCTGATTCGTCTGGTGCAGGGCTCTAAGCTGGTGAGTGCGCTGACCGGTCTGGTGGGCGTGGCGATTTGTGCGTTTGCCGCGTACCGTACCGGTAATGCGAGCGACTACTTTGTGGTGGGCTTCTGGACGAACGGCGTGTACATCCTGGCGTATCTGCTGTCGATGCTGGTGCGTTGGCCGCTGATGGGTCTGATTTTTGCGGTCATTCGCGGTGAGGCGCTGAGCTGGCGCCAGAACCCGGTACGCCTGCGCCAGTACATGCTGGCGACCTGGATTATTACCGTGCTAATGATGCTACGCCTTGCCGTGCAGGTGCCCCTGTATTTTGCGAATAATGTGGAGGCGCTGGGGGCGACCCGCCTGATTATGGGTCTGCCGCTGTACGCTTTGGGCGTGTGGCTGGCGTGGCGTGTGTCGGCTCCCGAGGAGGCGCTGGTGAGCGAGGACCCCGAGGCACTGGATGCTGAAGAAACTGAGGTGCCCGGAGATTCTGAAAGCTCCAAGAACCGCTAAATCATAGCCCGCAACTTCGTGAAATAGCTTCATAAAAGTAAGCGAAAGCCCTGGTACCCGTATGGGTGACCGGGGCTTTCGCCTCCTCAAAAACTTACGTATAAACGCTACCCAAAAACTTACGTATAAACGCTTACGCGAACAGCGCGCGAATCTGATCCTCACCGGCAATGGTCGTGATGAAGAACAGCTCGTCGCCGCCCTCAATCGCCACGTCGGCACTGGGCGGGATTGGCGCGCCGTCACGCAGGATCGCGGTGAGCACCGTATCAACGGGCCACTGCACGTGATCCACGCGGTAACCGATGACGGGGTGGTCATCCGGCACGGTGTACTCGGCGAGGGTCGCGCCGCCAGCCTGCAGGGTCAGCAGGCGCACCACGTCGCCGACTTCCACGGCTTCCTCAACGAGGGCGGTCATCAGACGCGGGGTGGACACGGCAACGTCCACGCCCCAGGAATCATCAAAGAGCCACTCATTACGCGGGTTGTTCACGCGCGCCACGGTGCGCGGCACACCAAACTCACTGCGCACCAGCAGGGAGACCATCAGGTTTGCCTTATCGTCACCGGTTGCGGCAACGACCACGTCCGCCTTGTTCGGGTGCACCTGGCGCAGTACGGACAGTTCGCAGGCGTCACCAATATGCCAGCGCACGCCGGGCAGATCGGCGCGCTTCTTGACTTCGGGCTTGGAATCGATGATGGTCACGTCGTGGCCGTTCATCATGAGCTCTTTAGCGATGGAGGCACCCACGGAACCGGCACCAACAATGAGGACCTTCACTTACTTCTCACCTTTCGAGGAATCACGATGGCGGCCGATGAGTTCGAGGGGGTCGGGCAGCTCCGGGGGAGTGTCACCGAGGTGGAACTCATGCTCGGCAACGGGTACGTCGTTGTGCTTCTGTTCAGCGGGTTTCTTCGGGGCGTGGGGGTGCTTGCGGTGGCCCGAGGCGGGGGCGTAGTTCGCCTCCACTTCTTCGTCTTCAACGCGCGGCGGGCGGGAGAGAATACGGGTTACGTCCGCAACGTCGTCGGTGCGCATCATGACGTGCACACTATCGCCCTGCTGGTAGGCGCTGTCCGGGCGGGGGAGCATGCCCTCACCAAAGCGGGTGATGTAGGCGATGCGCACCCCGGCGGCACGTTCAATACTGGTCAGGGCGTGACCCGCCCAACCGTCGTCGAGCGGAATTTCGGTGAGCATGAGGCGGCCCGAGGGTTCGCGGAAGTCGCCCTTGAGCGCCTGCTCGGGCAGCAGACGGCGCAGCACCTGGTCGGTGGACCAACGCACCGACGCCACCGTAGGAATACCCATGCGCTGGAAGAACTCGGCGCGGTTCGGGTCGTACACACGCGCCACAACGTTCTTCACCTTGAACATTTCGCGTGCCACACGGGCGGCAATAATATTCGAGTTATCGCCCGAAGAGACCGCGGCAAAAGCGTACGCCTCGGTAATACCGGCACGCTTGAGGGTGTCCTCATCAAAACCGACACCGGTCACCAGGCGGCCCTCAAAGCCCTTACGCAGCGGCTGGAAAGCACGTTCGTCCTGGTCAATGACGGCGACCGTATGCCCCGAAGCTTCCAGAGTGCGCGCCAGCATGACGCCCACGCGTCCGGCACCCATAATGACGAAGTGAGGCATACATCCCTCCGAGTGTTGATGTTTTACGGTGATAAGGCGTTACCGCCTACCTCTACCAGTGTAATGGGCGGGTGAGCCTCCGCGCCGAGGCTCCGTGATATTCCGCTCGCAATGCCCACTATTCGGCTGAATAAAATTGAGCTTTGAAGCCGCGACCGATAGCCTTAACAGCGTGAGGAATCGTTGGGATAAAATGCGCATCGCCCTGATCGGTCAGCCGGTCAGCACGCGAAATCTTTCGGCAGTCGCGCTGCCGAAGCGCTACGCCCTGCCTCTTTTCGGTGCCGACGGCATCTCTTCGGTCGCCTACGCAGCCGACCAGATGATCCTGACCCTTGCCGCTGCGGGTGCCTCTGCGCTCGCTTTTTCACCCTGGATTGGTTTGGGTGTGGCGATGGTCGGTCTGCTGGTGATTGGCACGTACCGGTACAACATCAACCAGATTGCTTCCGAGGGTGATATTCAGCTGGTGCACCGCAAACTGGGTGCGTTGCCCTCGATCGTGATGGGTGCATCCTCGCTGATGGACTATATGCTCACGGTGGCGGTGTCTATGTCTTCGGCGTCCTCATTTTTGGTGGCGCTGTACCCGCAGATTCAGGATTGGCGCACCCTCATTGCGGTGCTGCTCATTGTTGCCCTGACGCTGTTTGCGTTGCGTGGCGTGCAGTTGCTGGGAAAAATCGCATACTGGCCGCTGTATGTTTTCTTGGCGCTGTTGGGGCTCACCCTCATTGTGGGTTGGGTTCGTGCCGCCACGGGTACGCTGCCGCTGGCTGAATCGGCGACCTACGTGATTGCCCCTGAGCTGGAGACCCATTCGCTGGAGGGCCTGGCGCTGGTGCTACTTCTGGCGCGTTCGTTCTCTGCCGGCCTGGTGGCGTTCTCGGGTGTTTCCACGATCTCTAATTCGGTGAAGTATTTCCGCCGCCCGAAGAAATATAACGCGGCGGTCACCATGATGCTGATGGGCCTGATCACCTCGGTCCTGCTGGTGAGCCTGCTCGGTTTTGCGGCGGCAACCCGCGTGCACATGGTGCACGATACGACCCGTTTCTTGTTCATTGACGGGCACACACCGGGGGAGTACTTCCACCAGAAGCCGGCGCTGTACCAGGTGGCTTTGGCGATTTATCAGGGTGCGCCGTTCTTCGCGCAGCTGCTGGTTTTTGCGACGGTGGGCGTGCTGATTATTGCCTCGCTGACGGCGTTTACGGGCTTCCCGGTGATTGCCTCGTCGCTTGCTGATTACCAGTACCTGCCGGTATTCTTCCGCAGCGTGGATTCACGCGGCCTGTACGCGAACGGTGTGCTGGCGCTGTCGGCATTCTCAATTTTCCTCACCTGCATTTTCGGCTCGGACGTGTACTCGCTGATTCAGCTGTACATTGTGGGCATGTGCCTGTCCATGATGCTGGTTCAGCTGGCGGTGGTGCGCTACCGCATGCGTCTGCTGCGCATCACCCTGGCGCAGATGCCGCGCCGCGCCCTGCTGCGCGATATTGCGGTCTCCGCGGTGGGCGTGGTCGTAACCGCCGCGGTGCTGGTCATCGTCGTGGTGACGAAGTTCGCCGCCGGTGCGTGGCTCTCCCTTGGAATGATTGCCCTGATGGTTGGAGGTATGGTTGTGACTCGCCGCCACTACGATGCGGTGGATGCCGCCCTGGACATCCCCCTGAACGCTGAATCCGTTGCGGATGTGGCGGCCCTGCCTTCGCGTGTGCACGCCATCGTGTATGTGGAGCGTGTGCGCCGCCCGGCGGTTCGCGCCCTGTCCTATGCGCGTGCCGGTCGCCCCTCCACGATTGAGGCGCTGACGGTCAACAACGACCGCGCCGCCCTGGAAGTCGTGAAGAAGCGCTGGTACGCCCTGGGCATTCCGGTGCCGCTGTCGGTGATTGATTCGCCGTACCGTGACACGGTGGATGCTGTCGTCTCGTATATTCGCCGCCGCCGCAAGAAGTCACCGCGCGATATTTTGGTGGTCTACCTGCCGGAATTCGTGGTGGAGCACTGGTGGCAGCGTCTTCTGCACCGCCGCACGGTGCGCCGCCTCAAGCAGGCGCTTCTGCATGAGCCAGGCGTTATGACGGCAACCGTGCCCTGGGCGATGCACGAGGATGAGGTGTATGATGAGATTTTTGATCAGCGTTTACAAAGCGAAGAATCAACGGTAGAAGCAGAGGACCCAACGGCAGCTGTCGCCCCGAAGATTACTCGTTCAGCCGGTGGCGGCCGCGAACTGATTCAGAGTAACCGCCACGCGGTGTACCGCGGCCGCCTGCACGAGGCGGACGCTGTGGCGCGCGAGAAGAAGCGCTAGCCGTATCGGCTAAGCCGATTTCTGAGCCTCCGTACACCCCGTACGTAGCCTCGTACATCCCCTCGAATAGCGCCTGGACTTTGCCCTTTACGCCCTATTCGGTACCCCTAGCGGGGCGTCGGAATCGGAATAAAGATACAAACCGGTGTAAAATAGTTCACATTAAGTGATTCTTTAGGAGACAATGCTGTGACTCACACTGCTACCACGCCTGCCGCCTCTAAAAAAGTAGACGGATACAGCGTCGGGCAGACCCTCACCGTCACCTGTGAGGCACCCGCACACGGCGGCGCCTTCGTAGCGCGCACCGAACAGGGCGTCATCTTTGTGCGTCACGGCATCGTCGGCGAACAGGCTGAAGTGCGCATCACCGCAATCGGCCCCAAGCGCCGCTTCTACTTCGCGGACGTTATTTCCGTACCCGTACCCTCCCTGGCGCGCCGTGCCCACCCCTGGATTCAGGCGGATGCGCTCGCCACCGAAGAGGAACGCGCCGCAGCAACCGGCGTACCCGAACTACTCGGCGGCATGGAGTACGGCCACATCAACCTGGATGAGCAGCGACGCTACAAGACCGATATCGTCCGCACCCAAATCAACCGCCTGGGCGGCCTGCCCCTCGAATCGCCGTTGCTGACCAACCTCATGGTTGAAGAGCTGCCCCTGCGCGATAACAACGAGGGTCTGTCCTGGCGTAGCCGCGTGCGCTACAACGTGACCAAGGTCCGCGCGCACAATAGCGAAGAGCAGAACGGCGGCAAGAAGAGCCCTGCCGTCACCTGGCGCGTCGGCATGCACCCGTACCGCGCCTCCCAGCCCGTACCGGTCGTCGACTTTCCCCTCGCCGCCACCGAGTTGCGTAACCTGCAGCTTGAACAGCTGAACCTGCGCGGCGTACGCGAAGTCGAGGCGACCGTCTCCTCCCGCGGTAGGGTCCTGCTGCAGTTCATCGTCGACCCGCGCTTCTCCGTCGAGGAGGTCGCTAAGGACATCGAACAGCAGGCATCCGACGCCTGGGGTCTGCTCGCCAAGCGCAAGATTTCGCTGTTCTTTACCCCGCAGTCCACCTCCAACGGCAAGCCCAAGCGCCGCCGCCCCGGTTCCGCCCACAGCCCCTACCGCCGCGTACCCGAAGGCGACCAGCTGCTCGGCGCGGGCCTGCGCTCCGTCACCGAAGAAGTCACCTTCGGCTCCCGCCGATTCAGCTACCAGGTATCCGCCGGCGGCTTCTGGCAGATTCACCGCGCCGCCCCCTCCACCATGGTCGGAACCATGCTCACCATGCTCCGCCCGCAGGAAGGCGAATGCACCCTCGACCTGTACGCTGGCGCGGGCCTGTTCACCGCCGCGCTCGCGGACGCCGTGGGCGCAACCGGTACCGTGGTCAGCATTGAGGGCTCCCCGGTGACCCATAAGGATGCGCGCTCGAACTTCGCGCCGGATGGTTGCTCCCGCACCGAGAACTCTGCGGACACCCGCATTGAGGTGATTCGCGGCGATGTGGCACGCCACCTGGTCGATTTGAAGACCGCCCTTGAGTTTGGCGAAATCCCCGCCATTGATGCGGTGGTCCTTGACCCGTCCCGTGAGGGCGCGAACCGCACCACCCTGGAACGCCTGGATGCGCTGGACCCCAAGCGTATTCTGTACGTGGCGTGCGATCCGGCATCCCTGGGTCGTGACACCGGTATTTTGCGTGAGCTGGGTTGGGATATGGTGCAGCTTCGGGCGTTTGATATGTACCCGAATACGCATCATGTGGAGACGGTTGCGCTTTTTGAGCGTGCCCCGGCGAAGCCTCGTCCGCGCCGCCGCCGCACCAAGTAGTGCGGAGAGTAGCGCGAGGCTAGTAGCCGTAACAAAGCAGCAAATAATCGCCGTGTTGGACGGGTTGGGCTGTTCACCAGCCTGCCCACTAGGGGTTATTTCAGGCCGTTTTCGCTCAACCCGGTGCGTCTTGCTCTGCGGGCGCATAAATCTGCTTTTTGGCATCGTAAACGGTAGAATCATTGAAGAACCAACGCACGGAATGAGCCGTGCCCCGACCTTGAGGAGTGTGGGTGTATGTCCGCTGAAAACGCATTGCCGCAGGAGGAGACCCCGAATAGCGCCGCCGGTGGCGCACCCACCGCCGACTACAGCATTGGCGATGGTGCCACTGCCAAGTTGCTCCCGGGTATTCAGTCCCCGGCGGACCTGCAGAACCTCAGCTACGAGCAGCTGGAGGAGCTCTCTAAGGAAATCCGCCAGTTCATCGTGACGAACGTGTCGGCGACCGGCGGTCACCTGGGCCCGAACCTGGGCGTTGTGGAGCTGACCCTCGGCATTCACCGTGTCTTCGAATCTCCCAAGGACAATATTCTTTTCGACACCGGCCACCAGTCCTATGTGCATAAGCTGGTGACTGGTCGTCACGCGTTTAAGACTCTGCGTCAGAAGGGTGGCCTGTCGGGTTACCCGGATCGTGGCGAGTCTGAGCACGACATTATCGCGTCTTCGCACGCCTCCAGCTCGATTTCGTGGGCTGACGGTATTTCTCGCGCGCACAAGCTCAACGGTGAAGATGACCGCTACACCGTGGTCCTCATTGGTGACGGCGCGCTGACCGGCGGCATGGCGTGGGAGGCTGTGAACAATATTGCTGCCGACCGCACCCGCAAGGTCGTGATTGTGGTCAACGATAACGGCCGCTCCTACGCGCCGACCATTGGCGGTTTCGCGAACCAGCTCTCTGAGCTCAAGCACGGTGTGCAGCAGCATGTGGATCGTGTGCGCCTCGATCACCGCTACGACAATGCTCTGGATGCGGTGCGCATCGGTCTGCAGCGTGGCGGCCCCGTCGGTCAGATGGTGTACCGCGGCCTGCACGGCATGAAGGCGGGCATTAAGGACGTCGTCGTACCCAAGGGCATTTTTGAAGACCTGGGCATGAAGTACGTGGGCCCGATTGACGGCCACGACCAGCAGGCTGTGGAGAACGCACTGACCGCGGCGAAGAACTATGCCGGCCCGGTGATTGTGCACGCCATTACCGAGAAGGGCCACGGCTACGCGCCCGCCCGCGCTAATGAGGACGACCAGTTCCACGCGGTGGGCCAGATTGACCCGCTGACCGGTGAGGATGTTTCGACCAGCACCTCTGAGTCGTGGACCGGCGTCTTTGGCCGCGAAATTGCAGATATTGCGGATGAGCAGGAGAACGTCGTCGGTATTACCGGCGCGATGCTCATTCCCGTGGGTCTGCGCGAATTCCAGAAGCGCCACCCCGAGCGCGTTATTGACGTAGGTATCGCTGAGCAGCACGCCGTGGCGATGAGCGCCGGTCTGGCGTACGGCGGCATGCACCCGGTGGTTGCCCTCTACGCAACCTTCCTGAACCGCGGCTTTGACCAGCTGCTCATGGACGTTGCCCTGCACAAGGCGGGTGTGACCGTGGTGCTGGACCGCTCCGGCATTACCGGCCCGGACGGCGCAAGCCACCACGGCATGTGGGATTTGGCGATGCTGCAGTTCATTCCGGGTCTGCACCTGGCGGCTCCGCGTGATGGCGCGACCCTGCGCGAAGAGCTGCGTGAGGCTGTAGCTATCAACGACGCACCGACCGTGATTCGCTACCCGAAGGGCTCCGTGGGTGAGGACATTCCCGCCCTGGAGCGTCGCAGCGACGGTGTGGACGTGCTGGCACGCACCGGTGAGCCCCACCCGGAGACCGGTCAGCGTGACGTGCTGTTCGTTGCCGTGGGCGCTATGGCTCGCGTGGCTCTGGAAGCCTCCAAGGTGCTTGCCGCCGAGGGCATCCAGTCCACCGTGGTTGACCCGCGCTGGGTGATGCCGGTGCCGTCTTCGGTCGTTGAGCTGGCTCGTGATCACCGCATTGTGGTGACCATTGAGGACGGCGTGCGTTCCGGCGGCGTGGGTTCGCGCATCCGCCAGGAAATGCGTGCGGCTGGCGTGGATACCGCGCTGAGCGAGCTGGGTCTTCCGGCGGAGTTCATTCCGCATGCTTCTCGCGAGCAGATTCTGGAGGAGGTCGGCCTGACCGCGGAAACCATTATCGCGGATTTGCGTGCGCAGCTGGCTGGCGATAAGGTGCCGTTCGCTCGTGAAGAGGGCCAGAAGCCGCGCCACACCCGCTAAACGGTCGTATCTGAGTGCCGCCTGAGCTTCTCTTAGTAGCGCGCCGCAATAGCAGGCGCTTAGCGACGGACACAGTATAGACATTAACGCCCCGCCCATCGATTGTGATGGGCGGGGCTTTGCCGTATGCACTATGCTGTATCCACTGTACGGGGCGCTATCGGCCAGCGCCTGAGCTTATGAGCATGAGAAGTAGTGGTTTTAGGAATTGTTAGTAGTGCCGCTGACGAAAATCTTGCCGCCCTTCACCTGCACTGGGTAGCTGGTCAGAGGCGCCTCCGCAGGGCCGTGCACTACCGAGCCGTCAGCTACGGCGTACTCGGAACCGTGGCAGGGGCACACGATGCGGTTGGAGTCCTGCACCTGCACCTGACAACCCTGGTGGGTGCACACGGTGCTGAACGCCTTGTACTCACCCGAAGACGGCTGGGACACGATAACGGTCGTGGAGCCGTGGGTCAGCTTAGCGGCCTTGCCCACGCCCATTGCGGAGGCGGAACCTACCTCAACGGTGCCTTCGGGCGCGGTAACGTTGGAGTCACCTTCAGCGCAGGAGGCGAGCAGCGCACCGGATGCGACGGCACCGGTGATGAGGGTTGCGCGGCGGGAGAAGACGCGCGCAGAAGAATCAGTTTCTGTGGTATCGACTGCGGTGTCGACGGTTGCAGATTCAGTAGCAGGGGAGGCGCATGCCTTCTGAGAGCGGCAGCATCCGTTGGGTGCGGGCATGGTGGTTCCTTTCGTGTACTCTCTCCACCCTATGCCGGTTTGGGACAAAAATCGAATGAGAGCAGGCTAAGCTTGGTTCACGTTTGCACCGGAGACAAACTGCTGAGGCAAAATACCGGGACAAACTACCGTGTCAAACTCCCGAGGCACACAAAATGCCGGTCGGGCGGTCGCATCAGCAACACACCCAACCGGCACACACATCTATTCAGCGTTAGAGAAATCTACCCCAGGTGGCGGGCAAAAATCGGCGCAATCACGGGGGCAACCAGACCCGTCTGCCACGAACGCGCACCGTACTCAGCGAGCGCATCCCGCAGGGTCTGCTCGTCACAACGAGCCGGCGGCTCCCAGCAGAGGCGGCGAACATAATCGGTCGTGATCAGGTTCTGCGCCGGGATATTCAGCTCCTCAGAGAGCTCATCAATTGCCTGACGAACCTCGGTGAACAGCGCCAAGTTCTCGGGGCGCTTAGACTCCCATGCCTTCAACGGCGGCGGGGCAGTCGACGGCAAAGTGAACGGTACGGCGTTCTCACCGCGTGCCGCCGCGGCAATAGCACGCACCCAACGCGGGCCCTCACGACGCAAACCACGCGTCTGAAAACCAGGAATCGACATGATAGCGGGCACGTTACGCGGCATGGTGCGTGCCGCCTCCACAATCGCAGAATCAGGTAGCAGACGCTTCGCGTCGACGTCCTTCTTACGTGCCAGCGAGTCACGCTCAACCCACAGGTTACGCAGTGCCGTCAGCTGCTTGACCGAACGCAACATCGTGCGGCCCTTCGTCTTACGCCAACGCTCCGGCTGATCCGCAGGATCCTTCACCGGGGTCTTGCACAGGTACTCAAACTCCTCCAGGGCGTACTGCAGCTTACCCTGCTGGCGGAGCAGCTCCTCCAACGCGTCACGCAAATCAATGAGCACGTCAACGTCCAGCAGCGCATAGTTCAGCCAAGACTCCGGCAGGGGGCGGCGCGACCAGTCTTCCTTCGAGTGCTTCTTCGCCAGCTTATAGCCGAGCAGCTCCTCAACGGTCGCACCCAGGTTCACGCGCTCCAGACCGGCAAGACGCGCACCCAGCTCCGTATCAAACAGACGGTTCGGGCGCATACCGAGCATGTCCAGGCTCGGGAAGTCCTGAATCGCGGCGTGAATAACCCACTCAGCATCCGCCAAAGCATCGTTAATAATGCGCAAATCCTTAAACGCCTCAGGGTCAATCAGGTACAACTGATCTTCACGCTTAAGCTGCACCAAAAAAGCACGCGAACCGTAGCGGATGCCCTGGGCACGCTCCGTATCAACAGCCACCGGGCCGGACGCCGCCGCCAACTGCTCAGCGGCACGACGCAGACCGCTCTCAGTGGTGATGAGAGTCGGAATCGGTGCGGAAGGGGTCTCCAGAGGAACAACGTCCGGAACTTCGATACCGTTAAGGGTCAGCTGAGGGGTGCCTGCGGCATTCTGTTCAGCTGCGGTACTCATGCACTCAATCCTTTTCCTCTGTCTGGTTCGACGCGCCCATACGATGCGCCAGATGCCCGGGTAGGCGTACGCCCGAGCAAACATGAGCCCGGGCGGGGTGACGTGCCCGCGAAGGCACTACGCCATTCTACCCGCCCGAGCTTAAAGCCTCGAATTTAGAGAGACTCACAATAAGGGGTTCACCTGCGTGCCTGCTGGGGGGGGTATCGCCGGGGTTTATTCGGCGGATTCCGCCTCGTCAGCTGGGGTATCACCGGGCTGTGCTTCACCCGGCTGTGCTTTATTAGCCGCGGCTTCACCCGCGGGGGCCAGCGTCAAGCACACCGAATTAATGCAATACCGCAAATCCGTGGGAGTCGGGTAGCCCTCACCCTCAAACACGTGACCCAGGTGCGAATCGCAGGCGGCGCAACGCACCTCCACGCGGCGCATACCGAAGGTCGTGTCCTCCAAGTAACGCACACGGTCCTCAGCCAGCGGCGCGAAAAACGACGGCCAACCACAATGCGAATCGAACTTCTGATCGGAACGGAACAGCTCCGTACCGCAGGCACGGCAAGAATACACACCCTCCGTGTGAGTGTTCCAGTACTCGCCCGTGAACGCGCGCTCGGTGCCGCCCTCACGCAGAACAGCGTACTCTTCAGGCTTGAGCACTTCACGCCAGTTCTTGGCGATAGCACCCACGCCGGGTAGCGAATTGCCCATCATGACTCCTTCAGTTTGCTCTCATGCCCAGGCTCTTACGGCATATGTAACGCCGCGGCCGGGCGGATTATTCCCGCTACGCGCGGACTAAGCACGGATGTCAGCGTACTTGCCGTTGGTGAGCTTCAGCAGGTCGTCCGGGGCGAGCTCAACGTCCAGGCCGCGCTTACCGCCAGAGACCATGATCGTGTCAAAAAGCTGCGCAGACTCATCAAGCAGGGTGGGGGAGGGGGTCTTCTGGCCCAGCGGAGAAATACCGCCCACTACGTAGCCGGTGCGGCGCTCAGCGACCTTCGGGTCGCACATGGAGGCGCTCTTCCAGCCCAGGGCAGCGGCGGCAGCCTTAATGTTCAGCTTGCCAGAGACCGGCACGATTGCGACGGCGAAATCCTTCTCGTGCACGATCAGCAGGGTCTTGAACACCTGCTCCTCGGAGGCGCCGAGGTTCTTCGCGGCCTCTTCACCGAAGGAGGTGACGCCCTCAACATGCTCGTATTCGCGCATCTGGAAGGGGGTGTTCGTCTCGGTCAGCAGTGCTACGGCGGCGGTTGCTGCGCCGCTCTTCTTACCTTTAGTTTTCTTAGCCATACAACCATTTTACGGAAGTCACCATGCGCGGATACCTATGCGCTGATACCCATGCGCCGATACCTATACGCCGAGAAGCCACATGTGTTTCGAAAAGCCACAATAATGGTGGCTTCTCGAAACACATGTGGCTTCTCAATGGTTATGGGGTTATTTCAGTAGCCCTTTTTCCTTCAGCTGCTCTTGAGAAAGCGAGCCAACGACAGTCCAAAATCCATCTGATTTGTCTACGTTCTGAGGTAGCCTTTAGGCTCCCTTTTTCTTAGTAAATACCGATGAGTAATTGCATGCCAAGACTAGTCAGGATGATAGCAATCCAGCAAAGGGCTCCAAGAAGAATGGATTTTCCACTGGATTTGATCATAGCAATGAGGTTGGTTTTGAGACCAATAGCACTCATAGCCATGATGATGAGGAATATGGAGAGTTGTTTGAGAGGTGAAAAGAAGTTAGTGCTGACACCGAAAGATGTGAGAAGAGTAGTTAGCAGAGAAGCTAGGATAAAGTAGAGAATGAAAACGGGGAAGATTTTTTTAAGCTTCACTCCTTGGTTGTCGCCTTGTTGACGGCTTTGCCAATAGGAGAGGAAGAGAACGATAGGGATAATAGCTAGAGTGCGTGTCAGTTTGACAATAGTTGCAGGCTCAAGAGTGTTTGCATTGTAAAGACTATCCCAGGCACTAGCAGTAGCTGTCACAGAGGAAGTATCGTTGACCGCAGTACCCGCAAAGAGAGCAAAACCTTCGTTGGAAAGATGGAGCCAAGAACCTAGAGTCGGAAAGATAAGAGCTGCCAAGACATTGAAGAAAAAGATAACAGAAATGGCTTGGGCTACTTCTTTTTCCTTGGCGTGAATAACAGGAGCAGTCGCTGCAATGGCAGAACCGCCACAGATAGAAGATCCAACTCCAATCAAGGTAGCTAGCTTTGTATCAAGGTTAAAAAAGCGTTGGAAAAAGAAAGCAATAATTAAAGCGATAGAAATGGTCGAAATGATGACAGGAAGGGAAGATGTTCCAACTGCGAAAACTTGTGAGATACTGAGTCCAAACCCAAGCAAAATAACAGCATACTGAAGCAATTTTTTGGAGCTGTAAGTCAAACCGGCATCCAGTTGTGTATAGGAAGTGAGAAAGGGATGGAGAATCATTCCGATAAAAATGGCGAAAACAGGTGCTCCCACAACAGGCAGAAATCCTCCTAAAACCCAAGAGATGATAGAAATGATCAGACAGACTGACAGTCCTGCCCAATTTTTTGATAGAAATGACATAAAAACCTCCGAAAATAAACACTCCTTATTATAATCTTATTTGTTAGAAAAATAAAATAGAAAGTAGGAATAAGGTTGTAAATTAACGGAATACTGATAAAAATATCTAGTCCATCGGCGACCCAGCCTCCATGGGAGTACATCTCTTCAAGATATTCGTAGAACCCATATTCTTCAGCATCCTCTGTTACATACTTGAATGCATAGGAACAGTCGCCAGTCTGAATTGCATAGTTATGGGCAACCACCCAGTCCTTCATCATTCGGTAGAGGCCCTGCGTAGTTTCGGGGTACTGTTGCGGCTCGGCTTTCGGAAGAGGAACATTCTGCGCAGGGCCGTAGCCGTCTGCTTTGCGGTACTCACCATCAGGTGCCTTCGAGCCGCCGGAATAGCCGCGGATAGTGGATGGAGTAGCGCTCGCTGTGGGCGACTCACCGCCGGTGGCTGAAGTGGTCTCGCTCGGTGCGGTGGATGCGGTGGCTGCCGCCTCGTTATTTGCCTGCTGGCCGCACGCAGAAAGCAGAGCACTCATGCCCAGCAACGCCCCGCCGCTCAGCATCGCGCGGCGGGTCAAAAGATTGGAAGTCATGGAAGTGTATTCCTTATATCGGGGTGAAGTGTGAATAGAAGGCTGGCTAAAAACTTGAAGAATAACCATCCGAAGGGAAGAACCCGATAGCTGAGAAGCCACATGTGTTTCGAAAAGCCAC